>JAVBPI010000251.1:0-22234 GCA_031549705.1 Thermoguttaceae bacterium
GATGACATGGGCTATTCCGACCTCGGCTGTTACGGCGGCGAGATCGAGACGCCGTGCCTCGACAAACTTGCTTCAGGCGGTGTCCGGTTCACGCAGTTTTACAATACGGCTCGTTGTTGTCCGACCCGTGCTTCGCTCCTCACGGGGCTGCATCCGCATCAGGCGGGCATGGGACACATGACCGACAACAAGAATCTCCCCGGTTATCGCGGCGACCTTTCCTTCAATGCCGTCACGATTGCCGAGGTGTTGCGGACGGCGAATTATCGCAACTATCAAGTCGGAAAATGGCACGTTACCGACCAGGCGAGGCCGAAAGGTTCGAACCACAACTGGCCGCTCCAACGGGGATTCGATCGCGGATACACCTTGATCGGCGGCGCCGCGAATTACTTCGACCCGTTCTGCCTGGTGCGCGACAATACGCCGATTTCCGCTCACGCCGATCCCGAGTACAAACCGGACGAATATTATCTGACCCATGCGATCAGCGACCACGCCGTGCGCTTCGTCAAGGAGCACAAGACGCAAACACCGGACAAGCCGTTCTTTATGTACGTCGCTTACACGGCGGCTCACTGGCCGATGCAGGCTCCCGCCGATGCCGTTGCCAAGAACAAAGGGAAATACGACACCGGGTACGCACCGGTCCGGGAAGCCCGATATGCCCGAATGCTCGACATGGGTTTGATCGACAAACACTGGGAGCTTTCCCCACAAGCCCAACGATGGGAGGACGTCGAGAACAAGCCGTGGGAGAGCCGCTGCATGGAAGTTTACGCCGCCATGGTTACGGAAATGGATCGCGGCATCGGACAGATTGTCGACGCGCTCAAGGAAACCGGTCTGTACGAAAACACCGTCGTGATGTTCCTCCAGGACAACGGCGCCTGTGCCGAGGAAGTCGGACGCGGCAAAAACGGCAAGATAAAGCACCCGGGAAAGCCGGAATTCGAACCGGTACCGAAGGATGAAATCGTCAATGAACGGTCGTTTTACGATGCGAGAACCCGTGAAGGCTTTGCGCTGTTGAAAGGAATCGGAGCGATGCCGGGCCCGAAAGATACGTTCGTCGCCTATGGTCGCGGTTGGGCCAATGCCTCGAACACGCCGTACCGGGAATACAAGCACTGGGTTCACGAAGGAGGAATCTCGACGCCGTTGATCGTTCATTCACCCTCGAAAGTCGCCGAGTCGATGCGGGGTAAATTTTTCCGCGAGCCGGGACAGCTCCCCGACGTGATGGCGACATGCATCGATCTTGCAGGGGCCGAATATCCGGAAAAGCATAACGGTAACGATATTATTTCGGCGGAGGGAACGAGCCTTGTTCCCGGTTTCTCCGGCATTTCGCTGGGACGTACCAAACCGCTCGTTTGGGAACACGAGGGGAATCGTGCCATCCGTGACGGAAAATGGAAACTCGTTGCCAAGGGACCGAAAGGCGTTTGGGAGCTGTACGATCTCGAAGCCGATCGGAGCGAGATGCATGACTTGGCCGCTCGGCATCCCGATCGGGTCGAAGGGATGGCAAAAACTTGGAACGACTGGGCTCTCCGGGCAAAAGTCCTCCCTTGGCCGTGGAAGTCGGACGATGTAACGAAAATAGTCCCCGACACGGTTCCGGGCTTGAAACTGGAAATCGACTTCACGAAAAAGGGAAAGATCGTCGACTCGTCCGGCAAGCATCACAAAATTTCCGTCGAGGGAAAACCGGAAACCGTTTCAATAAAAAGAGTTCACGGACGTTATTTCGATGGTGAGACATACCTCGACGTCGGCAAGTCTCCCGCCTTGCATTGTGCGGAAACGCCTTGGAGCGTGTCGGCGACGTTCGACACGGAGAAACCGGACGGTATGATTCTCGCTTATGGCGGTACGAAAAACGGTTACGCACTTTACCTGAAGTCGGGAAAGCCCGGTTTCGCGGTTCGTGTCGAGGGAAAAATATTTCGTGCGGAAAGTTCGAAAGCCGTTTCCGGAGCCGTAACAATAAAAGGAATCATCACGCCGGCGGGAAATGCGGAGCTTCACGTCGATGCTGAAAAAGTCATGACGATTCCGCTGCCGGGCTTCATTCCGCTGGATCCCGGCGAAGGAATGCAGATCGGGACCGACCTCGGCGGAAGCGTTACGGGAATTTCGCTTCCCATGTTCAAAGGATGCATGGAAAAAATCGACGTTCGCCGAGAACCGATGGTCGCCCCGACGAAAAACACGGAGCCGAACAAGCAGAAGCCGAATATCGTGTTCATCTACGCCGATGACCAGACGTTTGCGACGCTCGGTTCGCTTGGCCATCCGGTCGTCAAGACGCCGAACCTCGATCGTCTCGCCGATCAAGGAACGGTCTTTTCGAACGCTTATAATCAAGGCGGTTGGCATGGAGCGATTTGCATTGCCAGTCGGGGAATGATCAACACGGGTCGGTTTCTCTGGCACGCCAAGGTCGAAATGGACCGCGGATTTCCGGACCAAAAAACAGCGACCGATCCTGTCGAGAAAAATCGTTACGAATCGAATTTCTGGTCGCGTCTCCTGCACGACGGCGGTTACGAAACACGTCCAATTCAAGAGCCTTCTGCCTCTTCTTCGGGGAGAACGAACGGAACAGTATCCGTCGATTTACGGTGCGTTTCAACAAATGCAACGCATGGTCCGCCGGGGGGATTTCAAAATGATCCTCTACCCGAAGTCGAAGACCGTCCTCTTGTTCGACGTGAAGAATGATCCGTCCGAAATGAAAAATCTTGCCGAGTCGCCGGAATTTGCACTGAAAATCAAGGAACTCTACGCCGAACTGAAATGCCTGCAACGGGAAACAGGCGACCCGTTGGAGCTCGATTTCGATTGATAAACGCGACATAACACGTATCGCCGGGCGGCTAAAAACAGGAGCATCAAGCACCCCCAACGACCATGAAATCATTTGTTTTATCGTTTTCAATATTCGCCGCCGTTTTTTTCGCCGTCCCGCTTTTCAGCCGGGAGACGAAAAAACCGAACGTCGTTTTCGTGCTGACCGATCAGTGGCGGGCTTCGGCCTTCGGACACGCCGGAGACCCGAACGTGAAAACGCCCCGGATCGATTCCCTCGCTGCGCAGAGCATTCGTTTTGGTAACGCTGTTTCCGTTTGTCCCGTCTGTACGCCGTCCCGGGCTTCGCTTGAAACGGGACGATATCCGACCACGACGGGAATGTTCGTCAACGACATCGCTTTGCCGTCGACGGAACTTTGCATGGGGGACATCTACAAGGCTGCCGGTTACGACACGGCGCATATCGGAAAATGGCACATCGACGGACACGGCCGGGACGCGTATATTCCGCCGGAACGACGTCACGGTTACGATTATTGGAAGTCGGCCGAATGCGATCACAACTACCAAAAATCCCATTACTATGAAGGGACGTCGAGGGAAAAGAAATTTTGGGACGGCTATGACGCCTTCGCCCAGACGGCCGACGCCCAAACGTGGTTGGAATCCCGCCAAGGAATCGACAAGCCGTTCCTGCTCATGCTTTCGTACGGGACGCCGCATTTCCCGCACAACAACGCTCCCGAGGAATACCAAGCGATGTATCCGCCGGACAAACTCAAACTCGCGCCCAACGTGACGCCGGACCAGATCGAATTCACCCGCAAGGAACTCGCCGGGTATTACGCCCACTGCACGGCACTCGACAAATGCGTCGGCGACCTTTGCGACACGTTACGGAAATCCGGGTTGGACGAGAACACGATCCTCGTTTTCACGTCGGACCACGGCGACATGATGGGCGGCCACGGCATTCGATCGTTCATGAAACAATGGCCGTATGACGAATCGGCCCATGTGCCGTTTTTGTTGCGCTGTCCGAATTCCGTTTGCCCGGAAGAATTTTCGAAACGGGAAATCGCGACACCGATCGACACGCCGGACATCCTGCCGACGCTGCTCGGTCTTTGCGGGTTGGAAATCCCGAAGACGATCGAAGGGGACGACCTGTCGTCGATCGTCCGCAGCGGCGGCGCCGGACCGGATCGGGCCGCCTTGATCATGTGCGTGTCGCCGTTCATTCCGTTCCTTGTCGAGTATCGTGGAGTCCGGACGGAGCGGTATACGTTCGTTCGCAACCTGGAACGTCCCTGGATGCTTTTCGACAACCATAAAGATCCTTGGCAACGCCGAAATCTCGTCAGCGATCCCGCCTTCGCCGAATTGCGCAACGAATTGGACGGCAAACTTCAAGCCGAGTTGACAAAGATCGGCGACGCATTCAAGCCGCGAGAATTTTATCTCGAAAAATGGGGGTACCGGATCGATCCCTACGGGGACGGCAGTGTTTCGTATAAGCCCGGGTCGCCCGTGCAGGGGCCCGGGATCAACACGGAACGGGGCGGCGTACCGGCTCAACGAGAGATTCAACCGGGCATTCCAGGCAATAGTCGTCCATGACGTGCCCGCCGCCGATATCCGTGACGAGTTCACCGGCGATGCGAAAACCGAGTTTTTCGTAGGCGGCGATTGATCCGGCGTTCCCTTTGTTGACGGTCAACCAGACGATCGTCGACGGGAATGCCTTGAAACACCCGACGGCGTGCCGGAGCATCTCCTTCCCGATACCGCGGCCACGGCACGATTTTCGCACATAAAACTTGCTCAGGAAAAGCCGGTTCGGTTCGCCGGAGTCCTGAACGGCGCAGTATCCGAGAAAATCGCCGTCTTCTTCGGCGACGAAATAGCGGCATCCCTCTTTTTCGATTTGTCGTGTGATCGCTTCGGCGCTTTGAAAACGGCGGAGCATGTATTCGACCTGTTCCGCGCCGATCAGGTCGGTATAGTGCTCCCGCCAGATTTCCGCGGCAAGAGCGGCGATTCGTTCGATGTCAGCGGGTTCGGTCGTTTCGTGAAATCGCATGGCCTAATCGATTTTGTACGTTTCCTTGAAATGGACGCGAACGGCTTGGAATCCGATTCGTTCATAAAGGCGAACCGCCGTCACGTTGTCCGCGGTGACATCGAGCGAAACCTGCTGCACGCCGACTTTCCTGAATCCTTGCAGGCAACCGAGCACCACGGCCCGACCGAGACCGCGTTTCCGGAACGAGGGAAGAACGGCGACGTTTTGGATCGCGCCCAACTCGCCGGATGCACGCAGCCCCTGGATGTTGGCGACGTATTCGCAAACGATCGGCGGCGAACCGTGAGAGATCAGGAGTGTCGCTTCGGGAACGAACAAACTGTTTTCGGCAATCGATTCCATCAACCGTACGCAACTATCGAGCCGTTTGAACGTGGGGAAGACGTCGGCATCGCTGTCGTTACGAAAACTGAGGTGTTTGACCTCGGCGTGAACACGAAGGAGCGACGGATTCCACGGAACGAATTGAAATCCCGGCGGCAACTCGGTACCGGGGATCGATGTTCGACGCAGATCGAAGATCATCTGGAGACGCTTGACGTACTGGACGGCCATGGCAGTCGATCGCAACTCGGTCAAAATCAGTCGGGACCAATAGGTCCCGGCTCGTAGGAGGGGGTTGTTTTTACTATTTGAAACGCAATTCGAAAGCGCGACCGAGCGCTTCTTCGGCGGCGGCGTGATTGCCCGTCTCGACGTAATACGAACTCAGGATGGTGTAGCCGAACGAGTCTTCCGGCACCAGTTCGCAATACTTTTCCGCATAACGAATCGCCGCGGCGGTATCTCCTTTTTTCTTGGCGAACGCCGCCAGAGCGTTGTAGGCCAAGGCACAATCGGCGTGTTCCGCGACCAACTTTTGCAGGGCGTCGACCGCTTCGTCGATTTTGCCGTTTCGATGGAGTTCCATGCAAGCGTCGTACTTTTCCGTGGGGGTCATGGGCGTATGGGGAAGTGGGTGTTCGTTTTGTGAATTCAAATAGATATTATAAACATCAACGGATCTTTTTCAAGCAACACGGTCGGCTTTCCATGGGATTGACACTCCGGAATTTCGGGACACTGCTTTTGGCAAACAGTGTTTTCGTGTATAATTATTTCGTTCCCCTTCACCTCCCATACCAACAGCAGTAAATATCATGGTTTTTCTAGGAATCGATATCGGAACTTCAGGGACGAAAACGCTGGCGATCAACGGCGACGGCGTCATTATCGCCGATGACTTGCAGACTTATCCGTGTTACGCGCCGAAGCCGCTTTGGAGCGAACAGGATCCTGAGGATTGGTGGAACGCAACCGTCAAGTCGGTCCGCAATGTCATGAGAAAAGGAGAGCTTGCCCCCGGCGACGTCGAGGCGATCGGCCTCTCCGGCCAAATGCACGGCAGCGTGTTCCTCGACAAAAACGACAAGGTGATCCGCCGCGCCATTCTCTGGAACGACCAACGGACCGCCGCCGAATGCGAGGAAATCGAAGCCGCCGTCGGAGGCCGCGCCAAACTGATCGAACTGGTTGCCAACCCCGCCCTGACCGGTTTCACCGCCCCGAAAATTCTCTGGTTGCGGAACCACGAGCCGAAACATTTTGAAAAACTCCGCAAAGTCCTGCTTCCGAAGGACGAAGTCCGTCGTCGCCTGACCGGTGAGTACGCCACGGAAGTCAGCGACGCCAGCGGAATGCTCCTGCTCGACGTCGCCAAGAGGAATTGGTCGACGAAACTCCTTTCCGCCCTGAAACTCGACCCATCCCTGCTCGGCAAGGTTTACGAATCCGAAGACGTCACCGGAAATCTGACCGCGGCGGCCGCCAAGGAACTCGGGCTGACGACTGATTGCTTGGTCGTCGGCGGCGCCGGAGACTGCGCGGCTGGAGCGGTCGGCAACGGAATCGTCGGATCCGGCGTCCTTTCGACATCGATCGGAACCTCCGGCGTGATGTTCGTTCACAGTGACGAGGTGAAAATCGATCCGAAAGGGCGTGTTCACACCTTTTGCCACGCTGTCCGAAACTGTTGGCATCTGATGGGGGTTAATCTCTCCTCCGGCGGCTCGCTCCAATGGTTCCGCAACGCTTTCTGCCAGGAATTGGTGGCCCAGGCGAAAAAAAAGAAGGTCGACGTTTATGACCTGTTGACCGCCGAGGCGGAAAAAGTCGCTCCGGGAAGCGAAGGGCTCTATTTCCTACCGTATCTCAGCGGAGAGCGGACGCCGCACGCCGATCCTTTTGCCCGGGGTTGCTTCATCGGTTTGACGCTTGCACATGGTCGGGGGCATCTTGTCCGCTCCATCATGGAAGGGGTGACGTATTCGATGCGGGACTCGCTGGAGATTTTCCGGGAATTGAACATTCCGGTGAAGCAGATTCGAGCGTCCGGCGGCGGTTCGAAGAGCCCGTTCTGGCGGCAGATCCAAGCGGATGTTTTCGGCCAAAAGTCGTGACGATCAACAGCGAAGAGGGGCCGGCATTCGGCGTCGCGCTGCTCGCCGCTGTCGGAGCCGGTGAATTCAAAGGGATTCAGGAAGCGTGCAAGGCGACGATCAACGTCGTCAAGGAAACCGCTCCGAATTCGAAAGCGAAAAAGGTTTACGACCACGGCATGCCGATTTATCAAGACCTGTACCGTTCGCTCAAAGACGATTTCCGACGGATATCTTAGTTTTCCTTGATTCTGCGAGTCGGAAGCCGAAGCAACTAACGATGGAGTGCGTTTTTTGAATAAAATTTCGGATGACCTCTTGATTTACCGAAAACTACTACTAGAATAGTTTTAGTTTGAGGTGTCCCATGAAACTATTCCGTAAAGATTCCGACTACGCCGTTCGGACGCTGATTTTTTTGGCGCTCCGTCCCAAGGGAGATGTTGTTTCGTCGACCGTCGTGTCGCAAGAGTCGAGCATCCCGTTGAATTTCTTACGTCGCGTGGTCTCGAAACTCATCAAAGCGAAATACCTTTCGGCGACGGAGGGAGTTCGCGGCGGCGTTGCGTTGATCCGGGACGCTTCGACGATCACCGTCGGCGAAATCATGGAACTGTTTCAGGGACCGCTCGAAATGAGCGACTGCAAAACTCGAAAGAAACCGTGTCCGAACCGTTGCAATTGTCCGTTGCGGCGGCGGATTCTTGGAATCGAACGGCTTGTCGCCGACGAATTCCAAAAAATCACGATCCAAACCCTGATCGACGATTCGTATCTGTCCCCTCTCCCACGGGGAGAGGGCTAGTACAAAGTTAACGAAATAGTGTTCGTGAAAAGGGACAAGGTATCGTCATTCCCGCGCAGGCGGGGACCTAGACGAAGGAGGCAATAAACCGTTTGCATCCGTGAATATCGTGTGCAAGAGCGCATTGAAAATAAATTTCTAGATCCCCGCCTGCGCGGGGATGACGAACACTATTTCGTTAACTTTGTACTAGGGTGAGGGGCTCTGTGGTCGAAAACAACAGAAACGATCCCAAAGACCAAACCTTCTTTGATTCAGCACTTTCCCCATTCTCATGTCGAACGCCCCTCACCCTAGCCCTCTCCTGAGGGAGAGGGGAGGAAAATCAACCCTTTTCACAAGGAGCACCACGATGAACATGTTCTGTTATCAATGCGAGCAAACGGCCAAAGGAACCGGATGCAATTACCTCGGAGTCTGCGGCAAGACGGACCGCGTCGCCAAGCTCCAGGATCTATTGGTCGGCGAGTGTAAAAAACTCGGGTCCAAAGCGGTCCAGATGAAAGCGAAAGAGGAGCAAAGCGACTTCCTCGACACGATGGTCCTCGACGCCCTGTTCACGACGGTTACGAACGTCAATTTCGACGAGGAAAAGATCGCTCGAATGATCCTCGAAGCCAAAGAACAGACCGGCGAAAAACTTTCCGGCGTCGAATTGAACAAACTCCTCGGCGAATCGGAAACCTATTCGATCGAAGGACAGAAAACGCAGTACGGCGACACGGTTGCGGGACTCCAAAACCTGATTCTGTACGGATTAAAAGGGGCCGCGGCCTACACGCACCACGCCAAGGCGCTCGGCAAGACCGACATGGAACACCAGATGGAGTATCATCGGGTGCTCGATTTCCTGTCCAAAAATCCGACCGACATCAACGCTTTGCTCGGCGAAGCGCTCCACGTCGGCAAGATCAATTATCGTGCCATGGAACTTCTCGACGCCGCGAACACCGAAGCGTACGGAAAACCGGAGCCGACCGAAGTGAACACGACGGCGAAAGCGGGTAAGTGCATCGTCGTTTCCGGACACGATTTAAAGGATCTTTACGAACTGCTCGTCCAGACCGAAGGAAAGGGAATCAACATCTACACGCACGGCGAAATGCTTCCGGCGCTGGCGTATCCCGGTTTGAAGAAGTTCAAACATCTCGTCGGCAACATCGGTTCCGCCTGGCAAAATCAAAAGAAGGAATTCGACGGTTTCCCCGGCGCGATTCTCTTCACGACGAACTGCATCCAGGAGCCGAAGGACTCGTACAAAGCGAACGTCTTCACGACGGGGCTCGTCGCCTGGCCGGGTTGCGTGTCGATCCCATCCGATCCGGGGGGCAAGAAAGATTTCACGCCGGTGATCGAGAAAGCCCTTGCGCTGCCGGGATTTACGGCGGACGAACCGGAACACAAGATCACGATCGGCTTCGCGGCGGATACCGTGCTCAGCGTCGCCAACGTCGTCGTCGACGCCGTGAAGAGCGGAGCGCTCAAGCATATTTTCCTGATCGGCGGTTGCGACGGTGCGAAACCGGGTCGGAATTATTACACGGAATTCGCCGAGAAAGTTCCGGCCGACTGCGTGATCCTGACGCTTGCCTGCGGTAAATTCCGTTTCAACAAACTCGACTTCGGCAAGCTCGGTCCGTTGCCGCGATTGCTCGACATGGGACAATGCAACGACGCCTATTCCGCGATTCGGGTCGCCGTTGCTTTGGCCGGCGTGTTCAACTGCGGCGTGAACGATTTGCCGCTGTCGATCGTTCTGAGTTGGTACGAACAGAAAGCGGTCGCAATTCTCCTGACGCTGCTGTCTCTGGATGTCAAAGGAATGCGACTCGGGCCGAGCTTGCCTGCGTTCCTGACACCGGACGTGCTCCAGGTGCTGATCGATAAGTTCGACATCAAGCCGACCGGTAACGCCGAGGAAGATCTCAAGGCGATTCTGAAGGTATAATTCGCCGGCGCACTATCCTTGGAGCCGGGAACTGTGGTCCCGGAGTGTGAGGATTGCCCCAACACTCCGTGGCCGCAGGTCACGGCTCCTGTTGTGTCTCTCGAATACAACAGGTACGGCGGGATCAATCTTCCGGAATCTTTTCAACCGTAACGGTAAGTTCCCGCTCTTCTCCTTCGGCAAGTTGAGCAATCTTCTGACTGCTGACCTGATACCCCTTGGCGACGACATAAAGCTGCAAGTCTTCGCCGGGGAGGATTCCTTCGTAATTGATGCAGGTCGGGTCCTTCGCAGGATCACGCCAAACGAATTCCACATCCATGCCGAGATGCCCGCCGCCGTACTCCGACGACGTGTAACCCCAACTTCGACTGCTTGTCGTCGCTCCCCGATATCCGTAACCGAAGGAGGTCAGGTCTTCATCATTCTGTTTGAAAGTAATCTCTTGAGCTCGTCGGGCATATTGAGCACCGGCATAAAACTCCCTGAACGGCTTGCCGTCCTCGTCCACGACATGCAGCACGATCTTCGGCGATTTGCAGCAGGTCAACTCGATCACCTTGCCGCCGTAAAGCGGATAAATCGGAAATTCCAGCGGATACCCCGGCGGAAAAACTTCCTTGCCGTCGATATGGCAACGGTACGAAATTTCATTGTCAAGCACATACGGCCCGACATTGGCTTGTTTCAAAATGAGTTTCGCGCCACGCAATTGGTCCGGCACCTCGAACACGAACACGCCGTCGCCTCGATACTTGCCTGTGTAACGGGAATCGATTGAAAGACTTGCTCCCGGATAACGGATGCTTGTTCCTTGCCCCTGGATCCAAACCCAATTCTCCCGATGGGCATTGGTCTGCTTGTCGGAGAAGCGAACTTCGACCTTGACCGTTTTTTGTGCTTTAATGGTTACAGTGGGCGTCTCCGGGGTGAACCGAGCCGCCTGTTTTTCGAAAACGCCTTTGATCGGCTTGAACAATTCCGTGCGTTTTTTTGACGTCCAAGGGGTGTCCGTCAACGGCCAGCCCGGATAATCCACGATGCCGAGCGAATAGGCCCCCGCTTCGATCGGCTCGAATTCGGCGACTCCCTTTGAGTCGGTCAAGGCGAAGATTCCGCCATCGCTCATCGAGTATCGACGATTCTGCGAGTTTTCGTCCGTTTTCATCGCCTCCTCTTCGAGGGTCGTACAAACGAGGGAAAGGTTGGCCCAAACGTCCTCGACGGGCTTGCCATCCTTGTCGAGAACCTGTACGCTCGGTCGAAATCCGGGGCTCATGACGACGTCTCCCCAATCGATTTGCTCTCGTTGGTCGTCGGCGTCCTTGATAAAAAAGCGTTTCAAGGCAAAGTTTTTCGCACGAATTTGCAGATTCGCCGATTCGAACTTGCCGACGAAAACGGTAAAGCTGCCGTCTTCGCTGCTCTTGAGCGTTTGTGAAGCCCCCACTGACCGACGAGGATTGTCGTACATTCTGTTCCGATCAAGCATGACTTTCGCGCCCGACACGGGCTTTCCGTCTTCCGAAACCAGTCGGCCCGTAACTACGGTGGCGTGAATCATCCGGCAATCGCTGAAGACGTATTTCTGTTTGTTAATGTTTTCGTCGACGTGTTTGGGCAAAAGGGAACGGGTCATGGGAACGTACTTTTCCCGTTCGAGCTCAAGCGAACAGGGCTTCGGTTCATCCCTTTTGTCAAGGTCCATGTTCGTCAGCCGAGTGAAGAAAACCCGGCCTTGCGCATCGCTTTTCGTCGTCATCGACTTCGGTTTCTCTTCCCCTTTGACGGGATATTTCAGCGTCGCGGCAACCCCGACAAGCGGCTTTCCGGTCTCGTCGTCGAGAACGGTCGTCCAATGGACTTGAAGGTCGTCTTTCTTTTTCTTCTCGACCCGTTTTTGAAGCGGCACGATCATTTCCTTGGTTTCGCCGGACTTGAGTCGTAACGTTTGCCGAACAGGTTCGAACCAGCTTTCGTCGTCGAAACCGTCGGCGAGGAGCGTGAATTCCTCGTCGGCCAGCACGGGGCGGTATCTCCACATGACCGTTTTACCCTCCATGACGGCAAATTCTATTTCAGGTGAATGTCGCTCGATTCCCGTGCCGACTTTTCCGCCGTCGACGGTAATCGTCACGGGATCGCTGAATTCTACATCGCTATATTTGACACGTATATTATTTTGTTCAAGTGGCGTGCCGTCCGGTTTGCGGCAGGCGACTTTCAGCAATGCCGGTTCATAAGGTTCGGCTTCGATCGTGGTGTCCTTGTCGATCTTTTCGAACAGGGCATACCAGTTGTTCGACCATTTTTCATCGCCGATCAGACGAAACCGTAACGGATAATACCGATTGGCCACATCGTCCGCCAGTTTCAGGTAATCGTGCTGCGAACCCTTGGGAATCCGCATGGTCACAGCGTTCGCCGTCGCCGCTTTTCTTTCGAAAACGTTCGATTCGTTCAGCCGACCGGAAACGATCCATGTTAACTTCTCTCGGCCTTGCAGAAATGTCCCGACGGGACGGATCGTCAAAGCGACCGTTTCCGTACTGTGTGCTTCGTACCGCTGCCGGGGCGAGTCGGTCAATGTGACTGTCGTTTCGGCAAAAGGAACATCGGTGTTTTGGTCCGGAAGTTCCTGTTGCGCAACGGGTTTGCCGAGCCACAATTCCGGCTCGCAGTTGTTGGCATAGGCGCTTTCAGGGACGACCATTTTGTTGTGCCGGTCGTATTCCATCAGCATCCCGGTGGTGAAAACATACTCGCCGGGCATGAGCGGGTTCATACGAAAACGGCCGTCCTTGTCGGTTACGGCGTCACGGCAGGCGGCGTCGTGTCCTTGGGCTTTCGCGGCCGGCGTTCCCTTCGGCCACATGCTCACCCAGAGGTTTTCGACGGGCTTTCCCCGGTCGAGAAAACGTCCTTCGAGCACCACGCCGTGTTGAAGCCGAAGCGTTCCGAGATCGGTTTCGTCCTTTTTCAGCGACAGGGAAAGCGGAGCGAAATCGTTCGGCAGAATCCAAACCCAACGGTTCTCGGCAGGAAGAAGTCCGATTCTGAATTTTCCGTTGGTGTCGGTTCGTGTAACGGTTTTTGCGCCATTAATGTAACGTTCGTCTTGCGAGAACGTGAAAACCAACACATCGGCAGCCGGTTTTCCTTCCGGCGTGACAACGGTCCCCGATGCCGGAGCCGACGGATCCAGCTCAAGCGTCCAGCGATCTTTTTCGTTTCGTATTTTTTGCTTTTCGACGAATTCACGGTAACTGTCGAACCAGAAACCCGTCGAGATGTAATCCGGATGAGCCGCCGTGAGGAAAAAATACAAGTCGGGCATTTCGGACTGTTCTTTTGTTACGGTAAAATCGCAACCACCGTCCATTCCGGTCGTCAGGCGGAATTCGGCAACGATATCTTCCGGCTTGACGTGCCATGAGTCTTTCCGTCCCGATAACAAACGAATGATCGTCTTCGCGCCGACAATCGGTTTGCCGTTTTTGTCCTTGACGAAGCAACGATGCGTGATCTTTTCGCCGGAAGATGCTTGTCGGGCAACGAGTTGTACCCGAAACAGTCCGCCGCAAAGCAGCAGAGCAAGAACGGCTCCGATGACGATCTTTTTCATGAAATGTTCCTTTTTGCTATCGGGCAACAGACGGTTGACGCGGTCCAGGGTACTGAATCGGGAAAAACCGTTCAAATATAAACCGAGCGATTCCGTCGAGCGGTGGATCGCCAGAAACGTTTCCGCGAGTTCCGACGAACCACTCGGCCGTTCTCCGTACGCAAATTGGTCGACATGCCATTCCGTCGCTTCATCATACCGACGCAGCACGAGCCAGGCGAACGGGTTGAACCATTGCAGTGACGCCAAAAAATACATCAGCGGCGAAAAAATCGTGTCGCCGTGCAGATAATGTCCGAGTTCGTGGCGCAACACCCCTTCGCGGAGTTCCGGCGAAAGCTCTTCCCAAAGCGGTTCCGGAACGATCAGCGAAAGACCGAACCGGGCGTCTCGCACCAGCGCCGGTCCCGTGGATTCCGTCAGCCGCAATGGAATGATCCGTTGCGATACGCCGTATCTTTTCAACAGCGTCGACCATTGATGGTCGGCGGCGATCGGTGCCGCACGAAGTAATTGTTGAAGCGAAAACCATGCGAGCACACGACGCCCCCAGACGATGAGCAGCCCTGCCGTCCAAATCCCGAACAACCCGACGAATGCCGTCGCTTGACTCGGCATCCCGAAAACGTTCGATGATATCGTTTCGGAAATTCCATGGGGCTCGGCAAGATCGACCGTCTGCTCGACAACAATCGGAATAACGCCCGGTTGAATTGGCGTAACGTTTTCAACCGGACGATCCATCGCGTTCGGCATCTCAACGGTTTCAGTCGACGGCGGCGTCGCGGCTACTTCCGACCTTTCGGCGTTGACCGGAATCCGAAGCGGCACGGTCATGCACAGGAGCGATACGGCGAGGAGTGCTCCCCAAGCGAAACGTTGCTCAAGTGCGGAGCGGAGGCGGCCGAAACGAATCAGCAGCCGGACGACCGGAAACCCGGCGGCGAGAAATACCGTTGCGCGGAGCAGTTGGAACAGGACGATGTCGATCATGATTCCCTCCGGTTTTTTTGTTGGTCGATGACGGTTTCCAAGGCGGCGATTTCCTCGTCGGTCAGCGTTCTTTTTTTCGCCAAGTGAAGCATGAGCGGCGCGAGGTTGCGACCGGCAAGTTCTTCGAGCAGATCGAAAAATTTGCCCCGTGTTTTCTCTTTCGACACCGCGCTACGATAAATGGCCGGGAACTCGTCGTTCCGATGCAGCAGTTCCTTGGCGACCATCCGATTGACGCGGGTTTGGAGCGTCTGGACGGTCGGCTTACCATTCTGATCGGCATGTTTTTTGTGGAGATCCGCCAAGGTCAGCGGTCCCTGCGACCAAAAAATTTCCAGGAGTTCCGCCTCCCCCGGCGACAGCTTCGTGATTTGTGATTTCTTTTTCATCGTCTCTTATTGAGCAGGTGGTTAAATGGGGTCCTTGGGTTTAAGAGCTTGGTCAAAAATAAGTTATCGAATCGTACTCATTCGTTTTGCATACCTGCCCGGGGATTACGGCGGAGTACCGCCTTCATCCCCGGCTCCTTTCGAGATGTTATTTTTGACCGCGTTGTTCACATGGTCCGTGGCATTTTTTGTTTTCAGCACTGTCAAGATCGAAAATGCATGTCCGCATAGAGCAAAACGACAATGTCTTATAAGAGCTTAAGACATTGTCGTATGTTTGTCAAGAGAAAAATTCCGGAGATCGGCAAGTTTTCCGAAAAGTCTCGAGCGACCACGCCAAGATATTCAGGACCGCTGTGAACCTCGCCGCCATGGGGCGCCGACGTTGTTCGCTTGCACAACGACACGCTTCGAGGCACCGTTGTGCAACCCGCCGGCGGTATGCCGCTCGAAGGCGGCAGAACCTACCATTGGATAAAAACCGGACACAAGAAAGTCGGGGAATGACATGCTGCGATCCCCAGACTTGTGTTTAATATGTGGAGTACGGCTCCATTTATTCCTTGACCCAACCTTCGAGATATCGCGCGAGCTGGTGAATGTCGCTGCCGACGGCGATCGGTCGTTCATAGGCTCGCAGCCGTCCCATATCGATCAGTTCTTCGAACGCCGGGTAAGCAAGATCCATCGTTTTACCGACGGAAACCATCACGCCGTTCTTGTTGAGTTCCGTCAAGGCTTTGTATCCGCCGACACCGATTTGGCTGCCGAGAATCACGTCGAACGCCGTCGGTTGGTTGCAGCGAATTTCGTAACCGAATTGCAGGCCGACCATCTTTTTCGATTTGCCGGTCCGCTTTTTGTACTCTTCGGCGATCAAACGGCCCAATCGGCTACTGTACTTGAGCTGCGAAACCGGAAAATGTCCAAACGTATCCGGCTTGAGCGATTTGTATTCGTCTTCCGAGCAACACATTTTGATTTCGGAGAGCGGTAGATATTCCGCAAGCCCTTCCGAAACGACAGCGACGAACGCCGGTTTCTTTTCCGTTTCCCGAGCCTGAATCACGTCGACGCAACGGTTGACAACCTTTTGGACGTCGAAAATCCGTCGCATGACCGGCTTGCCGTCGTCTCCCTTGACAACATTTCCGGTTTCCGGATCGACGGTTTCCTCGGTTTCGTACCAGTTTTCGTGAATGTCTTCCAGCCCGATGACCATGCTGGATTCACCGGCGACCGACGCACCGTACGCCAACCACGCGGCCTTGCGGCCCATCACCTGGCAGATATATCCGGTTTCGGTCGCTTCGGAGTCCGCCAAGAGGTTGCGAACTTCATGGGCGAGCATTTCGACCGCCGTGAAGTATCCGAACGTAAAGTCGATTCCCTTGTAATCGTTGTCGATCGTCTTCGGGAGATGGATCACCTTGATTCGCTTTTCGGTGTCAGGAAGCGCGTCCATCACGAGCTTGAACTTCGCCGCCGTGGTCAGCGTGTCGTCGCCGCCGATCGAGATCAGCGCGTCGACGCCGAGAGAACGGAGCGCCATGTAAACGGTCATCAAGGGGGCGGTTTTCGTGGAATCCTTGAGATCCATCGGCGTTTTGTGCAGTTTGCCGGGGTTCGCCCGAGCGGTTCCGATGATAATTCCCCGGGAAGTCCGCAAGCCTTCGCCGATCATCTTGTCGAGTCGGATGTAGTTCTTCCCCTCTTCGAGCGGCTTTTCCGGCTTGAAGTCGACGAGGTGCGTGTATCCGTTCTTCATGCCGTAAACTTCGATTCCGGCGCGGGCAAAGCAGAGGGCGGCGCTGCCGATCACGGAGTTTGCGGTCGGAGCAGGGCCGCCGGAAAAGAGGATTGCGACTTTCTTGATGTCGGTGCTCGGCTGACGCGGACTGACCAAATTGCTCATAAGCGGCTCCAGTGATTAAGGAAAGCTGAGGGAAATAGCAAGCGAACAAACGAAACGCTCATTATACCCATCGCTACACCGTGGACAAGTCCCGTGGGCCCCGTGTCGTAAAGGGAACGGGGTGATACAAAATTGGATCGGTGCTGTTATTTCACGCTCCCCACGAAATGAGGAGAACTCGGAACTTAACGGTTCTCCTGCTCGGGTTTGCCGTCTGCTTGCAAAACGCGCCTCCAGACCGTACACTGAATGGAGCAGTGAGCTCCACTTGTCGTTTACCCTGACGCAACACGGACACCTTCGGTGTTCCGGCTTAACGGGTTCATTGTTTATTGCCACCACGTAAAATTGTCGTTTACCCAAAGCGGATAACCGATAAAACGAACCTTGACGATGTACTATCTATCCTTGGGAGAAATACGATGAAGTTCTCACGACGACAATTTTTGACGGCAACGGCGGCGGCGGCCGCGATCTCCACGTTTCCGGCGCCGGCGCTCTTCGGCGTGGAGCGGAACAAGAAATATCGGGTCGCCCTCGTCGGGACCGGTTGGTGGGGGATGAATATCCTCAACGCCGCGATCGCCTCCCAAACGGTCGAACCGGTCGCCATGGTCGACGTCGACAAACGGCAGCTTGAGCCGGCGGTCAAAAAGGTTACGGAGGCGACCGGCAACGCCCCCCAAGTATTCGGTGACTACCGGGAAATGCTCGAACAGGTCAAGCCGGAAATCGTGATCAATGCAACGCCGGACCACTGGCACGCCCTCGTGACGATTGCGGCTTGTCAGGCGGGCGCTCACGTTTACGTCGAGAAGCCGATCTCGCATACCGTCAACGAGGGAATTGCCATGGTGAAAACCGCCCGCGAAACGAATCGGGTCGTCCAAGTTGGCACGCACCGGCGGGTTTCGCCCCACAATGTCGCCGCGATGGAGTTCCTGAAAAGCGGCAAGCTCGGCAAAATCGGTTCCGTTCGGGCGTTCGTCAATTACCAAGGGGGAGCCGGTTCGAAACAGCAAGATTCCGATGCTCCTGCCGGTCTCGACTGGAATATGTGGTGCGGTCCGGCGCCGTTGATTCCGTTCAACACGCGAATCCATCCGAAGGGGTTCCGTAACTTCCTCGAGTTCGGAAACGGACAGCTCGGCGACTGGGGAATCCATTGGCTCGACCAAGTGATGTGGTGGGCCAAAGACGAAGTCACGCCGAAAAGCGTTGCCTCCAGCGGCGGTCGTTTCATTGCGGAGGACAACTCCAACGGTCCGGATACGCAACATGTCGTCTATCAATTCGACCATTTCGACTTGGTCTGGGAGCATCGCCGCTATTCGGGAAACCCGCCGGAAAAGCACAATATCGGCGTTTACTTCTACGGCACGAAGGGGACGCTGCATCTCGGTTGGCTTGACGGCTGGAGCTTCTATCCGAGCGGCGACATGAAAGTCGAACCGACGGAGCACATGGATCCGCAACTTGATTTGCCGGACCAGCAGAATATCGCAGGGCTCTGGAGCAATCTCGTCGAGTGCATCGAGACGCCGAAAAAGAAACCGATCTGCGACATCGAATACGGCCATCGCTCGACAACGCTGGCGCTGCTGGGTATGTTGTCGCTGAAACTCGGACGAGGCATTGCCTGGGACGGCGACAAGCAAACGATTCCCAACGATCCGGAAGCGTGCAAACTTCTTTCACGAGAATACCGCGCCCCGTGGAAGTATCCCGAAATCGGATAAGCAAAGGGGAACGTGTTCCGATGGGGGGTGGTTTGTTCTTTCGTAAAAAATTTATTTTACACGACTTCAAACCAGCTCCCTTTTTTGAAAACGTTCCCGAAGGCAAGCCCTCTGTGTCCGCATGACAAGAGGCACGCATCAGGAAAAATGCAACGCTTTTGTCGGCTTTGGGGGAGCCGGCTTCTTTCTTGATTTTTTCGACGTCGGGTGCCGACTTGAAAGTGTTCCATGAAACAGGACCCTTTCCCCCCAATCACGCTGTTCCCATGTCCCCCACCCGAATCATCACCGGCGTCGTTTTTCGCGTTTTTGTTGCGTTTTTTATCGTCGAGTTAACGGCGGCGGAATTCTCACCCAAGACCATTCCGGCGCCCCGTTTGGCGCCGCTTCCGCCAAACGCCAACGCACCGAAACAGGATTTGTCCCACAAACAGTCGTTGCCCGAAGTTCCCGGCGAAGTTCCCAAGGAAATCATGAACGTCGCCGTTTCCCATGGAGGAATTTCGTTCGAAGAACTGCAAGCGATTGCCCGGCAGAACAACCCGATTCTCCGTCAAAAATACGCGATGATCGCCGCCGCGCAGGGAGGACGGACTCAAGCGGGACTCTACCCGAATCCGACCATGACCGCCGCCGGCGACAATATCGGGACGGGAACCGGTCCCGGAAAATACGGATTGACGCTCACACAGGAAGTCGTTTTGGCGAAGAAGAAAAAACTTGATCGCTCTATTGCGAACGTCGACGTGCAAGTCGCCCAACGGGAATACGAGATGGAATGCCTGCGGCTTCAGAATCAGGTCAAGATCGCGTCGTACCGTTATCTCGGGGCTCAATTGATGCGACATGTTCATGATTATTCGACACGGATCAGCGGCGAGTTCCTCGAGAGTGCGGATCGGCATTACCGGGCCGGCAAGACGAAAGCGGTCGACGTCCTCCAATTCCGGGCGACACACGCGGAAGCAGAGGTGCATTATCGTAACTCGTTGACCGAGGAACGGAATGCCTGGACGCAACTTGTCGCGGTTTTGGGAACGCCGGACATGCCGCAACAGCCGATCGCCGGATCGCTCCTCGACGACCCGACGCCGCTCGATTGGGAAACGTCGTGGTGTCGTTTGCAGCAAATGAGTCCGCAGATGCAGATCGCGTGCCTGAAATCAAAACAAGCGCAAATCACCGTCGATCGTCAACGGGCGGAGCGGGTCGGCAACGTGACGTTCATCGGAACGTTCAGCCGTGACATCACGGGAGAAGGGAACGTTCCTTTCGTCGGAATATCCGTGCCGCTCAAGATTTACGATCGCAACCAAGGAAACATCGCCAAGGCGCAAGCGGAATGGGCCGCCGCGAACCGGAGTGCGGAATCGGTCCGGTTGGAACTCTATCGCTCGTTGGCGGATTCGTTCAAAGACCTGGAAAATTCGAGGGAACTCATCAAAGCGTTTAAGACGAAAATTCTGCCGAACACCTATCAAGCGCTGATGGAAACGCATACAATGTACATGAACAATGAAACGGCGTCGTACATCGAATTGTATCACCAACGCCGCAGCATGATCGAAACCTCGCTCAGTTTCATCGACGCCCTGGAACTGCAACTGGTCTCCGCCGCGCTGATCGAAGGAATGCTCCTCGGTTCGCCGTGACCGTCGCCGGTTCCCTTGAAAAACAATGACGACAATGCAACGCTTTCTCGTTTTTTTGGCCGCCGCCTTTATCGGTACGATTTCGAACGCCGCCGAACCGTTCCGGCTCGGAATTATCGGGACGACAACGTCGCATGTCCCGGCGTTCGTCAAACTACTCAATGCTCCCGACGCCGTCGAGCCGTTCGACAAGTTCAAAGTCGTCGCCGCTTATCGAGGGGGAATGCCGGACAATCCCGACAGTTGGAACCGCGCCGAAAAATACGCCGACGAACTGCAAAAGCAGGAGCTCAAGCTCTATCCGACGGTCGAATCGATGCTCCCGAACGTCGATGGAATTCTTCTCGAAAGCGTCGACGGCAGACCGCATCTCGAACAGGCGAAACCGGTGATCGCGGCGGGAAAACCGCTGTTCATCGACAAACCGATGGCCGGTTGCCTCGCCGACGTCCTGGAAATCTTCCGACTCGCCGACGAAAAAAAGGTCCCGGTTTTTTCCGCGTCGTCGCTCCGCTTTGCTTCCGGGTTCCAGAAGATGCGCAACGAAAAACCGCTCGGCAGCATTCTCGGTTGCGACGCCTGGAGTCCGTGCAGTTTGAACGCCAAACATCCCGACCTGTTTTGGTACGGCGTGCACGGCGTCGAAACGCTTTTCACGTTGATGGGGCCCGGCTGTGAAACCGTTGCGCGAACCCAAACGGACGGTGCTGAATTCGTCGTCGGCGTTTGGAGCGGCGGGCGGATCGGGACATTTCGGGGACTTCGCAACGGAAAACCGGGATACGGCGCGGTCGTGTTCTGTGAAAAAGGAAACGCCGACGCCGGAACCTACGACGGATACAAGCCGCTCGTTGAAGAGATTTGCCGATTCTTTTTGAGCGGCAAGGCTCCGTTCGATCCGCGTGAGACGATCGAAATGTTCGCGTTCATGGAAGCCGCCGATCAAAGCAAAGCCGCCGGCGGAAAACCGGTTTCCGTCGCCGAGGTTCTCGAAAAAGCGAAAGCCGAAGTCGCGGTTCCGGTTCGGATCAATCTCGCCGTTAATGGTACGATTACCCTGAACGGCAATCCGTGCGAACGGGAAAAGTTGGCCGAAACGCTTGACGCCCTTGCCGGAAAAACGCCGAACTCCCGCGTCAAGGTCGTGCTCCAAGCCGAAAAAGGAACGCCGCACGAAAAAGTGCTCGATGCCTGCAACCGGCTCGGAAAAGCGATGCTCGCGAATTATCTGTACGACATCGATTGACGTTTACGCAAGAATCGCAACGATTTTCGCCAAGATCGCTTCCGGTTCGGACATGCGGCCCAAACCGGTTTCGCCGCAGCTCATTCGTCCCGGTTCGGGACCGATCATCATCGCCCCATCGGCGACGAGTTGCTGCACATTGCGCTGGACGGACGGTTTTTCCCACATCGATTCGTTCATCGCCGGCGCAAAGAGGAGCGGCCCGTCGAACGACAAGACCAACGTGCTGACCAAATCGTCGGCGATACCGTTGGCCGCTTTGGCGAGAATGTTCGCCGTCGCCGGAGCAATGCAGTAGAGATCCGCTTCACGAGCCAATTCGATGTGAGCGTGGATCCGATCCGTTCGAAAAACGGTCGTTCGGACCGGTCGACCGGAAAGCGCTTCGAATGTTTGCGGGCCGACCAACTCGGTAGCCGACTCGGTCATCACGACGGTCACGCCGAATCCGCGCTGGACCAATCGGCTGACAAGAATCGCCGATTTATACGCTGCAATGCCGCCTGTAACGCCAAGAAGGATTTCTTTCATGGTTTTTTCGTCATCCCCGCGCAGGCGGGAACCTGGAGATTTATTTTCAATGCGCTCTTGCACACGAT
>JAVBPI010000211.1:0-4574 GCA_031549705.1 Thermoguttaceae bacterium
AGTAAAGTTTGAACCAAAACAATCCGCTTTGAGCGGTTCCCATTTAAAGCCCCCGGCTTTGCCGGGGGATATTTACTTGCCATGCAACCACCACTGAAAACGGGCAGCGAACCCTTGACGTTCAACGAAAAGCGGACCGGAATGACCATCGGCCATTTTTGGGCGTGGAGTTCATCAGACTTGTTAAGCAATACGCTCCGTGGTGGATTCGGCGAATTCGTCGTCGCCTCGGCGTTGGAGATTGAGTTACGGCAGACCCGCACGGACTGGTTGGCCTACGACCTTCAATACGGCGATCACCGAGTTGAAGTCAAGTCAGCCGCCTACCTTCAGGCATGGGATAACAAGGCCCCGTCAAAAATATCGTTCGGCATCGCTCCTTCGCGTGAATGGTCGGCGGAGACCAATCTCTTTGCGGATGAGGCGAAGCGGCACGCCAACGTATACGTTTTCTGCCTGCTGACCTGTCAGGATCGGCAAAAAATCGATCCGCTGGACATGAACCAGTGGAACTTCTACGTTCTCCACACAAACGTCTTGAATGAACACTGCCCGAACCAGAAGACGATCAGCCTTCCGTCGCTCCAAAAGCTATCTCCTATCGAAACCAATTACGGCGACTTGAAGAGAATTGTCGATCAGGTGCTGGAGGCAGGAACGTAATCGGCGGCAACAAGAGCAATCAAAAATTTTGGCTGACCGCAAGTCCCGTAAATCGGGTGTGGTATGTAATTTATTGATTTTCACATGAAGTACAAAGAGAGAAGACCTTGTTTTTACATCCCCGTGCCTCGGTGTCTCCGTGTGCTATTTTTGAAAATAACGAAAACATGAAATCAAAAACAATTCTCTTGTTGATCCTTTTCTGTTGTCTGGGAACGAACGCGATTTCGCAATCCGTGTTTCCGGACCCTTTGGTTTCCTCTTTTGCGGACGACGAAATACAAACCGTCCCTTCATTTAATTGTTGCAGTTATTATTTCCGCCCGTCCGCTGATGCGGCGATTCGTGTTGAATACAAACGTCAAGGCGAAGCCGTTTGGCAGACCGCGCACGCCACGGTCTGCGATCAGCCCGAAAAGATTCACAAGGGAGGCCTTTTCAGTCTTGCCGAAGATACCGAATATCAGCTCCGTATCCTTTCCGAAACGGAGAATAAAATCGTTGCGCAAAAAACGTTCCGAACATGGAGCAGCAATCCGCGCATCGGCAAAACGATTGATCTGAGTACACTTCCTGATGCCGCCCGAGACGGTATCGTCATCACCGAGCAAGGAAGGGCCGACGCATGGATCAGATACACCGCCCCCGAAGGTTGGATCGTCAGGCGTTCACTCCGTGACGCCGACAAACAGGACGGCGTCTATTCTCTTCTCGTACGCATTCCCACGACTTCCTCTCGGAGCAGCAAGCAAGGATTCGACATTACGCTTGACGGCGACACCTCCGAGGCCGCAGCTTCATCCGGCTATTGGTACTTGTCGAACGATACCGAACAGGTCATCTGGCTTTATTCGTTCGGAAAACTCAAGGCCGGTACGAAGCGACTTACGATCAAACCCGTCATCAGGAAACTAGGCGCCGTCGAATATATCGTCACGGACAATCCGGCGGCGTTCTTTTTTCAGGGAGAAAATCGGAAAACAAACAGCCGGAATGGAACCATCGCTCCGGCACAATGACGGTGGAACCTCGCCGCTCGTCATTGCTCTTGGCTTCATTCGATAAAATCAAGTCCGGGTTCTCGACGCAGGAGGTTAGGTACGATAAAATGTTATCCATCGCGATTTCATCGCCAATTCACCTTCAGAAGATATTTCAACATCCTTTTCCCGACCATGAAAAAAGCCGTCAAAACCAACGCACCGTCTTATCTGCTCAAAATCACGCTCCTCGGGATCGAACCGGCCATCTGGCGGCAGTTCGTTGTCCCGGCGGACACGACGCTCGACCGGCTCCACGAGATCATCCAACCGGTCATGGGTTGGCACGACGGGCACATGCACGGATTTCGCGTCGGCGACCGGTTTTGTATGCCGGACCAACTTTGCGACAACGGCGAACTGCCCGAGTCGGAACAGGTTCTTTCGGTCATCGCTCCGAAAAAAGGCTCGAAAATCCTGTACATTTACGACTTCGGCGACAGTTGGGAACACGAGATCGTCGTCGAGAATACCAACTATTCGAATCCCGACTGGCCTTACCCCGTCTGCTGTATCGACGGCAGAATGGCCTGTCCGCCGGATGACTGCGGCGGCGTTCCCGGCTATTACGACCTCTGCGAGGCGATGAAGTACAAAAACCATCCGGACCACGACGATCTGGTCGATTGGCTCGGATATCTTTACGTTCCGTACTTCTGGGACATGGAAGAGGTCAATACGGCCTTCAAAATCAAGCGTAAAACCCGGCGTCCAACGGGCATTTGGGTCAAAGTCTCCAACGAACCCTGGCCGCCGAAGTCGAAGGAAACCGTTGCGGAATCCTCCAAAAACAGACCGAATCCGTTCGAACCGAAGAAAAAAGCCGCCAAGAAAGCGACAAAAAAGGTCGTGAAGAAAACGGCGAAGAAAGCCGTCAAAAAGGCGACGAAATCGACGAAGAAGAAGCCGTAATATCCCAGCCAACGATAATACCGCGAATAGACCATGCCCGTTTTCACTGCAATTGCTACGGCCAGATTTACGTACTGTATGAAGGCAAGACGAAGACCGGCAAGTCGCGTTACTATTTTTCGCTGAAGACCGACGGCGAACTTCGCAGTCGATTCCCGACGGCTACCAATTCAGTTCGCAACGAATTGCAGAATCCGTGCGGCGGTTCCATTGCTTCCGTTCGGCGTTTCGGCAGACAGTTTCAGCCGCAGCGTGTGTTTTCCGTCCGATAACTGGTCGTCGAACATCACGGTGCGCGGATAATGGAGCCCGCCGCTGAATTTGTGGAACAAGACCGTCTTGCCCGACTTTTTGCCGTCGATTTCGTAATCAAGAGCTCCCGCGTCCGGTCCGGCGAGAACGAAGGCTCCAATCGCTTTTCCCTCGAATTCCAGCTTCAACTCCGCGCCGGGTTTGTCCGAACAGAGAAGTTTTTGACCGGCGTAATTGTTGCGAAAACTTCCCGGAATCGACTTCCAATCCGGTACGCCCCACATCAAATCGGATGAAAACGTCGCCGTGTCCGGCGAGACGAACCGACCGTTTTCGTAAAAGAACGGATCGAGCGGTTTGGTTTCTGTGAGATTCGGATGTTCTTGGGGCATCTTTATTTGGGTTCCATCGCTGAACCATATTCCTCCATCGTAAAGTTTCTCGATCATATTTGCAGCGATTCGGTTTCCGTGCGGAGCCGGATGCACGCCGCCGTATTGCTTCCACGTCAGGTGTCCTTCATCGATTTGCTGCTGAACCTCTTTGGCGACGTTAATCGTCGGAATACCGTAATGATCCGCGACTTTCCGATGAGCCGTGATGCTGAGCGCTTCGGCTCCTTTTTTGTACGAATCGATCAAGTGTTCATTGGCGAAGAAGATCATCACAATGTCGCCGTTCGGATTCGCCTTCCAAAAATGTCGGACGATTCCCTCCATGCCGCGAATCGCCTGTTCTTCGGAATGCGCGGCGTCCTGATCGTCGTTCACGGCGAATTCCACGAAAAAAAGATCGATCGGTCCTTTGGAGAGAATGTCCCGTTCCAGTCTCGCCGCTCCGGTCATCGAACAGGTCGAGCCGATTCCGGCGGCGACGAAATCGAATTCCGTTTGCGGAAACCGCTTTTTCAGGTTCTCGCAGACCATCGGACGGAATCCGTCCATTTCGGTGATCGAGCCGCCGAGAAACGCGACCCGAACTTTTTGTCCCGGCTTGAACGGCGTAGGGAGCTTGCCCGGTTGGATGTTCCGTTCCGTAACCGTTTGAGCGTTTGTAAACGCCGCCGAAAAGAGCAACAACAGCAGGATAAGGAATATTCGCATGGTTTATCGCTGAAAGGTAGCTGCCGACGTCCCGGCGGCAGAGTTCGGTACTCCGCACAAGGGCGTTTGTTTCGACGATTTGTCAGGGGCTCACTGTCGGCTGTCGCCGACTCCGCCGCCGAGGACGTCGGCGGCTACCTTTTATGTTTTTTGGCTGAGCAGAAATTCGCTGTACCAACCGGGGCCGACGGTGTTGATATCGACACCACTGAACACGAGTTCGTCGTAAGCACGGCTGGTGCGCGTGATTCCGGACGGATCTTCGAAAAGCATCCAGACTTCGCTGGGGTCCATTTGGTCGACCAAAACCGGATTATGGGTCGTCATGAAAAACTGCGTTGCGCCGAAATCCGTGGTATGTGTTCGGATTTTTCGGGCAAACGATTCTATCAAATCCGCTCCCATATAACAATCGGGCTCCTCAATCGCGACCAGCGGCGACGGCGACGGATCTTCCAGCAACAGGAGATGTGAAAAAAGCCGCAACACCCCCTCGCTCATTTGATTTGCGGCGAATGGCACCGAAAATCGAGCGTCTTTGAAGAAAAGATAGGTTCGGCCCGATTCGGTCTTTTCGACAAAAATCTTTTCCATGCGGGGAATC
>JAVBPI010000026.1:0-4807 GCA_031549705.1 Thermoguttaceae bacterium
CGTAAACGGGTTTTCGCACGGAAAGACATGTTTTTAATTCGTCTCTCAAGTTTTTCTCTTTGCCGCTTGTTTTTTTTTTCGAAACAAAGAGCGGGTGTTCAACCGTTGCCCTAAAAATAAACGCCTCTCTTCCGTTGCCGAGAAGCGGTGCGAGAACGAGACACAAGATGGCGCCGAGTAGGAGTACGGAAATGAAACCGAGCGTCGTGAACATTCCGTTCATCCCGACGCGGATTCGCAACTGATTTTTCGTGCCGATTCTTTGGGCAATGCCGTGCAAGGCGTGTTCCCGCCAGGAAGCAAGGAGGTCGAAAGGAAGCGATAGGCAGCGAAATACAGGTCCAAGCAGGAATTTCATCCCGAAGCGGTGTTTGTCCACGGCGTCGTCCCCCATCCCGGACTTGAATCGTTGCGAGAGGTATTCGGTGAACATGTTCAACCCGAACGTGAAAATCAGTAACACGAATCCGACGGCGAACAAGGCGCTGCGGTGAATCGAATCGGCGGAAGTTTCTCCCATGTCCGCGGCGACCGTTGCGGTCATCGTTCGAACCGCTTCGGTGAACGATCCGATCACGGCGTAAACGTCGTACCATGGCGTCGGTACATTGGAGGCGTTTCCGGCGGCCATCCAGACGACCATTGTTTCGCCGATCGCCCGCATCATACCAAGAACGATTGCCGTCAGGATTCCGCTGTGCGCGGCCGGGACGACGACTTTCATCAGTGTCTCGAATCGAGTCGATCCGAGTGCGTACGCCGCCTCGCGTAATTCACGTCCCAACGAACTCAAGGAGTCTTCGGCGACGCTCACGATGGTGGGAATCGCCATGACGGCGAGGATCAGCGAAGCGTTCATCGCATTGGTTCCGGAGGGAAACCCGAATGTGTTTTGCAACCATGGAGCAACGACTTTGACGGCGAAAAACCCGAAGGCGACCGACGGAATCGCAGCGAGCAATTCCATGACCGGCTTGATCCATTGCCGTACGTTAAACGGGACCATGTCGCTCAGCACGACCGCCGTCATGATGCCGAGCGGCACGGCGATCAGCATGGCACCGAATGTTACGAGAATCGATCCGTAGATCATCGCAAGCATTCCGAATTCCGGTTCCGCCCGTTCCGGATGCCAATGCGAAGAACCGAACATTTCGACCAGTCTCGCGGCGATGTTTTGGAAGATCGAACGCTGAACTTCGGAAGGGGCCGAAGCGTCGCCGCCGGCCGTCGTGAGGAAGAGAAAACTTTTCCAGGCGATGAACACGAAGATCGCGAAAACGGCCAGCATCGCAACGTTCGCAACCCGTGCGAGCATCCAGCCGCCGACCCAACTTCGGAGGCGACGGATTCTGTCTTCCCGTTGCGATAATAATAACGTCGGCCTGTCCATGGTTCGTCTGATAAAGTCGTGAAGTACCGGCTGTTCGCGGAGTACCGGCTAAATGAGCGGCATATCAATAACTCGTCAATGGAATGA
The DNA here is from genome assembly GCA_031549705.1 of Thermoguttaceae bacterium. Taxonomy (GTDB): domain Bacteria; phylum Planctomycetota; class Planctomycetia; order Pirellulales; family Thermoguttaceae; genus WRKP01. Next base: position 1,481 of record JAVBPI010000026.1, read on the forward strand.
ATCCCTTCGACTCGATGATCTCCTGACCCGCTTCGGATAAATAAAAATTACAAAAATCGAGGAGCGGCGAACCGAGTTCCGGATAACCGTTCGTGAACAAATACAACGGTCTCGAAATCTTGTACCTGCCGCCGGCAATCGTATCTTTCGTCGGCGCAATTCCTTCGTAACGAACGGCTTCCACGCCGGACTTCACGAAGCCCAGCCCGACGTAACCGATCGCCCCCTGTGTTGTCGAGACCCGTGTGAAAATCTGCGGATTCGAATTGGCGTACTCGATTTTCGCTCCCATTTTCGCGGAGTCGACGGCCAGTTGATGGAACACCTCATAGGTCCCGCTCGACGTGTCGCGACTGATGGCGACGATGGGGGAGTCCGGACCGCCGAGTTCTTTCCAGTTCGTGATTTCACCGGTGTAAATTCCTTTAACCTGCGTTTTCCTGAGTTGCCGTACGGGATTCGACGGGTGCACGATCAAACAGACGCCGTCCATGCAGATCGTGAACGGGACCGGCATTTTTCCGGCGGCAACCGCTTTTTTGTATTCGTCCGCTTTCATGAAGCGGCTCATCGCGGCGATTTCACAACGGCCGTCGATCAATGCCGCGGCTCCGTCGCCGGAGCCGGTTTTTTTGACGGAAAATTTGAGTTCCGGTTTCGTTTCATTGAACGCGCCGACGAAAGCGTCGACGATCGGACCGACGGTCGTCGAACCGTCGATCCTGATTTCATTCTGTGCGAAAATCGATGATGTCGCACAACAGCAGGTAAAAACACAGAAAGCAACGACAAAAAACTTTTTCATGGCAATTCCTTATTGAAGTATCGTGGCGCGGAGTACCGGCTCAATGAAAACGACGGGGATGCGTATCGTGAAGACGGTTCCCCGGGTCAAACGGCTTTCCAGGAAGACGCTTCCTTTCAACCGTTCGACGGCGTGCTTGACGATGGCGAGACCAAGGCCCGTTCCCCGGATGCGGCCGTCGCCGGTCTTCGAGTGATTCGACTGATAAAATCGTTCGAAAACACGATGCTGTTCGTCGGTCGCGATGCCGCAGCCGGTGTCCCGACACGAAATGACGAGCGAATCCCCTTCCCGGTCGAACGTCATTGTTATCGTACCGTTTTCCGTCGTGAATTTGATCGCGTTGTCGAGCAGGTTTTGCAGGATCAAACCGAGTCGTTTGTTATCGACACGGAATTTCACGTCGCCGAATGTCGAATCGACGGAAAAAAGCAGGTGCTTTTCTTCAATCCGTTTTTGAAACAGTTCCTCGATCCAGGAACGTTGTTCGTCGACGCTCGTTTCTTCCGGTCGGGAAGCGACCGTTTCATCTTCGGCTCCATGAAGGGCGAGCAAGTCCTCGATCAACGCATCGAGCCGCGAAACGTGGCGGTCGACGATCCTGATGATTTTTTCGAGTGTCGGTCTGTCGTTGTAGATGTCGTCGGTGATATTGTCGAGAGCGGCATGAATCGCGGCCAGCGGCGTGCGGAGTTCATGCGAGGCGTTGGCGACGAAATCGGTTTTCATCTTGTTCGCCCGCACCGTTTCGGTCAAGTCGCTGACGATCAACAGGCTTGCGGCGTCTTTTGTCGACGTGGTTTCCGTTTCGACGAATTCGAGTTCCAAAAAATGTTTTCGTCCGAAAAGGTCGAGTTCTTTTCGTTCGATTTTGCCGCCCGGTTTTTTTCGGCGTTCGAGATACCATTCGACGATCGGGGCGTTCCGGACGAGTTCTTGGAGATACGGCTGGTTGATGTCGGCCTCGAGCCGGAACAATTGCCGTGCCGCTTCGTTGAAATAGATCACTTGGGCTGCACGGTTCATCGCGAAAATGGAGTCGGGAAGATTTTGCAAAATCGTTTGCAGCGATTCCCGTTGTCGGGTGATCGTGTCCAGTTGTCCGGAAACCGTTCGCCGCATCGTTTCCAGCGAATTGGAAAGTTGCGCTAATTCGAGAGGACCGTCGATCGGTGTCGAAGGGGTGAGGTTTCCTTCGGCGATTCGACGGGCTTCGTCGTTGAGGTGTCGCAACGGCTTGAACCAAAGCCAACTGAGCAAGAGAGATAAAACGATCGCCGTCAGCAACATGATCGTGAAGCCGAGAAAAATACCGTGAAAGAACAACCGCTTGTTCTCCAGGATTCCGGCGACGGGAAAAGCGACCCGAACGACCGCGACGGGCCTGCCGTCCTTGAGAACCGGTTCGGCGATATATCGGTACGGAATGTTTTTCGTTTTGCTTCTCCGTGTGTCCTCGCCGTGGATTCCGGACATCGCGGCGACGATTTCCGGTCGGTCGCCGGTCAGGTGCGTTCCCATTTTATCGGACGAATATTCGGAGTCCCCCAGGACACGGCCTTGGGCGTCGACGACGGTCAGGCGGAACTCCGGTTCCTTGGAATAGGAATCACAGTATTCCCTGATCCGATCGTCGACGTTCGGCCAGGACTGTTCGAGATCGTTCAGCACCAGCGTCAAGAGTTGCTCCTGAAACCGTTCGGTCAGCCCGGTGGTCTGGCGGCCGACTTCATGCAGGACGGCGACGAAACCGATCGCCAGGATGACGACGACCAACAGGAGGTTGCCGAGCAGGAGTGAAACGAAAAAACCGCGTGAATGAAACATGACGTTCAACGAAATAAAGGGAGCGTCCAGCTTTCGAATAAACAATACCCGACTTGTGTTAAGATCGTGTTAAGAGATCGCTAATATTGTGAAAAGTTTGATGGACTTTGCGACTTTCGAGAATTCAGTATAATGAGTGTCAAAGGATTACACATCATGCATCATCTTTTCTCAGGGCTCGCCGCGCGGCTAAAGCGCAAGCGGTGGGGTTGGCTGATTTCGTTGTTCGTTTTCATCGTCGTTTCGCAAGCCGTTGCGGAACGGTTCGAGTTTGAAGAGCCGCAGATGGGGGTTCCGGTGCGGATCGTTCTTCACGGCGACGATCCCGCCGCCGCCGAACGGGCAGCCGGAGCCGCGTTTCAACGGTTCAAGGAATTGAACGGCATCATGAGCGACTACGATTCCGAGAGCGAAATGTCCCGACTCTGCTCCACGTCGTCGGAAGCCCTTGAACGGACTGGTGAGGCCGCATGCATTCATGTCGGCGACGATCTGTTTGCCGTGTTGAAAGAATCCAAGCGTTATTCCGAGCTCTCCGACGGCGCATTCGATATTACCGTTGCGCCGGTCGTCCGACTTTGGAGGCGTGCCCGTCGGATGCACGCATTGCCGAAACCGGAACAAATCGTCAAAGCGCAGGAACTCGTCGGCAACGAATTTTGGGAGATTGACGAAAAAACTCATTCCGTGCGGAT
>JAVBPI010000039.1:0-6847 GCA_031549705.1 Thermoguttaceae bacterium
CCTGCTTCGACGGAAACGGTGGCGTCGTCAATCAAGTCTTTTTTGAATACGACGCCAACCGCAAACTTCACCGGATGTATCAGTCGTTCGATGGAACGGTTCTGCCGAATGCAACGCCATGTCTTGAGTACGGTTACGATCGGACGCGAGGCAAGCGTCTGGCGTCGGTCAAGTATCCCGGCGGTCGCAAACTTGTCTATTCTTACGGAGCCGCCGGATCGATCCCGGATATCATGAGTTTCGTCGCCGGAATTCAAGACGGCGGAACGTCCCTGATCACCTACGGACACTCCGGAAACGGTTCGATTGAACAGGCTGCGCTGCCTCAACCCGGTCTGAATTTCAACTTGGTGCGAGACCGTTTCGGCAGGCCGATGGAGCACGTTTGGAAGCAGGGCGATGTCGACATCGTGAAGATCGGCCACGGTTACGATAAGGTCGGGAACCGGACATTCCGCCGGGACGGCGTTCATCCGGCGGTGTCGGAGGCTTACCGCTATGATCAAACGAACCAGCTCAAGTCGCTCACTCGCGGTCCGCTGAACGCCGACGGAACCGCCGTGACCGCTCAGACTTATGGCGAAACATGGCAATACGACAAGACGGGCAACTGGGCCGAATACAATCGCAACGGTAACATCGAAAATCGGACGCATAACATGGCGAACGAGATTCAAGGAATCGCTTCGCATGACCGGAATGGAAACATGAAAGCGACGTTGAAGGCGGACGAGGCGGGCGAGCAATTTCGCTTTCAGTACGACGCCTGGAACCGAGTGACGAAGGTGTTCGCGTCAAACGGCTCGACGAAAATCGCTGAGTACGAATATAACGGACTGAATTATCTCATACGGAAGAAGACGTTCACGAACGGCGTCTTGGCGTCGACGCGGACGTATTTTTACAACGAGAAATGGCAGTGCGTCGAGGAGCGGGTCAACAACGTGGTCGACACGACCTATGTTTGGGGTTTGCGTTACATCGACGATCTTGTGTGCCGTGACCGGGCGGGCGAACGGTTGTATTCTCTTGCCGATCCGAACTGGAACGTCGTCGCCGTCGTCGACGCGACCGGAACGGTCAAGGAGCGTTACCAATACGATGCTTTCGGCAAGCGAACGGTCCTCGCCGCCGACGCGACGCCGAAACCTGCGACCGAACACACTTGGGACCGTGCCTTCACCGGACAAGTCCTCGACGAAGAAACCGGAAAGATGAATTACCGCAACCGCCTCTACGACACCGACTTCGGACGGTTTACCACGAGAGACCCGTTTTTGTACGAGGGTGACAACTCGAATCTCTATCGATATGTGCTTAACAGTCCGATTTTTCATCAAGATCCTCTCGGACTTGTTTGCTGTAACGGTGTTGAATATGATCCCTCGACGCAATGCTGCAAAAACAACACTGTTAAGTCGAAATTTTCAGTATGTATTCGTTGCGACAGTTCTCATTGTTGGATGTTTGCAAGGAATCAATCCTCTGGCGACGAACATACTTATGGTCGTTGGATGGTTGGATATGGTGAAGCTTCTTCCAGTGGCGTTCAGACAGATTTTGAAAAACGTCAAGGGAGAGGAAACGATTGTGAGCGATGCATAGATACTTGCGATTACTCACCAGTAATCAATAGCGGGTATGGCCCGTATGCGAACAATTGCGCATCCTATGCTCAAACGGAGTGGATGCGATTAACTGGAGAAAACCTCAATGCGGCAGAATGGTATACCGGCGATCATCCAACTGCTTTGTGCAGAAGTATTCGTTCGGCAAACGGAGGAAAAAATTCCAATGCCGGGTGTGGATGTACTCCAGGAGGGTCAAGTGGTAGTTCAGCATGTTCATATGATTTGCCGTCGGGCTCATCGGGAAGCAGTTCCGGCTCTTCCTCCTCAGGTTCAGGGTCGTCATCGGGAAGTTCTGGTTCGGGTGGAAGTAGTGGTTCTGGCGGAGTTTTTTGGTGAGTGATATGAAAAATTTTGAAAAAGAATCCATTCCAATAAAACGACGGATGATACAAACTGTTCTTTTTGCATGGGTACTCTGTATCGCCGTCGGTTTATTCACTGCCTTGATAGCAGCTCTGGTGTTGACACGTTTTATGCCGTTACGTCCGAGTCTCGACAATATCACAATTTCCACGGATGAAAATGGCAAAAAAATTGCTTTGGTGCATTTTTACGATCACCCACCTTGGAGTCATTCGCGGTTTTTTGATGTCGAGTACGATTTATTAAGAAAACGAATCATTCTAAATGAATACTACATGCTTTTTCACCCATTCTCGAAAAAAATCAACACTAACAATGTTGTTGCGATCAAAACGCTTCAAGGAAAATACGATGTATATTTGGCAGATACCCAGATTGGTAGCATTGAATATGCAGATGAAGGAATCAAGTGGTTTCCACGACAACGCGAATAGAGATTGTCAGGAGAAATCCTGCATTTGAATGAAAATCTCATGTCCGACGTTTCGCTTTCCGAATCCGATCTCGCACTCCAGTCGATGGCCGCATCGCTCGGTCTGGAGTTCCTGTACGGAGTCGGCGGGTAATCTCCCCGTGTTTGTGTTGTTTCATGATTTTCACGCTCCAACTCCCTTCTCCCGGAGGCTTACTCATGCGTTTTCTTTCCTTGATTCTCGCGGTTGCGGTACTGTTGTCGTCCGCGACCGCCTCTGCTCAGAATAAACGTGCCGAAACGGAAAATTCGTATCGGCAACTGCGTCAGTCGATCCAGAAACAGGATGCGAACAAAAACGCCGATCCCCAAACGGCGGCAAAGGAAAAGCTCCGGTCCGTCGACACATGGATCAAACGCAATCACTGGAAGGAACTGTCGGTCAAAGATCAAGCCTGGCTTTGCGAAACGCTATCCGGAGCCGACCAGATCGACAAGAAGGCGTTTTCGGTACGCTGGAGCGGTGTCATCCGCGTTCCGGCTTCAGGAACGTACACTTTTTCGCAAATCGCCGTCGCCGGGGCCGAAGGTTCCTTCAAGCTCTGGATCAACGATCAGTTGGTTCTCGATACGACTGCCGTATCCGCTACGGAAGGTGAGGAAACCGCCGCCGAACCGGTCCGACCGACCGGAACCGTTTCGTTGACGGCAGGACAATCGACCCTTTTCCGACTCGATTATGTTCGGATGCCGGTTGAACCTCAACCCGGCGTCATGCGAATCCCCGGATTTCCCGCTGCCGTCCTTGCATGGCAATCCGACGCCATCGAACGGCAGGTCGTTCCCCCGAACGTATTCTTGACGGACTCCGATCAGTCGTCGAAAAACAAATCCAAAGACGCCAAGCCCGGGCTCAAAGGAGAGTATTTCGCCGACACGACCTTTACAAAACGAGTCGCCGTGCGAATTGATCCGAACGTCGATTTCATGTGGGACGTCGGCCGTGTCTCCACGGAATATCGCGACGCCGAACGGGAAATCGTCGCCGTGACCGCCGCCCAAGTCGCCGCTCCCGGTTTTCTCGCCTCCCTTGATCCCGCCGAAGCGAAAGATTTCGTTCAACAACAACTACCGTCGTTGTTCGCCGCCATGTCCGCTTCGGAACGGGTCGTTGTTTTGCAGGCGTTGAGCGAACAACCGGCACTGCTGAAATACCTGACGTTCCCGCAGATGGCCGCCGCCCTCCGCTGGTACTCGACTATCGCCGAATCCACGAGCACTGTCGACCTGTTGGTCAAGTGGAGCAAGACCGCTCCGATGCCGCAAACACAGCCGGGTTTCTATCCCGGACGCGGAAACGGCGGTTACCTGAACCTGAACATCGAGCCTCATTTTCGCTTGGCACGTCTTTTCCTCGGTGACAAGGTCGACGCCAATATCGAGACGCTTGTCGCCAATACGTCCAATGACGACGGAACGTGCAACCTGACGGTGACGTACATCCTCTGTTGCGTCTGCCGGATGGCGAACAAGCCGAAAACCATCGCCAACCTGATGGATGCCCACTTACTCGGCGAAGAAAACGAAAAAACGCCGGGCGATGTTCGCGCCAGTTGGTTCATCGCGGAAACGTTCAAACTCGAAACGGTTTACGGCAGCGATTTTCAGCCCGGCATGGGGGCCAAACTTCTCGACACCGCCCTCGAATGCGCAGCGACTCCCGACATGCGTTTCCATGTCGTCGGCGAGCTTCTCGTCAGGCTCATCTCGCTTGACCGTTGCGAAGAAGCCGTATCGCTACTCATGAGCATTCGAGACCAGTATCCGGACGAGAACAAGCAAACCCAGATGGACGCCTGGCTCGAAAAATGCAAGGAATTGAGTGCCTATTACAAAAAAATCGGAACAGAAAAGACAGAAGCGACGGATGCGTTTGCGGCTGCCGAGTACGCCAAGGAACTCAAGCGGCGGGCGGCGACCGCCGAAAAACGCGGTGACCGACGAAATTTCGAGCGCTACTCGAAGTCCGCCACTGCCATCGAAAAACAACTCGACGAGCGCCAAAAGAAGAATCGGGAAAAGTAGAATTCCTCTCCATATTCTTTGTCCGACCACTCCAGCTCTCCTTTCAGCAGGTTATATCATGTCTCGATCGAATACATCCGTTCTTGCTTGCACGTTCGTCGTTTTCTTCTGTTTTCTGCTTGGCTTTGTTGCGATGAATTGCACGTGGGCTTCCGGGCCGGTTGCGGCAACCGGCCAACAGCCGTCGGAGGGACCGCCGCCATGTACTGGTTCGTGCTGTCCCGTCGCCGGTGGATCACCATCCGGTTCTGGACCCGGTGGCCCCCCTCCTCCATCTAATTCCGGGCCAGGAAGCTCCTCAGGACCAACCGGCTCGCCGCCCCTCGGCGGCGGAAGCCCACCAGCCGCAGCTTCGGGAGCTCCGGTTTACCTGATGCGAGGTTCCATTATCGAATCCTCCGTTGATTTATCGATTCCCGGTCCCTTGGGAGGATGGAGGCATCTTCGTACGTATGACAGTTTACTTGATCCGAGATCGGCTAACAATCGGAATTATAATATTCACGGACGTCGCTGGGTCGGAGGCCCGCAATCCACGTATCTGCGCAAAAAGGGAAATACGATGGAGTTTTTCCAGTCAGCATCCAACCTGCGACCGTTTATCGACGACAACCCCGGCAAGGCCAGCGGCACGTACACCGCTCCCGCCGATTTCAACGCGACGCTGACACGAGGCGTTTCTCAGAGTTATCTCGAATACACGCTGACCTTTCTGGATTCGGGTGAAGTCTATATCTTCCGTGAAAAGGACCCGACCGATCCTTGTTGGGGAATTACATCCGGTCAAAGCAGCATCATCCCCTTGTCGGAACGGACCAGCCTAACTTACATGTCGCAAGGGCTGGACGGCGAAAAGTATTTCTATGATTCCAACGGTCAAGTCACCCTCGTCGTGACGGCCGACCCCCAATCGTACTTCATCCGGTACTCGTATGTCACGACGGGAAGCACGGTCGGTTGTTTGAAACGCATCGAGGTTTACGACGGTTCGCCGGATGATTCGACGACGAAGAAATTCGCCGAAGCCGAATATACCTATGTCGATTATTTCGATTCCTTTCACGGGGCACATCCGATGGGCAGTACCGGCGATCTGGCCCAGGTACGAATCTCGAAATTGATGAGTGACGGCGTTTCCTGGGATCGTCAATACACTCAATATCGAAACTGTTGGTATCATACCTACGGTTGTTACCAGCTCACGGATGTTTACGAGAACGACGCCATCGAGCGTATCATGCAAGCCGATCCGTCGATCACCACTCCGGAAGCGTTGATGAGTCGTGCCGGATTTGAAAACTATGCATCCCGTCAATTCAAATACTTCAACCGGCATGGGATAACGCCTCCCGCCTCGCCTTGGGGAGGAAATATCGACAGATACGGAGGCAAATATCGGCCGATCGTTTATGACACCAATACGGGAGGGCACGGTATCGGTTTCGTCGTCGAGGAAACCGTGAACGCGGGTTGTGCCTCGTGCGGCGGGGGCGTCAATGCAGGGATAAGGTATCTTTATCAATATGCGTACTGCAACGATCCGCCTGCGGACAACCAAGGCGATCCCAACGTCGTCGTCTATTTGTCACTCGTCGATACTTTCAACACGGGCGAGACGGGGCTTCATCGCACCATCTACGGCCTCAATTGGCACGGAGTCGAACTTCGAAAAGCGGTCATCGAAAACCCGAACGCGGCGACTTTGAACGTCGTTTGCACCTCGAAAATTCTCGATGCGCACGGCAGAATCATTGAAACACGACCATCGGAAGCGCATGCGCTCGTCAAGACCGACGCTCAACTCAAGTTGTTTCTCAACCCGTATTCAAACGGCAGTTGGGCCAACGACACCGCCACGCTCGAAGCGGCTAAAGGCGTCATTGACGTCGCTGAATACGATCCGGTAACCCGAAAACAAAACGGCCATAAAATCAAAATCGGCGGCAACGGTCCGGCCCAGTACGTTTCGGCGACCGATTACAACGCCCAAGGGTTTGTCGTGGCGCAGCATATTTATCCGACTCCGTCGACCGACCGAAATGCGGCCGACCGCGTGACCTCGACCGTCGCCTATACCTATTGGGACGAAAATCACAAGCGGGCCATCAAGACGCAAACCGTGACGTATCCCGCCGTACCTGTCTCGCAGAACGGGACCGGCGTTGCCGGGGGAACACAGGAGTATTACGACATCTTCGGTTGTCTCCGTTGGAAGAAAGACGCGCTCGGCGTCGTGACCTACTATGGTATCGATCCCGTCGACTGCCAGCGGACGCTCACCGTGCGCGATGTCGATACTTCTTCTTTACCGGCCGTCGTTGGAAGCGATGCTGATAATCGCTCCGCATGGGTCGGG
>JAVBPI010000004.1:0-6901 GCA_031549705.1 Thermoguttaceae bacterium
CCTGCTTCGACGGAAACGGTGGCGTCGTCAATCAAGTCTTTTTTGAATACGACGCCAACCGCAAACTTCACCGGATGTATCAGTCGTTCGATGGAACGGTTCTGCCGAATGCAACGCCATGTCTTGAGTACGGTTACGATCAGTCCCGAGGCAAGCGTCTGGCGTCGGTCAAGTACCCCGGCGGTCGCAAACTTGTCTATTCTTACGGAGTCGCCGGATCGATCCCGGATATCATGAGTTTCGTCGCCGGGATTCAAGACGGAGAAACGTCCCTGATCACCTACGGACACTCCGGAAACGGTTCGATTGAACAGGCTGCGCTGTCTCAACCCGGTCTGAACTTCAATTTGGTACGAGACCGTTTCGGCAGACCGATGGAGCATGTCTGGAAGCAGGGCGATGTCGACGTCGTGAAGATCGGCCACGGTTACGATAAGGCCGGGAACCGGACATTCCGACGGGACGGCGTTCATCCGGCGGTGTCGGAGGCTTACCGCTATGATCAAACGAACCAGCTCAAGTCGCTCACTCGCGGTCCGCTGAACGCCGACGGAACCGCCGTGACTGCAACGACTTTCGACGAATCGTGGCAATACGACAAGACGGGCAACTGGGCCGAATACAATCGCAACGGTAACATCGAAAATCGGACGCATAACGCGGCGAACGAGATTCAAGGAGTCGCTTCGCATGACCGGAATGGAAACATGAAAGCGACGTTGAAGGCGGGCGAGCAATTTCGCTTTCAGTACGACGCCTGGAACCGCGTGACGAAGGTGTTCGCCTCGAACGGCTCGACGAAAATCGCCGAGTACGAATATAACGGACTGAATTATCGCATCCGGAAGAAGACGTTCACAAACGGCGTCTTGGCGTCGACGCGGACGTATTTTTACAACGAGAAATGGCAATGCGTCGAGGAGCGGGTCAATAACGTGGTCGACACGACTTACGTTTGGGGTTTGCGTTACATCGACGATCTCGTCTGCCGCGACCGAGCCGGGGAACGGCTCTATTCTCTTGCCGATCCGAACCAGGACGCTAGATTGTCTTACGATCATGATTTTTATACACATCGCTCTCATGAAAAACAATTTGCATGTCTCACTAAAAGTGGTTCAACGGATTTGGAAGCTTTGGCAAAAGGGGCATTTTCAAAAAGCATTGGATTATCTTGATTCATCAGTAGCCAAAGATGGATATACAGAAGAGCTATTGATATATAAAGCCAACTTGATCCAGCTTACCGATTCGTTAGACTACACATTGGAAGATGTCGAAGAAATATTAAAATTTGCCTGTGAATCCTATCCCGATTCAGCAGCAGCACATTTTGAGCTAGGCAAGTTTTACGATGTCGTGATGTCTGACCAACAAAACGGTCTGAAATGCCTTAATATCGCAAAACAGATATTACAGAAAAAATTGGATGAAGTCGAAAAAGGAATTCGTGAATGTACCAATTTTGATGCCGAAAGAGATTGTTCCATGTCAAAGCCTTGAAAAAAGCGCTTACGCCGTTCAATGCGCGTATCTTTATCCAGATCGCGGACCTTGGTATCAATATTGCATTGCCAAGGGGGTGTACAATAGTTGTCGCCATGTTTGCCCGAATGAGAAAGAACCGACTAAACCAAAACCGCAAGAACCTCCGTTGCCGGAGGGGTTGTAATATGTGTGTTACTTTATTTAGATGCGGTATGATTGCACTATTGTTTTGCCTTTCTGTGCAGTTGTTTGTACTCGCTGACGCTCCATCGCCATCGCGATTGTCTCTAAAGCAAATCATCGCCCACTCCCGCAAAAACACGCAATCGGACGCGTTTTTATTAGCTACCAACTCGATCAAATTCGAGCCGAGAGAGGTCAGGAACATCTTCAGTGGTACGGAGAAAGATTTCATTCGGGAAATGTGCGACTTGTTTCGAAACGGCGACGAGTCAGATCGTTTTGATGTATTGAATCTAATATTCCATCCGGATATCAAGGACGAAAGCGTTTCCCGATGCTTGCGAGACGAATTTGGTTCGATAGATGGTCCTTTCCTTCAATCTCGGATGCTTTTGGCAATCGCAAGGGACTCGTCTGATGCGAATATCGATTTTATGTTAACGATATTGAAGCAATCCACCCACCCACCGGCCCTTCGTATTGATACGGCAAATATTTTGTCGGAATCAATGGAAACGGATATTGAACGGCAAAAGCTCATTTTGAATACGCTTTTGTCGTACTTGGATGATAAAAGTGAATTTCATGTGGTGAACGACGGGTGTTCTCGTAAATTCGGTGATGAAATTGCCTTTTTGCTCGGTAATCTCGGGAAATTCGCTAAGAAAGCCTTACCGGAAATCAGGAATAAATTCCTTTCCATCAAAGATGCCGAAGATAATTGCAACGTACTCAATAAGCTTCGATTGGCGTCAGCTATTGTCCGTATCAATCCGGTTAAATGCAATGAGCTTGAGTATATCCTCCGAAAATCCGACGATGAAACAGAGGCAATTCGATGGGAGGTGATTATGTTGTTAGGAAAAATTCCTCCGGCTCTTTCCAATATAACAGTTCCGCATTTGTGCGAAATAATCCAAAAGGAAAAATGTATTGCGAATAAAATCATTGCTACGGAATCCATTAAAACGATTCTTTTAGAGCAAGAGAAGGAAATGAATAATAACTGAATTCCAATGTCCGACGTCCAGCTTTCCGAATCCGATCTCGCTCTCCAGTCGATGGCCGCATCGCTCGGTCTGGAGTTCCTGTACGGAGTCGGCGAGCGGCCTCCTTCGGCGGCGTTCATTCGAAAAATTCCCATTCGGTTCGCACGGCAGCATTGTCTTTTGGGACTTGCCGACGAAGAAGAAACACTCCCCGTTCTGGTCGGCAAAACGGAATCGTATCCGCTGCTCGACGTCGTTTCCCGTTGGCTGAACCGGCCCGTTCTTCCGATTTTCGCCCGGTCGTCGCATGTTTTCGCGGCGATCAATACCGCCTATCAGCAGCAGGAAAGCCAGACGCAAGACTTGGTCGAAACGCTCGACCGGGATGCGGTGCTTGCCGATATCGAAAAAATCGCCCCCCGTGAAGATCTTTTGGATACGCATGGTCGCGCCCCGGTCATCCGGTTGGTCAACCTGATCTTTTTCGATGCCGTCAAAGCCCGTGCGTCGGACATTCACATCCAGCCGTCGGAAGAAGAACTTGTCGTACGTTTTCGCATTGACGGCGTGTTGTTCGATACGTTCCGGCTCCCGAAAAAGCTGCAAGACGAAGTCGTCAGCCGGATCAAGATCATCGGTCGCATGAATATCGCCGAAAAACGACTGCCGCAGGACGGGCGTGCCACAGTTCAGATGGGGGACCGACTCATCGATTTGCGAATTGCATCGCTCCCGTCGAGCCACGGCGAACGGGTCGTGTTACGGTTGTTGGACAAAAGCGCCCGACTCTACACGCTCGACCAACTCGGCATGGACCGTGAGAATCTCGCGAAATTCCGCGATCTCGTCCATTTGGAACACGGCCTCATTCTCGTTACGGGACCGACCGGTTCCGGAAAAAGCACGACGCTTTACGCCGCGCTGCAGGCGATCAACACGGTCGACCGGAACGCGCTCACGCTGGAAGACCCCATCGAATACCAACTCGAAGGAATCAGTCAGACGCAGATCAACGAGAAGAAGGGGCTGACGTTCGCACGGGGTTTGCGCAACATTTTGCGTCAAGACCCGGACATCATCATGGTCGGTGAAATTCGTGACCAGGAGACCGCGATCATGGCAATTCAAGCCGCTCTTACGGGACACATGGTCTTCTCGACCCTGCATACGAACGACGCCGCCGGAGCGATCACGCGACTCTTGGACCTTGGCATCGAACCGTATCTCGTCGCCAGTTCGCTTATTGCCGTGTTAGCGCAACGATTGGTACGAAAAAACTGTCCGTTCTGTGCCGCTCCGTTTGTTCCGACGGATGAAGAACTGTTGCGGCTCGGTTTGCCGCTCGATACCCAAGGCGAATTCAAAAGGGGAACCGGCTGCGAATCGTGCCGCCAAAGCGGATATCACGAGCGGATCGGTTTGTTCGAACTGTTGACGGTCGAGCCGTCGATCCGCAAACTGATCCAGGACCGTGCAAACGCGACGACGATTCGTGAAGAGGCATCGTCGCTCGGCATGCACCTTTTACGCGACGACGGAATCGGCAAAGTCCTGTCCGGTCGGACCACCATCGACGAAGTCGCCCGCGTCGCCTCCAGAGCGCTCGTCGAATGAGCCGGTAGGATCGGCGACCGATTGGAGCTTCCGCTCCGTTACAAAAACCAGCTTCCGTTGGTCGCTGGCGCCGGACCGAGACTTCCACCCAAATCGGCGAATCATTTTTTTCGCTTGCTCAAAAGCCAATCGTACACTTTGGGATCGGAATAAACCTGTTTGGTGATTCCGTGTCCGGCATCCTTGAGGACGGTTAACCGAACATTGCCGTGGCCGTTCCGCTTCATGGCATCGACGACCAACGAGGAACTCGGCAAGGGAACGGTTTTGTCTTTTTCACCGTGAAACACCCAGGTCGGGATGTTTTGCAACTTATTCGCTTGTGTCGGCTCACCGCCTCCGGCAACGGGGACGATGGCGGCAAACCGTGCCGGAAATTCCGCCGCTGTTTCAAAGGTTCCAAAGCCGCCCATGCTGTAGCCGGTCAGATAGACCTGATCCGGATCGATTTTGAAACGATATTGATTGTCGGCAAGCAACTGATCCAGCATCGCGACGATACGCCTGGGCTCCCACCGTTTTTCCGGACAAATCGGTACGGCAACGATCATGGGAATCTCGAAGCCCGCCGCCCGTGTGAAATGCAAAGGGTCCTTGCTCTCCAGCGTTCGGGGATCGGTCCCGACTTCACCGGCACCGTGCAGGAAAATCAAGAGCGGTTGTGGTCCGGCAAAATCGTGGTATCCTTTGGGAACCCGAAACAAACAGGCGTATCCTTCCGACAAGTTTTTTCGAACGATACGATCATAGCCGTTTCGATAAATATCGGTATCGAACCCGATCCGGAAACACAACACCGCCGAGGAGACGACGATGACGGCAACAAGGAAAATGCAGGCCGAAGTTCGTTTCACGATCCGCCTCGCTTTCGACGGAAAATATCCGTTGTAAGAACGGCGACGACGATCAACACCGGCAACCCGAACAGGAAAAAATGTCGTGTTACCGAAATCGGGCGACAGACAACCCCTTGCGGCGGACCTTTCCCGTCGAGACGTTGAAGGATCAGCCAACCGACGATTTTGTCTTCTTTCATCGCGCGGGTCCAGGCGTCGTGGCCGCCGTCCACGTAGGCGGAAAGAAAAGCGTTGCCGCCGGAAACATTGATTGTTTCGACGAATCGTTCCGTTTCTCCGATGGGGACTCCGGTATCGCCGATGTTATTGAACGCCCATATCGCCGTTCCCAGATAAGGAGCGGAGTCGCCATCTCCCGGCGGACGGCCGGAGCAAGGAACCATTGCGGCAAACCGTCGCGGATGTTTTTTGGCGAATTCCCAGACGGCGCTGCCGCCGAGCGAAATCCCGAAAAGACTGACTTTGTTTTCATCGACAGGGTATTGACGGATGACCGCCTCCATGATTTCTCCGGTAATAGTCAATGGCGAATCCCCCGTTTCCTCAGCGGAAGTCGAACCAAGCCAGTGGTTATTGCCCGGCGGACACTGGACGGCCAGCAGAAAGAAATCCCGCCGGTTGTTTCCGATGAAAAATCCCATCGAACTCCGAAGGTGCCCGAGCAGTTTTACGTTGTCGTCGCCCGCTTCACCGAGACCGTGAAACCAGACGATCAACGGATATTTCTTCTGATAATCGATGTTGTCCGGCATGTGCATACGAAAGCGGATCGGTTTATTTCGGTAACTTCCTCCTGTGAATCGATATTCCATCGCGGCAAAACAATCGACGATATCCGGTTCGGTCTGACTCCTGTCCGTTCCGGAAAGTTTTGCCGACGAAATCAATTCAATCGTATCGTCATCGGCAAACGAGACCTCTTGAAACAACAACAAAGCCACGATGACCGCAGGAACGATATCTTTCCTCCGTTTGCGGAGCGGAAACAGACCGATGCAGGAAAGGATGAGGAGTATGACGGGTGACGTCATCATCCACCACGGCCAAAAACGAACGTCGGCGATGAAGAAGGAATCCCCGGTTGTTATCGCCAAAAAGGACGACACGTTCAGGGTAAGGATGATAACGACAGTGACTGCCGTTATGATGGACAAAGAAATACGATCTTCGTTTTGCATGGTACTATTCGGGTCACATCACGGAATGTCGAGCTGAACGGCGTTTGGGGAACGGTCGGAAATTTGTCCGAAATATACGGTTTTCAGGAAGAAAAGCACACAGAATCCTCCAATGAAAAGAACGAGTAACGGCAAGCCGTCGATGGTCGTGTACGATAATCCGTTGCAGAGTTCGCCGTAGAAGTGATTGAAATATGATCGGAGCGGAGGCAGGACAACTGTCGATGCAGTGGTTGTTGCGGATTCTCCATATACCGCCAGGATTATTGACACGACAAACGCGAGATAAAACCACCAGGCGACCGGCGACGAATAAAAATGTCGCGGAGACCGGGTGACGCGAATGGACAGGGCACGAACGGCGAACAAGACACAGGAAACCGTAATAAAAAGCAGGAGAAGATGAACCGAAATCGTGCCATAGCAAATCCAGTCGCAGATCGGATTGATAACAAAGTATCGGTTCATCCATTGAAAAAAGAGCGCGACGGAATGCAATTCTTTTGCAAACAGGAAAACCACGGAAGAAACGACCAGCATCACTCCCATCGCGACAATCACGTTTTTATGCTGAAAGTCGGCCATGCGTATC
>JAVBPI010000223.1:0-4771 GCA_031549705.1 Thermoguttaceae bacterium
CATCTCGGTCGACAATAAAACGAATTCGCTTGATCCTTAGAGCCGATCCTGAATGGGTGTGGAGTGCTCAGAGTCATACTGTGCTTCAGGTAAAAAAGAACGAGCGACGTTTTCAGTATGCCAATTACACAAATATTAAAAAATCTCTTGACAATCGGATCCGATACTGTTACAATCGTAACATGTGTTATTTAGATAACATTTCGAGAAGATAATCGTCATGAAAAGAAAAAAATATTTAGAGCTTGGAAACCGAGAGCGTCAACTCGTCGAAACGATCTGCCATTTGGGGGAAGTGTCCGTCTCAGAGGTTCTCGATTCCCTTGACGCCAAGCCGAAACCGGCCTATTCGACCATTCGGACCATTTTGAACACGCTCGTTCGCAAGAAAGTTCTCGCTTCACGACGTGACGGCGTTCGTTTTCTCTACCGCTCAATCGCTTCCCGTGAACAAACGCAAACTCACGCCATGCGGGAAATCGTCGACTCGCTTTTCGGAGGCTCCGTGTCGAGCGCGATTGTTTCGCTGCTGGACCTTTCCGACAATAAAATGACCGACGATGATTATAACCGCCTGGCGAAAATGATCCGAGACGCCAAAAAAGATGAACGCTCTTGACTTTTTACAAAACAAACGAGCTCCCCGAATACGATGCTGACCGACATTCTTCTCGTCCTTGTGATCGGATCGCTGCCCCTCCTTTTTTTAGCGGGCGGAGGCATTCTTTTGTTCAAGAATCGACCGATTGAACGTGATTATCTGTTTCGGATTTTATTCGTCGTCATCCTGCTCCTTCCGTGTGTAGGAGGAATGATTCCGCGAATCGTGACGGGGTGGTCCGTTCATGAATCCACACCGAAACCGATCCGAATCGCTTCGACGGTTTCCATTCCGGACGCTCCGGTTGTCGAATCGACAACTCCCGTTGAAACAGCGGTTTTCCCGGTGATTCCGATTGTTCCGCCGGTTCGCCCCATCACCGTGGAATCCGCTGTTCCAATAAACGAAATGTCATCGGTTGTTCGTCAAGCCGTTGTTGTGAAAGTACCGGAACAAGTTTCCGTTCCAAAAAACATTTCAAGAGGAATGTTCGAATTACCGTCGTTTCGGGTTCTTTCGCTTTTTGGAGCGATTGCCTGGATTTTCGGTGCGATTTTCTGCCTTTTTCTGCTGTTTCGCAGTTGCTTCGTGTATGCGGGACTCCTGGACAATGCAACGACGCTCGACGATCCGGCGTGGCTGATGCTCTGCAAAGATCTGGAACGGACGCTGAAAATCGATCGGCAGGTTCGTTACAAAATTTCCGAAGTCGTTGCCGTCCCGCAAGTCGTCGGGCTCCGGCAGCCGACCGTTCTGTTGCCGCGATGTTTTATGGACGACAAACCGAATCGGGCGATCATGATACACGAATTGGAACATATCCGTCGCAACGACATCGCCTGGCAGCTTCTTGCGAGCGTCGCTTGCTCGGTCTATTGGTTCCAGCCGTTGGTCTGGTTCTTCGCGGCTCAGCAGCGGGCCGCCAGGGAAGAAGCCTGCGACGATCAAGTGCTTCGGCTCGGTGAAAATGGGGCCGACTACGCCTCCTTGCTGCTCGATTTGAGTTCGTCGATTCATCGTGGTTTCCGTGTGCCGCAACGAATCGGTTGCGCCGTGACCATACCCCGACAACGAAGCCGGATCGAGCAACGAATCGTCGCGCTGCTCGACCCCAAACGAAAGAGAGGACCGATTTCCATGACTTCCCGATTGAGCATCCTTTTCGGAATCGTCGTCGCCGCATTGTTTTCCGTTGCGGTTTGTCCCGCTTGGGAAACGCCAAAACCCTCACCGGAAATATCGTCCGCAATATCATCGGTTCCCGTTGAGAAAACAGAGCCGGATACGGCGAAGGACAAGAAAGACGCGTCTTTCGTTACAAAAACCATTACGCTTCCAATGCCGCCAAGCGAATCGCCGGGAACGGACAATGATTTCGTAACCGATCCGAAGGCGATCGGCGTACAACCCGTTCCAAGATTGAGTGTTGCGCAATCGACGGTTCCATTTCGCTGTGAGGTCCAAACGGAAGACGGTGCCGCCGTTGCCGACGCGAAAATCGTTGCCGTGTTTATGGACGGAAACCAGCTCGACTTGCGGAGCGATTCGAAGGGACGCGTTCTTCTCTGGACTTGTTCAAGTAACCGTTGGAACCGCAACGCGAACTTGATTGCTCGGAAAACGATCGACGGCGAATCATACGTCGGCGTTATAAAAACGAACAAAGACGACCGCGAGTACAAAAACGCCCTGAAAAAAGGAAAGACGATCAACGGGAGCGTGACAACAGCGTCCGGCATGCCTCTCAATGAATTTTTCATCGGCACTCCGGAATACGGTTGTCAGCGGGTAATGCTCATTTCGTCGTTCTCACTGACATACTCGCCGGAAAATCCGCCAACGAGAATCTGTGTTTGGGCGGACGGCGAAGGGTTCGCGTATCGACTATTTCGCAACGATAATAACGCAAAAGAATCCGAAGGGGATCCGATGTACGTCAATCTCGACGACAAGATCGAGTTGCCGCTCGAAGGGGTTGCTCCGATGACCATTCGTGCGATCGATACCGACGGCAACGGATTAGCGGGAATCGAATTTACCGTCTCCGGTGTCGCCTATCCGCCGCGCATGGTCGGCAACGAATTGAAAACCGCCCAGGAAACTGGTTTGCCGCTCAAGATCCGAACCGGCGAAAACGGAATCGGCCAAGTCACGTATTTTCCCGCGTGGGCGACAGGAAGCCTGTTTGTTTCGCCCGTCCAGCTTTTCAACGGTCCCAATCTGTATACTCGCACAAAAGAATTCTGGCCGCAAGCCGACGGAAAACCGATTCTGCTCGTACAGGAATTCGTCAAGACGGTTCCGGTGCGCGGTACGGTCCGATATCCGGACGGAAAACCGGTCGCCGATCTCGAAATCAAAACGATGGGACAAGGGATTACGCTCAACGATAAATGGAACTATGCGACGACGGACGCCGAAGGACGCTACGAGCTGCTGTTGCCGCCGTATCAATGGTATGTGATGGCCGCGAAAGCGGCCGGCGATTGGGCGTTTCCGACACGGGACGGCTTTGCGATCATGCCGGGAGCGCCGGTCGAAAATTTCGACGTCGTGATGGAACCGGCGACAAAGGTTACTCTCAAATTACGGAGCGATCCGGACGGCAAGCCGATGCCGGGACGAAAACTGTACGTCGAATTCCAGGGACGCAGCGATCACGGGATCGAGCGAATCGGTACGGAAAAAGCGCCGCCGGGATTCCACATGCCGATCTATCGTGGTGATCAGGCGAACCGATTTCCCGAAACGACGCACGGAACTTACACAACGGACGAGAACGGCTGCGTGACTCTTTCACTCGGAAGCGGGCGATATGCATATGGTCTTCAAAATGCCCGCGAAAAGGATTGGTTCGGAACCAAGGGAACCTTCGATATCAAGTTCGATCCGGAAAAGAGAGTCGCGGAACATTTGATTTTCGTACCGAACAAGGAAGAAAGTCCTTTCACGGGCCGGGTGCTCACCCAGGGGGCCGATGGAAAGTGGGTCGGCGCGGCGGATTTGACGGTTTCCTTCAGCGATCCGCCGATGACCTATCCGGGCAAGAGCATCAAAAAGAATTGGCGAAGCGAGTACCCGAAAACAGACAAAGACGGTCGATTCGCGTTCGAGCGAGCCAATCGGACGATGCGGGTGTTCGTGTACGACGGAAAGGCGGAACGGGCGGCGTATGCGACGGTTCCTTATGCGCAACATGAAATCGAATTGAAGATGGAACCGCTCGTCGCCGTTACGGGAATGATCGTGAACCTCGAAACCGGAGAACCGATATCGAACGCCGTCATGGAATACCGTTGGCGTTACGAATTCGATGGTGACATCGGTTGCGGGCGAAATGGGATGAGTACGACGAAAGGAGAACGCTGCTTTTATGCCGACACGAAGACAGACAAATCAGGCCGTTTCACGATTCAGGGACTTTTGCCGGGCCAGATGTACGATCTCCATTGGAACCGCGCGGACGATCCGAAAACGCGAGGCGACTTCTGGCAGATCGGAGGATTTCGCACGGAAAACATGTCCGGTTCGAAAACGGCGCAGGACGTCGGAACGATTCGTGTCGCGTCGCTCAAACCGATCGGCGTCCGGAGTGCCGAAGGAGCCGTCTGCACAACGGGAACTTGTATCGACGCCGGAAGCGTCGCAGACAACCTGAACAGTGCCCGACAAAAAAGCGATCCCGAAACGGCTTGGAGTCGGATCGGCAACTACCGTAGCGCGATCGTCGGCTTGCTCGATCTCAAACAGCTCGAAGCGGCAAAGGTTGCGACGAAGGAGATGATCGAACTTGTCGTTTCGACCCGAAAAGCGTTGCGCGAAAAGGGCTTGCGATTCGACGAAGCACGTTTTGACGAGGATTTGTACGCAGTCGCAACCGCCTTTGAAGAAAAAGGGGAGAAAGAGACGGGCGCTGAAGTTCGCAAGCATCTTGAAAAATTCGACGACGTTCAGGCAATCAATCAGATGATCTGGCAACGCAATGTCAAGAATTTCGCCGCGATTCTCAAGCGGATCGAAGTGCTGCCGAAAGATAAACAAGATGGGCTGCTCACCAACCTTTTTCTGAATGGTTTGCACGAAATGCCGCTCTCCGAACGGTTGGAGCATGTTCGCAAACTGAACCGTCCCAACATAAAAGTTCAAATCCTATATCAACTGGCCTACGAG
>JAVBPI010000071.1:0-20056 GCA_031549705.1 Thermoguttaceae bacterium
TTTCTGATATCATGCCAACCAATATAAGCTTACGCACGAAACTGTTCTTTCTGATTACGGGGGTCGTGATCGTTTGTTTCGCGATCCTGACGACGATCGTCTCGAATCGGACCTACGAGATGGCGAAGAAAGACGCCTTCGCCCTCGCTCAGGAAACGGCCGACAAGTACCAGAACGAGATTCGGGCCGAATTGCAGGGCGCCCGCATCACGGCGGAAACGCTCTCCACAGTCTTCGAGACGCTCAAGGATTTGGGACTCACCGACCGGAAGATGATGAACGACATCCTGAAAAACGCCTTGGCGAAAAAGGAGTACATCACCGCGTTCTGCATCGCCTACGATCCGAACGCCTTGGACGGCAAGGACAAAGAGTACGCCGGGGTCAAACCCGCCTACGACGAGACCGGACGCTACGCCCCCTATTGGAACAAGCTCGGAACGAATATCGAAGTCGAGCCGCTCCCCGCCATCGACACGGAAAACTGGTACATCGAACCGAAACGGACGCTGACGGAATACATTCCCGACCCGTATCCGTACCATTTACAGGACCGCGAAGTCATCTTGGCGAGTCTGATCTTTCCGATCCTGCACCAAGGCAAGTTCGCCGGAATCATTTCCTCCGATATCGTCCTCGACAAGCTGCAGGAGATGGTCTCGAAGGTTGATCCCCACAACCAAGGAGGATACACCTCGATTTTCTCCAATGCCGGAGCAATCGTCGCGCATCCCGATAAAGTTCTCTTGGGAAAAGAAATCGCCGAAGGAATCGCCTACCGAACATTGGCATTCGATCACGCCAAAATTCCCGACGCCGTCAAATTCGCGGAGGAATACCTTGCCGCCAACCAGGTTCACGATCCGGCCGACAAGGAGCAGACCGAACGATTGGAGAACGACAGGAAGTTCGTCGACTCGCTCAAGCGATTCACAGCCGATGCTGACAAATCGAAGCTCGATTTTTCCCGGTTGACCCCCGGTATGGCGCAGGCGATTCTCAGAGCCGATCCGCAACGGCTGCAATTCACGGAGGAGGCTCGGCAAGCCATCAAAGAGGGAAAATCTTACACCTCCACCGGGACAGGGTTCTACACTATTTACATTCCGGTCCGGTTCAGCGAAGTCACGATGCCTTGGTCGGTCGCCGTCAGCGTTCCAATGTCGAAAATTCTCGGCGAAGCCCGATCGATCCGCAATTATGTTGTCGGATCGTGTTGCATCGCGGCGTGTCTCATTGCCGGGATGCTCTATATCGTTACCGGAAATTTCACGAAACCGATCCTCAAGCTGGCGAACACGGCGAAGGTTCTCGGCGAAGGAAATTTCGATGCGGAAATTCCGCAGGTCAAGAGCAAAGACGAAATCGGCGTGCTTTCCTCCGCGTTCCAAAACATGGCCGGGAAGATTCGCGGACTTGTCGGCGAGTTGCAGGAGAACGCCAAGGCACTCGAAGAGAAGAACGTTTATCTGAATCGCCTCAACGAGCTCAAGGACGAATTTCTCGCGAATACGTCCCACGAACTGCGGACGCCGATCAACGGGATCATCGGGATCGTGGAGTCGATGATCGACGGCGCGACCGGCGATCTGTCGAAAGAGCAGAAATACAACTTGGCGATCGTCGCCAACAGCGGCAAGCGGCTCTCGAATCTCGTCAACGACATTCTCGATTTTACGAAACTGAAAAACAACGAGATTGTTCTGCAGCTCAAACCGATCGACCTGAAAACGATCGCCGACACGGTGATCGTCGTATCGAAACCGCTCATCAAAGGGAAAGAGCTGACGCTGACCAACGAGATTGATGATTCACTCCCGCCGATCAATGTCGACGAGAACCGAATCCAGCAGATTTTGTACAATTTGATCGGCAACGCGATCAAATTCACGGACAAGGGGAATATTACCGTTTCCGCCAAGCCCGAGAACGGTTTGGTCTCCGTTTCCGTACGCGACACG
The DNA here is from genome assembly GCA_031549705.1 of Thermoguttaceae bacterium. Lineage (GTDB taxonomy): Bacteria > Planctomycetota > Planctomycetia > Pirellulales > Thermoguttaceae > WRKP01. The sequence goes on from JAVBPI010000071.1 coordinate 1,962, forward strand.
GGAATCGGCATCGCGGCCGATAAATTCGACAAGATTTTCGAGTCGTTCGAACAGGCGGACGGTTCCACGGCGCGGGAATACGGCGGCACAGGACTCGGACTTTCCATTACAAAAAAAATCGTCGAACTCCACGGCGGAACGATCGGTGTCGAATCGCAAGTCGGCCAGGGATCACGCTTTACGTTCACGGTTCCGAAAGCGACCGCCGCCGATAAAGCCGCGATCTCCGCCCGGCAACTGAAAACGATCATCGACGCCGAGAGTTTCGCCGATGATGACGACGAACCGGAACATGCTTCGGACGCCGCCAAGGAAGGACAATATCGAATCCTTGTCGTGGACGACGAGCCGGTCAACGTCCAGGTGCTGCTCAATCTCCTTTCCATTCGCAACTATTCCGTCACGACGGCGTATAACGGTCTGGAAGCGCTTGCGCTGTTCGAGAAAGGGGAGATGTTCGACCTGGTTTTGCTCGATGTGATGATGCCGAAAATGTCGGGGTATGACGTCTGCCAACGGCTCAGACAAAAATTCACGCTGTTCGATCTTCCGGTCGTGATGCTCACGGCAAAAAATCAGGTTCACGACATCGTGTTCGGATTTCACGCCGGCGCGAACGATTACATTCAAAAACCGTTCGATAAAGAGGAACTTCTCGCTCGGGTAAAGACGCTCCTCGAACTGAAAGGGGCGATGATCGCGGCGTCGGCGGCGAACAAAGCGAAAAGCCTGTTCCTCGCCAACATGAGTCACGAATTACGCACGCCGCTGAACGCCGTGGTCGGTTTGACCGAACTGCTCCTCAAGACGCCGATGGACGACCGGCAACGGGATTACACCGAGAAGATGCGACAAGCGTCCACAGTGCTCTTGGACATCATCAGCAACATTCTCGACTTCTCCAAGGTCGACGCCGGCCAGATGAAATTGGAGCGGACATCCTTCGACATTCGACGGATGCTCGAAAACCTCGCCGACGATTTTCGGCAACGACATTCCGGCTCGCCGCTGGAGTTGCGGCTCGATTTGGACTCGACCATTCCTTCCGCGTTGCTTGGAGATCCGTTGCGGTTGAAACAAATATTTATCAATCTGCTCGACAATGCGTACAAATTCACGGAACGGGGGACGATCACGGTCCGAGCCGCCGTCAAGCGGCGCGATCCGCACAACGTGATGATGGATTTCGCCGTCCAGGATACCGGAATCGGGATGTCCCAAAAACAAATGGACGAAATCTTCGCCGCTTTCAGTCAAGGGGACAATTCTGCGACACGAAAATTCGGCGGCGTTGGGATTGGGTTGGCGATCACTCGCGAAATGATCGAATTGATGGGCGGAACGATTTCCGTTTCGGGAAAAGAAAACGAAGGAACGACGTTCACGATGGCGTGTCCGTTCCAGGTTCCCGAAGGAGTCGTCGTGCCGCCTCCCCCCGTCAGGGAAAAGCCGCAGCCGCCCGACAATCAAAATGCCGTTCTGCGTGGAATGCGGGTTCTGCTCGTCGAAGACAACAAGGTCAACGCCTTGATCGCAACCGAATTGCTGAAGTCGGTCGGGGTTAACGTTACAGGAGCAATGAACGGACAAGAAGCGTTGGATCGACTGGCGGAAGCGACCCGTTCTCATGCCAATCCCGCGTTCGACGTGATTCTCATGGACTTGCAGATGCCCGTCATGGACGGTTACGAAGCGACGCAGATCATCAAGAGTACGCCGGAATACAAGGATATTCCAGTCTTCGCGCTGACGGCCCACGCCTTCGCCGAAGAACGGGACCGCTGCCAAATGCTCGGCATGGTGGAACACCTGACCAAGCCGATTGACGTGGAACGGTTTTACGCCGCGCTGCGGGATGTTGCGTCGCATTCATAATCGGGCGATAAGGTAGGCGACCGATCGCCGAGCGGTCGCGTGCGGTATTCCGCACTCGAAGCAGGGTAGGTCCGGAGTGCCGGACGTTGCCGCCCGGCGGTCGGCAACCTACCCATCACAATTCGCCGCGACCAGCCGTTTTCTGGAGCCGTACCGATTCGCCGTGGATCTTCATGAGAATCCCGCGAACGAACCGGGGATTCAAATCAAGTTCGCAACCGACGTTGATTCGGTGTTCGATAACCTCGCCGAGCCGCGACGGTTGCACGACGGGAAGATCGTGTTCTTTTTTGTACACGCCGATTTCGTCCGATATTTTCATCCGGCGCGAAAGAAGTTCAAGCAACTGTTCGTCGATCGCGTCGATCCGATGCCGGAGATCGTCAAGCGGGTCGTCATCGGTTTCCGCCATGGAATCGTCGAGCCGTCGAAGAATTTCTCCCAGTTTTTCCGGAACGAGCTGTTGCGATGCGTCGCTCCAGGCGGTTTCCGGACGACAATGCGACTCGATCAACAGGCCCTCAAAGCCGAGTCCCGTTCCTTTCCGAACGAGCGGCTCGATCAGTTCGCGATTGCCGCCGATATGGCTCGGATCGCAGAAGATCGGGAGGCCGGGGATCCGTCGCTTGAGTTCCATCGGGATGCTCCACATCGGTTCGTTACGATATTTCGATTTCCCTCCGGAACTGAACCCGCGATGAATCGCCCCGAGACGTCGGATACCGGCTCGGTGAATGCGTTCTAAGGCGCCGATCCAAAGTTCGAGGTCCGGATTGACCGGATTCTTGACCAACACCGGAACGTCGGTTCCGTGCAAAGCGTCGGCGATTTCCTGGACGGCGAACGGATTGACCGTCGTTCTCGCTCCGACCCAAAGAATGTCGACTCCCGCTTGGAGTGCTTGCCGAACATGTTCTTCGGTTGCGACTTCCGTAGCGAGGAGCATTCCGGTTTCCTGTTTGACCCTCTTGAGCCAATCGAGTCCGACGAAGCCGATCCCCTCGAAACCGCCCGGCTTGGTGCGTGGTTTCCAGATACCGGCGCGGAACAGGCGGACCCCTTGTCGGGCGAGTCGGTGAGCGGTTTCCAACACCTGCTCTTCGGATTCGGCGCTGCACGGCCCGGCGATGATTGTCGGTCGGGTCGATTCGGTAGTTGTCACGTTCAACGGGAGTAAGTCCATGGGAGTAAAACGGGTTAGCCGCGTCGGCCTCCGACGCGATTGTCTTTGCGGTTCGCGATTCGTGCTGGTCCGAACCACAACAAAAAAAGCCGCTCTTGCGAACGGCTTTCTTTCGGTGCGAAAAAAAAGCCGCGAGCAACGGATGCTCACGGCTTGGGTGTTTTATCGGAAGTTTTTCGTCTTCCTCAGCGTTGACGCGACCTCACCGGAGCATTGTCGGTAAAATAATAATACCGATAATACTTGGTAAAGCTAAACGCGAAATTCAAAGCGGAGGAATTCATGGTTTTTCTATCGACATCGGCGACGAAAATCTTGATGATGAAAAGATTTTATGACAAAAAACCACCGTTGTCAAGAGGAGTTTCGTTTTTTGCATGCCGCAAGCAGGATCGCTCTCGGCTGGTGCACGGATGTTTTCGTTATCGAACGTCGATCGGCGGCGGCAGGGCTGCGGGATTGAGCGGTACGACGGAGATCATGTTATTCACCTGTTTGACTGCCGGGTCCGCCAGCAAGATCTGGCCGACGGCGACCTTGTTCGTTTGGTCCGTCACGACGCCGCGAACCGTCGCAACACCGTTTTGAAACGAAATCTGTACCGGCGACAGGAGGTGAACCCGTGGATCGGCGAGAAGCATTCCTTCGAGTTTCTCTTCGTATTTACGTTGCGTCTGCACCGGATCAAGTGGTTGGAGCGGCGGCCCGGAGTTTCGCAATGCCGATTCTCGAGGCGTTCCGCCCGACGCCCGCAAAGCGTCTTCGCCGCCGACGCCGATCGCACCGCCAACCTCGCCCGACTGTTCCGGAAGCGGAGTCCCCATCGGTCCGTCCATTCCACGGCGAACGCCGCGTTCCCGAAACCAGCGTTGTTCGACCGGTGTTCGGATCACGCTTTCCTCGGAAACAAGCGGCTGTTCCATCACGCCGGGACGTTCGAAGAATCCGACCGGACGCCGAATCGGAAGCGATTGCGGACCGGCAACGGCCCCTTGCATCGGTTTGTTGACCGAGTCGAGATCGACCGATTGCGGTCGGGCTCCCGCTGCTTCGAACGATTGAGAAGTTCGCGGAACATCTTCCGGAGCGACATTCCGAAATCGGGAGGACGGCGTATTGTAGTCGACGCCGAGAATCTCGTTATTCCGTCCGAACTTGGTGCCGGCGTCGATCCGGGGATTCCGAAACTCGATCGTGTCGGGAATACCGGCACCGAAGACCTGCCAACCTTGCCGGGTGTAGGAACGGATTTCGAGGCGGTCGAATTCCGTCGTTTGCGGCGTTTCCGTGTTCAGGTAATCCGGGTACTGCCGCCTGTCCTGGGCGAACCCGGCAACGGCGACAAACAGCAAACCGACGGCGCAAATTCTGGCGAACATAGGTGTGCTCCTTGTTCGGAAACGGTCGTTTCCACTTCCCTCTCCCGGGGGGAGAGGGGACGGTGAACAATCTTAACCGTTCTTCTTGGCGAAGTCGACCATGAAATCACGGAGGGCGACGACTCCTTCTCGGGGCATCGCGTTGTAAATCGAGGCCCGAAGACCACCGACGCTACGGTGTCCGCCGAGTGTCGTGAGGTTGACTTTCTTCGCTTCGTCTTGGAACTTCTTGTCGAGCTCTTCCGACGGCAAGCGGAACGGAACATTCATGATCGAACGGAACTCCTTGTCGGCATGCCCTTTGTAGAATCCATTCGAGTTGTCGATCGTGTCGTACAATAAGGCGGCTTTCTCCTTGTTGATTGCGTACATCTTGTCGAGCCCGCCGATATCGTTGAGCAGCCATTCCGTGACGAGCTTCACCATGTAAATCGCGAAACACGGCGGCGTGTTGAGCATCGATTTCTGTTCGGCGATTTTTGCGTAGCTGAGCATCGACGGCAGATTGGCGTCGCTACGGGGAAGCAAATCGTCGCGGATGATCACGATGGTCACACCGGCAGGACCGGCGTTTTTCTGGGCGCAGGCGTAGTACAAGCCGAACTTCGAAATGTCAATCGGGCGGCTGAAGATATCGGACGAAGCGTCGCAAATCATCGGCACGCCGCCAAATTCCGGGAACTGCTGATATTGGACCCCTTCGATTGTTTCGTTGGAGCAGAGGTAAGCGTAAGCGGCGTCCGTGTTCAGCTTCAGCTCGGATTGGCCCGGCTTGCGACGGTATCCGCCGTCTTTACCATCCCACGCAACCTTGCAGTCGCCGACAAGCTTTGCTTCGGAAAGCGCTTTCTTCGTCCAGGAACCGGTCACGATGTAGTCAGCGGCTTTGCCGGTCCCTTTCATGAGGTTCATCGGAACCATTGCGAACTGAAGAATCGCTCCCCCCTGAAGGAACAGCACCCGGTAGTTCGCCGGAATGTTCATCAGTTTGCGAATATTCGCCTCGGCTCCTTCGATCACTGCCTCGAACGGCTTCGAACGGTGCGAAATTTCCATCACGGACGCCCCGACACCGGGAAGACAAAGGAGTTCTTCCTGGGCCTTTTTGAGAACGGGAAGCGGCAAAACAGCGGGACCGGCGGAGAAATTATAAACACGTTCGGACATGGGAAACTCCTTCGATGGCGGAATGGGAGAAAAAACATCCTTTGAATTATATTGTTCGGTTCAAAATTGGCAAGAGAACCCGGATAGTTTGGCGTTACCGCAAAGAGTTCGTGAAAATTTTGTAAAAATAAGAAGATTTTTCGGATTATGTCGACTTTGCGGCCGATTGGGGGTTTAGCGGATGGATTCGTTATCCGTTCATCACCCCCCAACTTGTGATTCGACCATGTATCGATTATCGCTTCTATTGGCATTGGGCTTGTTCGCCGGTTGCCGAATGGCAGGCTCCCAATATGATTATTGTGTTCCGGCATACACGAGCCATCCGGAGGATTATCGGGGTTGCGATCCGATGTACCGGGCGGGCTCCATTTTCTGCGGGAACGCCGGTTGCGTCGACAGCGATGATTATGTCGATTATATGCAAAACGCAGGAAATTTCGGGGAAACGACGCCAGTCGACAAGCAGAAACCGACACGCGCCTTCGGCTCGAATAAACCGAAACCTTCCGAAAGACCGAAAGGATACAATGTCGAAGACCTGCTACCGGATCAATCGCCGATCGGGATCCCGTCGTCGGTTCCGGGAGCCAACGGCGAGGAGATCGACCGACCGTTCAACGAACAAGTTCCGACGCTTCCGGGACCGGCTTCGGCGCCGTTCGGTGCTCCAACCACTTCGGCGTTCGGCAGCACGTCGTTGGAAAATCGACTCAATTCGGAGTCGGGGCTCAACATCACGGTGGAAGAGCTTCGGCGTCTGGATCCTTCGGTCACGGATGTTCGAATCCTCAACGTTGAAGACCGCGCCCGATAAAGCGAATGAAGGCGGAACGATTCCCTCTCGGTTATCCGTTCAGGACGTTTTCGACGTCGTCGCAAAGGGCGTTGGCACGTTCTTCGGTCGGTGCTTCGGCGAAAACCCGAATGATCGGCTCCGTATTGCTTCCCCGAAGGAGCACCCAAGCGTCGCCGTGATCGATCCGAAGCCCATCAAGTCGGTCGCACGGCAGATTGCTGAACGCTGCGGCCGCTTTGTCGAGCATTGCCGGTACTTTCGCCAATTCGACGGTCGCTTTCCGTTTGACCATGGCGTAGGACGGCAACTCATCGGCAAGTTCCGCAACCGATTTCTTCCTGGCAGCCATCGCATCGAGAATTTGGGCGATGCCGACGAAACTGTCCCGAACGAAACCGATTTTCGGATCGATCGGACCGCCGTTCCCTTCACCGCCGAACATCGCTTTCTTTTCGAGCATCAGGTCGACGACGTTCGCTTCGCCGACGGCGCTGCGGAAGATCGGTACGTCGTATTTTTGGGCGATGTCCTCGCTCATCCGGCTCGTTGCACAATTGATCACAATGGGCCCCTTGGTCCGCCGATGGGGATGCTTGGCGTTTCCCGTGGTGCGGAGAAGGTGGTCCAAACAAAGCGCAACGGTGTACTCCTCGCCGATGTACCGTCCGTTGCCGTCGATGATCGCCAGGCGATCGGCGTCCGGGTCCTGGCAGAACGCAACATCGACGCCGAGTTGCCGAACTTTATCGCAAACGGTTTTCAAGTTATCCGCCGTCGGCTCCGGAATGTGTTCGAATCGACCGTTCGGTGCTCCGCCGAGAACGGTAATCTGGCAGTCGAGCGTGTCGAGAAGCCGTTCGCCGAGCAGCGCCCCGGCTCCGTGGTTGGAATCGAGCAGCACCTTGAATTTTCGTTCCCGAATCGCATCGGTGTCGACCGTTCGAATGACCGCTTGCAGGTGCTCCGAAATCGTATCCTTGCAAACGGTTCGGTATCCGAGCTTGTCGTGCCCCACCCAAACGGCTTTGCCGGTTTGGTATGCATCGAGCACTTTCTGGCCTTGCGGTTTCGGAACGACACGACCGTCGGCGGAAAACAGTTTGATCCCGTTGTACTCGATCGGATTGTGCGATGCGGAAATCTGGATTCCACCGGCGGCGTGAAGATGCCGGATGAGTATTCCCGTCGTCGGCGTCGCCGCAGCCGCCGCATCAATCGTCGGCCGTCCGGTACTGTTCAGAACACTGTGGATCGCATCGGCGAGCACGGCGCCGGACGGGCGGCTGTCTCGCGTCACGACAAATGGTCCCGGCGGGCAACAACTCGAAAAAGCGCGGACATACGCGCCGGCGACGACGGGGTTGAGGGTTTCGCCAATGATTCCTCGCAAACCGGAAACGCTGATAATCAGTTCGGACATCGGTGTTCTCAAAAACATGAAAAAATGCCGCCGAAAACCGTTCGGCGCGTGTGCATTTTTCATTATATCGGTTTTCCGGTCCCCTCATAGTACTACAGCGAAAAGACACGGAGCCGGGACCTGACGGCCCGGAGTGTCGGGGTTAATGCTGAAGTCCGTCACGAATTTTGCTCAATTCTTCGAGCGAAATCCGGAAGCCGGGATCCCAGTAAAGCGTCGAGCGGTGCTTCTCGTCGTCGTAACCTTTTCTGGCGGCAACGGAGCAAACCCTCCGCTGTTCCTTAAACGGTTTCGTCTCCAAAAGTCGAATGACGTCGTCGTAATCGGCAATCGCCGCCGCCGTTTCGCCGAGCTTTTCGTGAGCGTAACCGCGATTATAAAGCATATCGGCATATTCGCGATTACCCCATAACGGAGTGTCGCGAGGCACCTTGTCGATATCCTCGAGCGCTCCCTGAGCGTCGCCAGCGGCGAGCCTTGCTTCTCCTCGACTCGCATGGAAATTCGAAAGCATCTGCTTTTTCGTTTCGTCGCCGGGCCAATCCGTATAGAACTCGATCAAGCGATCGTAATCGGCGACGGCATTGCTGAATTTGCCGAGCTTGAGGTAATCCCTTGCCCGGTCTTGCAGCGTGCCGGCTTGATATCGGGGCCGATCTTTCTCCCAATCGATGATTGTCGTGGCAAGTACAATTCTCTTTTCCACGAACTCGACAGGCTCAGGTCCTTTTGTCGATTGGTCCATGTCACGCAAGACCCGATTGTAATAGAGCATCCGATTCCATGAATACCCCCACGGCGAGACAAGGAGTATCAGGATGATTCCCGTACAAAATGCGGTCGCAAAGCCTTTTCGAGACAGGAAACCGTTCGGCGAGGTCGGGCCGTTCTTCCATTTGTTGCGCAAATAGAAGCCGCCGAACGCCAACGCCAACAGGGTTCCGAACGCGATGATCCAATCGAGAAACATGATTCCGAAAACGACCGGCCATGCCTGCGTCGTTGCGAAGAAATCCGGCAGGAACCGTTCGATTCCGTTCGATCTTATCGCTTGATAAAGGGAATATGCCGAGGCAGCGAACAGCACGCCGAAGCCGCTCAAGTTGATGAACCAGCGGAACGTCGGCACAGCGGCGCTGATCGCTGCAAGGATCCATGTTCCGCCGACCATGAACACCAGAATCGCCAAAAACGTAACGGGCCATTGAGGGTGAATCGTCAGTTGCATCACCCCCTGAAGATAGGCCAATGTCGCCGCGATGAAAAAGCCGAACGAAACGACCCATTCGATGAAAACCCGTTCGGAAAACGGCGTCTCCCGATCCGTCAACGGCGGAGCGGCGGCGAACGATGTTTCGTCCTTCGCCATCGCCAGAAAGGCGCGATGCATTTGACGGAATACAAGAAGGAACACGACTCCGGCCAGCGCGCCGTAGACGTAAAATTTTCCGAAGTGGTCCCAGTATTTACCCCATTCGGTAAAACTTGCCGAGTAGGGAAAATATGCGGCGTACAGCGTTCGTTCCAGTTCCGTTTTGAGATAAAAGCTTAACCACGCCGCCGCCAAAAGAAGAAACAAGGCGATTCCTGAACGGAAACAAGATTTTTGCAATCGGGCAAACGAGAGCGGCGACTCTTCCAAGGGAACGGATTTTTTCGGAACGATTAATCCGACGTCTTCCCGAAGAATGCGGCGGTAAACGACCGGAGCATCGACGAGAAAGAACACGACGACGGCTCCGATGACGCACAGTCCGCCGTAGAAACCCTGATCGAACACCGTTTCGAAAAATCGATGATCCCATCCGCCGCGAAAAAAATGGTTGAAATATCGTTGCGCTGCGGGAAAGAGAAAACAGTAAAGAACGACGACGCCGAACAAAACGTGAATCCGCAGGCTGCTCAAGATGAGAAAGCGTCTCGTTCGGAGTGTCGGAGCGTTGCGAATCGAGAACCAGAAGCCCGGAACCGCGCCGACGATCCAGAAAAACATGGCGAAGATCGAACAGGCGTAAGATGAAACCGCGTAAACGGAATACCACCAGGGCGAAGACATTCCGAACAGGGAGAAACTTCCGCCGCCGGATTTCGGAGCGGCAACCATTGCGGAGGCGGCAAAGACAGGTTCGGCGGAAAGCGTCGCTGCGGCAACGGCCTTTCCGGTCGACGTGAACAGTGCTGCCGCCGGTAAAGCGGCGATCACGGCAAGCGAGAAAAACTCGCTTGGACCGCTGGAGGAAATCACGTCCGCGACCTGCCGTTCAAGTTCCTTCCGCAAAAATTTTCTGGCCCGGCTGAGACGTTGGCGGGCGGCTTCCTCCGTAATGTCGAGGGCGTCGGCGATCTGTTTCGTCGACTGCTCCCCCCGATAAAACAGAATCAACGGCTCCCGATAATTCTCCGGGATTTTTTGGAGCGCCGCTCCGATCAGGGCGTTTTGCTCCGCCGTGACCAGCGATTCCATCGGATCGGCCGATGTCGACTCCGCTTCGAGCGGCGTTCCGGTTTGCTCCGTTTCCGATTTCTTCCGAACGGCGTTTCGTGCCAGATTTCGGGCAATGGAACAGATCCAACCGGGAAATTTCGCGGCGTCTTCCAGTTCGGCGAGTTTCTGCCAGGCGAGCAAAAACGTTTCCTGGGCCAAATCCTCGCTCTGATGTATGTCACCGGTTCGGCTCAGGGCGACGCCGCTGACCATTCCTTGATATTGCTGCACCAGACAGGCGAAGGCGTCCCGGTCTCCCCGGCGGCTTCGGTCGATCCAATGTCCGATTGTTTCGTAGTTCGCGGTCGCTTCCACGGTGTGTCTCCCGATTATTATTGTAAACTCCGACAATGGAGTTCGCAATCAAGTGTCGGGAAACGCCGAAACGTGACAAACATTCAGCGTTGATCAAGTTTTTCTTGTTGTTCGTCCCATTTTTTCTTGAGCCAGTCGTACGTCGAGTCTTTCGGCTTGTCCGACTTTTCGTGCAACGAGATCGCTTCATCATAATCCGCGACCGCCTTGACGGCGTCGCCGATCCGGGCGTAAAAGTCGCCGCGGTCGAAAATGCGGGACCATGTCGTTTCGTGATAAATCGAATCGTGGCAGACCTGAATCGCCTCGGTCAAATCGGCTTCCGCCGCCGAATAATCGTTCAGTTTCTCCTCACATTCGGCTCGTTGCTTCAGGATTCGCATCCGAGCGCTGTCGTGGAACATCTGTTGCGGCGCGTCGGCTTTGAATCGGAGCGATTCCGTATAATCGGCAACCGCCGCCTCCCAATCATTCCTTTCCCAATGAACGTAAGCGCGGGTCTCCCATGCTTCCTGGCTTCGGGGAGCCAACCGAATCGCTTCGCCGCAATCCGCCAATGCCTTGGCGAAATATTCGTCCGCTTCGGCCTGCTTTTTCGCCATTCTCATGTCGAAACCGAGGCTTCCCCAAGTTTCACCTCGAAGGTAAAACGCTTTTGCATACCGGGGGGTCCACGCAATCGCGGCGTCGAACTTTTGGATGGCCCGAAGCAGGCGGTCTTGCCGCGTCGAATCGACCACCAGACCGTTTTTCAACGCTTCGCCCTGTGCGCAATAACCCGCCGCGCTGGGAAGTCGGAAGCCGAGCTGAATCATCGAAACGACAATCAGACCGTAGAGAACGAACCCCGCGAAGAACCGTTTCGGAAAACGCAACGGCGGTAAAACCGGTTCGTCGGAAATCGCCTTGGCGGGATCGAATCGGGTAATCGCTTCCCGCACCGCGTCGCCGTAACCGGCGTTTTCGTCCCGTTTTTCCCGGCGTCGCACCATGAGCCAGAGAATGAAATGATCCGGCAGGATACCGAGTGTCAAAACAATCATCGACAACGACATGAAATGCGCGAGCTGTCCGCTTTGGGCTTCCCGAACAAATCGGGCAAGGGAAAACCCGCCACACTGAACGGTTTCGAAAAGCAGGACAACGGCGATGAAAAACAGGTCGCCCCCCATCGCGACGAGCAATCCGTTCGATTGGCTTTTTGCATGACGCAGCAGCCAAAGCGTCAAAAAGCCGCCACCGACCAGCAAGGCAGTACTGAAACCCAGAGCAACCGGATGCTTGCTCCAATCGAGGAGCGGGAAAAAGAAGACCGCCGCCGGAATCATGAGAATCAGCGGTGCGTAATTGAGCCACGCCATCTTGCTTGACGCATCGGCAAATTGGGGAAACAGCCCCTGTCTTTTCAGCACGAAGGCGAACGGATCGGCGATCAACGGCGGCGAGTTACGAAAACTCTCCGGTGAGCGGCACATGTCGAGAAACGTCCTACCGAGACGGTAATAATAGTACAGCATTGCCACACCGCTTCCCACGATGATCAACTGCATCGGCAGGAAAAGAAAAACGTTGCCGAGCATTCCGGAATACCAGTACGGAAAAAAGAGGAGCAGCGGCACCGTTTCGAGAAGCAGGATGTTCGTCGTCAGCGTTCGGTGAAATTGTCGTTCGATTTCCGGAAACGTCCGAAATCGGGGCGTCGATCCCGGCAGACCGAGTTCGTGGTCGAGAGCTTGCCGAAGCTGTTCTCCGCGACGGTACGACCAGAACACCATGAACGGCATGGAAAGGAGCATCACCGCGATTTGCATCATGGCGGGAGCAAGCGGCCCGTTCAAGAATGGAAGGAATTCTTGGGCGAGCGGGAAAAAAAGGATGATTCCGAAAAGGAACCAACCGAGATACCAGGCGTCCGAGATCATTTGGTCGACGAAAAACCGTCGGCTTCGGAGCGTCGGAATGTTGCGGACGGCGGCCCAGAGCATTCCTCCGGAAATCGCTTGACTTCCGACGATGGTCGCGGCGGGAAGGGCAAACATCGACACGGCAGCGACACCGCTCGAACCGGTTGCCGTGGTGGTTGCGGTCGTTGCCGCCGTGCTTCCGGCGACGATTCCGGCTCCACCTGCGGTTGTCCCGGCCAAGGCGGTTCCGGTGTTGAGCGAAACGACGGTTCCCGTGATTGCCACGATAACGCTGAACGTGAACGCTTCGCCGGGAGCGGTGTCGGCCAAAACATTGCCGATCATCTGTTCGAGCTTGACCTTCAGCGACTTCCGAGCGCGGACCAACCGTTGTTTGACGGCGTCTTCCGTCGATTCCGTGGCAGCGGCGATTTCCCGTACCGATTGACCGCTCCGATAGAACAGAACCAAGACTTCCCGGTATTTTTCCTCGATTCCGCCGATTGCCGACCAGACCATTTCGCTCTGTTCCCGGCGAAGCAACTCGGTGTCCGGCCCCGGTTCCGAGGTCGGTTTCCCCTCCAACGAACCGTGAACCGTTCTCACGACGTTGTTCCGGTGCGAGCGGTGCGCTAAATTCCGGGCGATCGTGCAGAGCCAAGCCGCGAGATGCTCTTCTTCCCGTAGTTCGCCGAGCTTGTTCCACGCAATGAGAAAGGTTTCCTGCGCAAGATCTTCCGATTGATGAAAATCGCCGGTCGCGCTGAACAGCACGCCGCTGACGAGTGATTGATAGTGCCGCACAATCCGGGCGAACGCTTGTGTGTCGCCGCCGCGTGACTGTTCGATCGCTTCCGTGATATCAACATCCGTCGCCGTGTTCATTGGTTGCCTTTCGAGTGATGATTCTATTGTCCCATTTTGGCAACCTAAAGAGTCCCAACACGGCGGTTCGGTGACAAAATTTTGGCGCGGAGTACCGACTAAATGGGGGAGATTTTGAGAAGGCTGACGACGAAATCCAGGATATCATCCGGATCACCGGTTTTCGACAGCGGCATCGGGACGAAGGCGTGCATCTCTTCGGAAAAACGGATTTCAAGCCGTCGCCGATGCAAATGGTTGCGGAGTTCGTCCATTAATTTTTGCGACACATATTCGAAGACGACATACCCGCTGTCCCCTGCGAGACCGGACTCCAAACGGACGGTTCGAATCCGAAACCGATGGGCGGCAGTCCGGATTTCCGTGTGAAGGAAGAGTCGGGAGACCTCGGCGGGCATCCTTCCGTAACGGTCGATCGTTTCCGAACGTAAATCGTCGAGTTCCTCCCGCGTCGCAACCCGTGTGAGCCGTTTGTACAAATCGATTTTCAGCCGTTGGTCGTCGATGTATGTTTTCGGAATCAGCGCCAGTCCCGGCAAATCGAGTTCGACTTCGACAACGGTGCGAGGCGGAAGCTGTTTGAGCGTTCGGACCGCCGCTTCGAGGAAGCCGCAGTACATTTCGTAACCGACAGCCGCGATGTGTCCGCTCTGTTGCGTTCCGAGAATGTTTCCCGCCCCACGGATTTCCAAGTCCCGCATCGCCAAGTGAAACCCGCTGCCGAGATGCGAGTATTCCTCGATCGCCCGCAGCCGCTTCGCCGCTTGGGAAGTCAACATCTGAGTCGGCGCAAGCAGCAGATAACAGTACGCCTGGTGCTTGAACCGACCGACACGGCCCCGAAGCTGGTGAAGATCCGCCAAGCCGTAATGGTCCGCTTCGTCGATGAAAATCGTGTTGGCGTTCGGAATGTCCAGGCCGCTTTCGATGATCGTCGTGCTGAGGAGCATGTCGAATTCGTGATTGACGAACGACATCATCACCGATTCGAGATGTTCGTCGGACATTTGGGCGTGTCCGATCCCGATGCGGCATTCCGGAACGATCCGCTGGAGATTTCGCGCAACGGTTTCAATGTCGTTGACCCGATTGTGCACGAAAAAGATCTGGCCGTCCCGATCCAATTCGCGCAACACCGCCGATCGGATCAGCGCGTCGTTCGAACGGACAAGATGCGTCTCGACGGCGAAGCGGTCTTCCGGCGGCGTTTCGAGGTTCGAAATCTCCCGGATGCCGAGCAGCGAAAAATGGAGCGTTCGCGGAATCGGCGTCGCCGTCATCGTCAGCACGTCGACCGAATCGCGGAACATTTTGAGCCGTTCCTTGTGATGGACTCCGAACCGCTGTTCTTCATCGATCACGACGAGCCCGAGATTTTTGAACGAAATATCCTCCGAAGCGACCCGATGCGTTCCGATCACGACGTCGATCGATCCCTTGGCGAGTCCGTCGACGATCGCGGCCTGCTCTTTTTTGGACTGAAATCGGGAAAGGGCCGCGACCGTGAACGGAAACTCGCGCATCCGCTCCGAAAACGTCCGGGCATGCTGCTCCGCAAGGATCGTCGTCGGAACGAGAACGGCGACCTGGTATCCGGCGTCGATCGCCTTAAATGCCGCCCGAATCGCGACTTCCGTCTTGCCGAACCCGACGTCGCCGCAAAGCAGCCGATCCATCGGTTTCGGCTGCTCCATGTCCTGCTTCACGGCGTCGATCGCAAGGAGCTGATCGTTGGTTTCCCTGTACGGAAATGCGGCGTCGAACTCCCGCTGCCAATCGGAGTCCCCCGGAAACGCGATTCCCGGCTGCGCGGCTCTGCGGGCCTGCAGTTCGATCATTTCCTCGGCGAGGTCGAAAACCGCTTCCTGCACCGCTTTTTTGTGACGCGACCAAAGTTGTCCGCCGAGCTTCGCGAGTTTCGGCTTGTGCTTCGCCCCGGCGACGTATTTTTGAACGAGCCCGATTTTCGAAACAGGAACGTAAATCGCCTGCTTCTCCGCGAATTCAAGATGAAGGTGCTCTTCCTCTTGCTGCCCTTTCGTCAGCGTTTGGATTCCCCGGAAGACCGCGATTCCATGGGCGACGTGAACGACATAGTCCCCCGGCTTCAAGTCGAGAAACGAGTCGATCACCTGTCCGAGTTGCCGCTGCTTCGGTCGTCGAACGTCGTGCCGGCCGAACATTTCGCTGCTGCTGAGCAGGACAACCTTCCTGTCATTTCGACCGAAGGGAGAAATCTCACTTTCGCCAATCAAGCCGATTTTTTTATTCTTTCGGGGCGGTGAGATTTCTCCCTGCGCTGCGCTGCGGTCGAAATGACATTGGAACCCCTTCGAGAGTCGCCCCGTACGAAAACGGAGCCGGCCGTCTTTCGTCGCTTTCAGGTCGGCGAAGAGGTTGCCGAGACGTTCGGCTTCGGCGTCGGTCGGGCAGAAGATGAAAATCGTTTCCGTGTCGAGAACGCTCAATTCGCGGCGGACCGTTTCGACGTCGCCGTGCAGCCGTTCGACCGACATCACGGGAAGTCGGACGTTGATCTCTTCCGCTCCTTCGGCGAGCGCCGAAAACGTCGCCGTCGGGTGTTCAAGGACACTTCGTAACGTTTCGGAAACGGTCGGCAGCGTCGCCGGATTACCGTAACGCTCCAAACACGTTCGACCCGATTCTTCGATTTCACGCGGCTCGACCAAAACGATCGGCGACTCTTCCGGCAAATAATCGAGGAACCGGGCGTCGACTTTTTCGTTCGGGACGATCCGCGTCAGGCTGACTTCCGCAATATTTTCAAGCGATCGTTGCGTTGCAATGTCGAAACGGCGGAGCGACTCGATTTCGTCGTCGAAAAATTCAATGCGGATCGGCAACGCCCAATCCGGAGCGAAAATATCAAGAATGTATCCGCGCACGGCGAACTCGCCGGGAAGATCGACCGCCGAGGTGTTGTGGTACCCCGCCTCGACGAGGAATTTTCGTAACATTTCAAGGGGAACTTCCGCGCCGACCCGGAGCGTTTGCGTCCGTTCGGCAAGGAGTTTCGGCGACGGAACCGGTTGCAGCAACGCGGCGATCGAGGCGACGACGATTCGTGGTCGGGATTTTTCGGCCAACTGCTTGAGAACGCGGAGCCGTTGTCCGAACAGATCGTCGGCGAACGCGAAAACGCCGTCGAGCTCCGGATCGGCTTGCGATTTCGGAAGATTGGCGAGCGGCGGAAACGACAGGATTTCGCTTTCCGAGAACAGGAGCAAATCGTCGGCGATGCGGTCGAGTTCCTCCGGATTCGGCGTGACAATCAGGAGCGGTTGCGTCGACTTTTCGGCGATTGCCGCTGCCGCCAGCGCGCAAGAACTTCCGGCGACGCCGTCCACAGAGATCGATTGACCGACGCATAATTCGGCAACCGCTCCGGCAAACGAGGCGTCTCGAAGCAGAATCTCTCGAAATGCAGGAAATTCAGCGGACATGAGGAAAGTGTTTGTCTATTATAAAACGTCGGAAAGACAATACCAGCCCCGTGTAAACGCCACACCGCCGTCCGCAAAAACGGCAAATTCGTCAAACTTTCTCTAAACTATCAGTTCGTGTCGGTCGATTTCCCCACCAACGGACAGTGAGCGTTCGAATCATCTTTGTTTTAGTAAACATCGTCATGAACCAACCGAATCTCGAAAAAAAGGAGGGGCCCGTCGAACAAGTTTCGACAGAGGTCGAACTTTGGGTCGGCAGTCTTGGCGAGATTTGCATGGATCGAGTTGCGCTGGTGGGTAATTTTACCGATTTTACCATCAAAACATTCGTTTGGCTCTTTTCGAAGCCGCCGCGGCGGGATACGCTTGATCGGGCGTTTTACATCATCGGTGTCCAAAGCCTGCCGGTCGTGATGATGACCGGAATGTTCATCGGCATGGTGCTCGCGGTCCAAACATTTACGCAATTCAAGTCGATCGGCATGGAAACGATGCTCGGCGGCGTGATCAGTCTGTCGCTGGTTCGTGAGTTGGGCCCGGTTCTTGCCGCCACAATGCTCGCCGGACGGGTCGGAAGTTCGATCGCCGCCGAACTCGGAACGATGCGTGTCACGGAACAGATCGATGCCCTGACGAGCATGGGAACGAGTCCGATTCATTATCTGGTTATCCCACGTTTCCTGGCTTGCCTTGTTTTGATCCCCGCCCTCACTGTAATGGCCGATTTTATGGGCGTTTTCGGCGGGGCGTTTTACTGCATTCAGATACTTGACATTAACAGTCATCATTATTGGGACAATGCCCGCAATTTTGTCGGATTGTTCGATATTTTCGCAGGGATGTTCAAAAGCGTCTTTTTCGGCGGAGCGATCGCGTTGATCAGTTGCCATCAAGGATTCAACTGCGATCCGGGAGCGGAAGGGGTCGGCAAAGCGGCGACGCAATCGTTCGTCAAGTCGTTCGTCGCAATCCTGTTCCTCGACTTGATGCTCGGGATTATTTTAGATCGCGTCAACGATTGGGTCGGCGTCGGCCCGGCAATTTTACAAGGATTTTAATGGATTATTGGCTGGTTATTCATTAGACTTGTTCGGAAACTACCGAAGGAGTTCGTGATTGAGTATGGCACAGACGAGGTTCATTCTCAGGAGGTGTCTTTTTCGTCGGTTGCGATACCTTTCGCTCAGGATTTTGAAGGTTTTGATCCGAGCGTTGA
>JAVBPI010000219.1:0-16803 GCA_031549705.1 Thermoguttaceae bacterium
TCGGGACGAAATTTCAGAAATCGAGCGGATCATTGCCAAATATCCCGATACGGGCGAGCGTTACAATGAAGACGGCATGAAAATGGTCGGACGTTGAATTCGTTCGATACAAAAAGAGCTTGAATGACGACCGAGCCATCCTCCAAACAGGAATCACGCAATGCCCCAACCGAGCCGCACGGGGCATGGTCGGTGTTTCTCGTCTTCCTGAAACTGGGCCTCACGTCGTTCGGTGGGCCGATCGCGCACATCGGTTATTTTCGCGACGAATTCGTGACCCGTCGCCGCTGGGCCGACGAAAAGACCTTCGTCGATTGGGTCGCCCTCTGCCAATTCCTGCCCGGCCCGGCAAGCAGTCAACTCGGCATGGTTCTCGGCCTCTCACGTGCCGGTTTTGCCGGAGCCTTGGCCGCCTGGTGCGGCTTCACGCTTCCCTCGGCAATCCTGATGATCCTGTTCGCTCTCGGCATTTCGCACGGAATTCCTCTGCCGAACGGTGTGTTACACGGCTTGAAAATCGTCGCGGTCGCCGTCGTCGCCCAAGCAGTCTGGGGCATGGCCGAGAAACTGTGCGCCGACGCCAAGCGGGCGACGATCATGGGAGCCGTGACTTGTTTCGTCCTCTGGTTCCCGAATGCGTGGAACCAAATCGCCGCCATTCTCGTAGCCGCTGTCGTGGGAGCGATGCTTTTCCAGCCGAAAGATGTAACTGAGCAAAATTCGTCGAGCCTGAAATTGAGCCGTCGTTATGGAATTGTTTTTCTCGTACTGTTTTTCCTACTGCTGTTCGGTCTGCCGCTCTTGAGATCGACGTCGTCGAACCGAACGATTGCGGAAGTCGATGCGTTTTACCGCAGCGGGGCGCTCGTGTTCGGCGGCAGTCACGTCGTCTTGCCGCTGCTGCGTTCGGAAGTCGTGCCGACCGGTTGGATCGACGACGCGACATTTCTGTCCGGTTATGGAGCGGCCCAGGCGGTTCCCGGCCCGTTGTTCACCTTCGCCGCCTTTCTCGGCGCGTCGATGAAGGACGCACCGACGGGTATCCTCGGCGGCATGATCTGCCTGTTTGCCATCTTCGCTCCGGCGTTTCTGCTGATCGTCGGCGTATTGCCGTTTTGGGAACGATTACGGCATGACGGCCGGATGCGTTCGGCTTTGGACGGCGTGAACGCGGCGGCGGTCGGTTTGTTGCTTGCCGCCCTTTACACGCCGGTCTGGACGAGTGCGATTCTCGGCCCGCAGGATTTCGCGATGGCGTTGGTCGCGTTTCTCGCCCTCGTTTTCTGGAAGCTGCCGCCCATCGCTGTCGTCGCCGCCTGCGCCGTTGCGGGGTGGCTGATCGTGATGCCAATGTAAAACGTTACGTTTTATCTATCGAATTCCAAACCCGCCGAACTCACCCGTCGCCGATTGGTCGAAGGCTTCTTCCCGTTGCGGAATCATCCAAATTTGATGGTAGCGTACACTATTCGGATATCATCTGCAGCTCTGTTACACGTGGATAAAACCCATATTTCGCGTAAAATCCAAAGACATCCTCGTTGCCCACGCTCACTTTGATGATGATGTTCTTCGGTTTGCTTTTTTTGAGCCAACCCAAAGCCTTTTCCATGAGATTACCTGCGATCCCCTTTTGCGATAATCATGAGATACATAAATCGAATCGATTTCGCCCACTCCATCAACAATACTCGCGATACAATACCCGACAAGTAAAGCGTCGTCATGAGCTAAAACGACAAGTAATCGACCTTGTTTTGCAGTCGAAAGCAGGGTTGTTCTTCTTGCTTCAAAGGTATTGTTGGCATAAAAATCCTTGAAATAGGGGGATTTTTCAAGATGCAAGCTGTTTAATCTCTCCCATAGACTTTTTATGCAATCTAATAACTCTTCGTTTCCCAATGTGTAATGAATACTTGCAGTCATTGACAACCTCTTCATAGGAGTACATGAATGGCGTTCGTTCATGGCCAGCCCAACGGCAATTAAGCCTCACAAAAAACTGAGAGTGAACAATTCCCCCCCTTGTTTCGAACTTTACAGGTTTCCTGACGTATATAATATTGACGTTTCGTCCCCAACTGGTAACATGATATATATTGAAACCAGTCTCTGTTTCCAATCCCCCGAACCGAAAAATCCATGCCGACTTACGAATATCATTGTGATGCCTGTTCCCATGAATTTGAAGAATTTCAGTATATCAAGGACGAACCGCTGAAAAAGTGCCCGACCTGCGGTAAAAACAAGCTGCGGCGATTGATCAGCGGCGGCGCGGCGATCGTTTTCAAGGGCTCCGGCTTCTACCAAACCGACTACCGCAGCGAAGCCTATAAAAAAGGGGCCAAGTCCGATTCGGCAACATCCTCGACCGCAGCATCGGCGGCGCCCCCTCCGGCGAAAACGGAATCCGCACCGTCGAAAAACCCGAAATAACCCATTATCCCGCCGACGACATGACGAAAACGGCTTTCATCACTGGAGTTACGGGACAGGACGGCGCGTATCTCGCCCGATTCCTGCTTGAAAAGGATTATGTCGTCCACGGCTTGAAGCGGCGAAGTTCGTCGTTCAACACGAGTCGGATCGATAATATTTATCCGGAATCGAGCGAAAAAGCGAGCCGGTTTCGGCTCCATTTCGGCGACATGACGGATTCGACGAATCTCGTTCGGATCCTCCAGGAAACGCAGCCGGACGAGATTTACAATCTCGCCGCAATGTCCCATGTTCGGGTCTCCTTCGACATGCCGGAGTACACCGCCGACGTCGACGCCATGGGAACGCTCCGCCTCCTTGAAGCAATTCGGCTCCTCGGCATGGAGAAAAAAGCACGGTTTTATCAGGCGTCGACCTCGGAACTCTTCGGCGGCGTTCAAGGCGAAGCGCAATCGGAAACGACGCCGTTTTACCCGCGCAGTCCGTACGCCGTCGCCAAGATGTTCGCCTATTGGACGACGATCA
This sequence comes from Thermoguttaceae bacterium, assembly GCA_031549705.1. Classification (GTDB taxonomy): domain Bacteria; phylum Planctomycetota; class Planctomycetia; order Pirellulales; family Thermoguttaceae; genus WRKP01. Next base: position 2,965 of record JAVBPI010000219.1, read on the forward strand.
ACTATCGGGAAGCGTACGGAATGTTCGCCGCCAACGGCATCCTGTTCAATCACGAAAGCCCGTTCCGCGGCGAAACGTTCGTAACCCGCAAGGTGACGCGGTCCGCCTGCCGAATCAAAACCGGTCTCCAGGACAAAATGATGATCGGCAACATGGACGCCAAGCGTGACTGGGGACACGCCGCCGATTACGTCGAGGGGATGTGGATGATCCTCCAACAGCCGAAACCGGACGATTTCGTCCTGGCGACCGGCGAAACGCGAAGTGTCAGGGAGTTTATCGAAATCGCGTTCCGGAAAGTCGGTTTTGAAATTGTTTGGAAGGGAACCGGCATTGACGAAAAGGGGTACGACACCAAGACCGACCGCTTGCTGATCGAAATCGATCCTCGCTATTTCCGCCCCACTGAGGTCGATTTCCTTCTCGGCGATCCGAGTAAAGCCCGCCGCGTGCTCGGTTGGAAAACGAAACGTTCCTTCGAGCAACTTGTCCATGACATGATCGACAACGACATGCGCGAAGCCGAACAGGAAAAAAGCCTTGCCACGATGGATTCAATTCACCCCATTTAGCCCGCGAACCACAGGTTCCGGCGTTCAAGCACAAAACGATGAAACGATTTTACGATCCGAACGCCCAAAACGACGTCAAGGAATTCAAGGACATTGAATACGTCCGACACGGCGACCACTCGATGCTGCTTGACCTCTATCTTCCTTCCCATGGAGAGGGACGTTTCCCGCTCATCGTTTATGTTCCCGGCGGTGCTTGGATGGATTGCGATAAAAGCGTTTGCGTCCCGATGAAGCTTGGATTTTGCCAAAAAGGTTACGCGGCGGCCAGCATTACTTACCGGACTTCGAAAACCCCGTTTCCGGCGCAGATTGAAGACGGCAAGGCCGCGATTCGATGGATTCGTGCCAACGCCGAAAAATACAACATCGACCCGACCCGAATTGGCGTGATGGGGACCTCGGCGGGCGGACATATGGCCTGCCTGCTCGGCGTAACGGGAAAGGCGCGGCAATTCGACGTCGGCGAAAATCTCGACCAATCGAGCGAAGTCCAAGCCGTCTGTAATTGTTACGGAGCGACGGATTTCGTGAACTTTTTCGATGACTTTAAAGGGGATCCCGGAAAAACCGAGTTTTTACACAGAATCATCAACGCGCTCCTGGGCGGCTCCTTGGACGAAAAAGCCGAACTGGCGAAACAGGGAAGCCCGATCACCCACGTCGATGAGAACGCGCCCCCCTTCCTGACAATCCACGGAATCGCCGATCCGACGGTGCCGTTCCAGCAGGCGGAAATTTTGCACGACAAACTTCGCCAAAACGGTGTTTCGAGCCAATTGATCCTGATCCCCGACGGGGGACACGGCGACCCCAAACTCTTCTCGCAACCGTTGATCGACGAAATATTCCGGTTCTTCGACGAAAAACTTCTTCGACAAAACACGCCCTCACCACGACGAACACCATGAAAAACCGTTACGCCAACCGTGATTTGAGTTTGCTCGATTTCAATCGCCGGGTTCTCGACGAGGCCGCCGATCCGTCGACGCCGCTCTTGGAACGGTTGAACTTCCTGGCGATTTGCTCGAACAATCTCGACGAGTTCTACCGAACCCGCTTCGCCGGACTGGAACGTGTCGCGATCGAAAAAAACGGCAATCCGACCAAGGATCTCGAAGAAGAGCTGCTCTTCGAACAGGTCAATGAGTCGATGGCGAAACTCCAAAAGTCGATCGGTACCCTTTACGAAGAGATTCGGGCCGAACTCGCCGGAAAGGGAATCGAAATCGTCGACGAAACGAAGCTGAGCGACGAACAGCAGGAATTTGTCCGAAAATTCTTCCACGACAAGGTTCGCCCCGCGCTCATGCCGGTGTTTCTGGACAAAATTCGGGACACCGGTTTTATCCGGGACAAAGCGACATATCTCGTAGCCCGGCTTTCCGGAACGGGAAAGAAGCTCGAACCGGCCGACATTCTTCTCGAAGTCCCGGTTGCGGAGCTTTCCCGGTTTCTCGTATTGCCGCAAACGGGCAAAAGCAAAACACGGCAGGTGATGCTGCTCGACGACGTGATCCGTTTCGGATTGCCGGGGTTGCTCAACCTGACCGCTTACACCCAAGTCGAAGCGTATTCGATCAAGATCAACCGCGATGCCGAAATCGAAATCGACGACGAACCCGGCGCCGATTATCTCAAGACGGTTCGAAAAAGTTTATCGAAACGACAATCCGGCCAATTTGTTCGACTCGTTCACGATCGTAACATGCCGCCGGACTTGTTGCAACAATTGGTCAAGGCGTTGAAAATTCAGGATGTCGGCATCCTGAAGTCGGGGGAAAAATACAACAATTTCAAGGACTTCATGGGGTTCCCCCGGAGTGTCGCTTCGGAAACAATGTCGTTCGAGCCGCTGCCTCAACTTCCATGCAAGGCGTTGACACCGGGCAAACGGATTCTCGATATCGTACGCGAACGGGACGTCCTGCTGCATTATCCGTACCAATCGTTCGACCACATCATCGACTTGCTGATGCAGGCGTCGATCGATCGTAACGTGAAGGCGATCAAAATGACGATTTATCGTGCGGCAAAGAACTCCCGAATTATCGCCGCGCTGATGAATGCGGCCCGAAACGGGAAGAAAGTCACCGTCTACATCGAATTGCGGGCGAGCTTCGACGAGGAAGCGAACATCAACTGGGCGCAGAAGATGGAGGACGAGGGAATCAAGATCGTCTATCACCTTCCCGGTGATTTAAAGGTCCACAGCAAGTTGATCCTGATTCGCCGACGCGAGAAAGAGGAAATGGTCGATTACGCCGCGATCGGTACCGGAAACCCGAACGAGTCGACGTCGAAGTTCTACGCCGACGAGCATTTGCTGACGGCGGACAATCGGTTGACGGCGGATGTCGCGAAAATTTTCAAGCTGATCGCTTCAAAAAAGAAACGAAAAGCGAAACCCTTCTTCGAGTCGCTGATCGTCTCCCCGTATGAAACCCGGAGCACGTTCATGCAATTGATCGATCGGGAAATCGAACACGCCAACGCGGGGCGGCCTTCCGGAATGATCGTCAAGCTGAACAATCTCGTCGACCGCAAAATCATCGACAAGATGTACGAGGCAAGCCAAAACGGCGTCGAAATCCGTTGCATTATCCGCGGCATGAGTTGCATGGTTCCCGGCGTTCACGGCCAAAGCGAAAACATCACGGCGGTGCGGATCGTCGATCGATTTTTGGAACACGCCCGCATCATTTGGTTTTGCAACGGCGGCAACGATGAGATTTACATCGGATCGTCCGATTGGATGGGCCGCAATTTCGACGGCCGAATCGAGGTTTGCACGCCGGTCTTCGACCGACCGCTGCGGGAAGAGCTTAAGAAGATGCTCGAAATCCAACTCGCCGACAACGTGAAGGCCCGCCTCCTTGACGGTGAACCGGTCGCTGGAAAAAAATCGGATAAAAAAGTCCGTTCGCAGTACGATATTCACGAGTTTTTGCGGAAAGAAAACCAAGGAAAGTAAACAAACGCAACATGACGAGCACGAATCCATTCCATACGATGTGCGGCAGCTCTTCGGCGACGGGGTTCGTCGATCTTGGCGACACGCAACTCGATACCGATCGCAAAAATCGTTGCGGATTTCCTGAAGTCGTTTACGGCGAAGGAAAAACGGCGGAGACGATTCACAAGATTTTTCGTTCGTTATTGGAGCACGTCAACGACGCCTTTGCAACCCGGATCGACGACGAAAAAGCGAAGTTCCTGGACGATTCTTTTCGCAACGACAATGACCTCATCGTTCGCCGCGTCGAATTCGGACGAACGTTCCGCGTGATTCGCAAAGGAACCGAGCCGGAAAAAACGGGAAAGGTCGCCGTCGTGACCGCCGGAACCAGCGATTTGCCGGTCGCCGAAGAAGCCTTCGAAACCGCTCTCTGGACCGGGGCGAATGTCGTTCTCGTCCAGGATGTCGGCGTCGCCGGTCCCCATCGGTTGCAGGCGAAATTGCCGCTGATCCAAAACGCCGATGCCGTGATTGTCGTTGCGGGAATGGAAGGGGCACTCCCGAGCGTCGTCGGCGGTTATGTTCCGTGCCCCGTCATCGCAGTGCCGACCAGCGTCGGATACGGGGCGAGTTTCGGAGGACTCGCCGCCCTTCTCGGCATGCTCAACAGTTGTGCGTCGAACGTCTCGGTCGTCAACATCGACGCCGGGTTCAAAGCCGGTTACGTCGCCGGACTGATCGCCAAACGAGTTGCCCAATCATGCCGCTGACGACGCTCCTGACCGATTTCGGTACCGATTCGCCATATGTCGCCGAAATGAAGGGAGTGCTTTACACCCGATTGGGGGAACAAGCACGAATTGTCGACATCTCGCATTCGATTACCCCGCAGAATATTCGTCACGGAGCGGTCGTTTGGCGGGAAACGGTTCCGTGGTTTCCTGACGGAACCGTTCACGTCGGCGTCGTCGATCCGGGTGTCGGGACCAAACGGCGTCTCCTTGCCGCTCGTTTTCGCAACAACGACGCAACGGGAACGCTCGTCTGTCCCGACAACGGACTCGCTTCGCTGATTCTCGGCGACTTCGAATTGCTGGAAGCCGTCCATCCGGCGGAGCCGCGATTTTGGAACGAAAACATCAGTCGCACCTTTCACGGCAGGGACATTCTCGCCCCGCTTGCCGCCGCGATTGCGGCCGGCGAACCGTTGCGTCATTTGGGGCCTCCGGCGACGAAACCGATTCGACTGGAATTGCCGCAACCGATTCACGCAAACGGAACCGTTCGGGGCATGGTGCTTTACGTCGACGCTTTCGGGAACGCGATCACGAATTTGTTATCGGACGATATTCCGTCGGGTTCATTGCTCTCGCTGATCGCGGCAGGAGGAAAATTGCCGTTGCGCGTTGTCGGGACTTACGGCGAAGCCGAACCGTCGACGTTGGTGCTTCTTGTCGGCTCCTCGCATCGGGTCGAACTTGCCGAAGTCAACGCATCCGCCGCCCGCCGCACCGGGTTGATTTCCGGGGCGATGTTCGAGATCGTTCCAGAACCCGAAGACGTCAAGCGGGCGTGAACTACCGGAAGGGATCGTGTCCGTCGGCTTTGGCGATAACGGTGACGCCGCTTTCCGTGACGGTAAATCCCCGACTCCGATCAAGTTCGTGATCGTAGCCGATCGAGACGGCGTGCGGAATCACGACCCCTTTGTCGATGATCGCGTTACGAATCTTGACATTGCGGCCGACATTAACATCCGAAAAGAGAATCGAGCGATCCACGTTGGAGAAGCTGTTGATACGACAGCGCGGCCCCAAGATCGAATTCAGCACCGAACCGCCGGAAATAATGCTCCCGGGACATACAATGCTGTCCAACGCGCGGCCGGAACGATCTCCGTGGGCAAAAACGAACTTCGCCGGCGGGAGATTGGCGTGGTACGTGTAAATCGGCCAAGCTTCGTCGTACAGGTTCAGCAACGGGTCGACGCTCACCAAATCCATATTCGCTTCGTAAAAAGCATCGATCGTACCGACGTCGCGCCAATACTCTTCGTTTTTCCGATTTTCGTCCATGAACGGATATGCAAACGCCCGATGCGTATCGATGATCGACGGGATAATATTTGTTCCAAAATCATGCTTGCTCCCCTGCAGTACCGCGTCCTTGCACAACTCCTCGAAAAGGAATTGCGCTTTGAACACATAAATACCCATGGAAGCGAGGCAGATATCCGACCGACCGGGAATTGTTTGGGGGTGGTCGGGCTTTTCCGCGAAACCGGTAATTCGATCCTCGTTGCCGACTTCGAGTACGCCGAACTGTCCTCGTGCAACATCGACATGAACCGGCAGCGCGGCGACCGTGACGTCGGCGTTGCTGGCGATATGGAACTTGATCATCTTGCCGTAATCCATCTTGTAGATGTGATCGCCGGCAAGAATGATGACATGTTCCGGTTTCTCGTTCTCGATGGCGAAAATGTTCTGATAGACGGCATCGGCGGTACCGAGATACCAACTTTCCGCGATGTACTGCTGCGGCGGAACGACATCGGCGTATTCCCCCATCTCGCGGCAGAAATACCGAGCCCACCCCATCGAAATATGCCGGTCGAGACTCATCGCCTTGTACTGCGTCAACAGGAGAATCTTGCGGAGTCCGCTGTTATAGCAATTCGACAACGTGAAATCGATGATTCGATATGCGCCGCCGAACGGAACAGCCGGCTTGGCCCGATCGCGTGTCAACGGTTCAAGTCTCGATCCCTTACCACCGGCCAAAATAACCGCCAGGACTTTGTTCTTCAGCATGAGCGAAAGAAGTCGGGACCGATAGGTCCCGGCTCGTATTGTGAATTTATCGAAAACTATCGACGTCCACGACGATCAGAATTCCGCTGTGAATGCCGAACAATGTTCGCTTCGACCAGCGATGAAATTGCATCGTCCCAACTGGGGAAATTTTTGTGGAGCTGTTCGGAATCACTCGGCAAGGAAGCTGATGGTTCAACGGCGTTTCTTTCCGATCGTTCTGGACGTCCCGGGCGTTCAGAACGTTCCACCGATGCTTCTTCGTTGCGATATCGTGAACCACGGGACGATCGCTCCGTTCCAAATTCCGGTCTCTGCGGTTGGCTCGGACGTTCCTGCCGTTCTTGGGCGGATTGCTGTTCCGGACGCCGTGAACGGCGACTCGAACGATCAACAGGTTTCGATTCGTCTTCAACGTCCCACATCGCTTGAGGCTCGTCGTGGTCGAAGTCGTTTGTCATTTTTGCCGGGACCGACGGGACATGTTCCCGTTCGAAATTTTCATCACGCCGTGAGTCGCGTTTGGCGTAATCCCGATCACGGTCGCCGTTGCGCGTATCCTGACGACCTCGATCACGGTTGGAACGATCCTCCCACGGTCTGGCTCGTTTGGGCTCGGGAGTCGACGTTTCATCCCGATCCTCCACAGCGGGCGTTGCCGGTTTTTCCTGGATTTCCGAATGGGACGTTTCAATTCGACGTCCACGCTGCCGCTGTAAACCTTGTTGACGAGAATCCTGCTGACGGGATTCGGATCGTGGGTATTCCGAACGCGGTGAATCTTTCTGACGGGGTTCCTGACGAGGAGATTCCTGTTGATATAAATCCTGACGCGACTCTTCTTGACGGTGCTCCGGTTTTCGCGATCTTTCCGGTTGACGCTTCGGCTCGGACGGTTTGTCTGCCGGTTCATCGTTGAAAATGGAGCTCAGCCGTCGCGCTTCCTCTTCCAAGGGGTCCCGCTCAGCGGTGTCGAAAATGCTTCGAACAGCCGTCGATTCCTGCGGCTCCGGTTCTGGAACGTCGTCAAACATGGAAGGAGCACGTCGTCCACGACGTGGAACGGAAGCATCAGCATCGGCTTTCCGAACGGACTCTCGTTGGGAAGCCGATGTTTCCACAGGCTGAACGGCTTTCGTGACCGCTTCCGGACGTGGTTCCTCGGCTGACGGAGTGGTTTGATCGCCAACGGAACCGATTTGCGAAGCGACCAACGACCACGGATCCTGACGTTTCGAGACCGGTTTCTCCGGCTGAACAGGAGTGGGCGGAACGACGGCTTCCGTTTCATTTCCTCGACGGGAAGCCCGACTCGGCGGCGGGTCGACTTTTTCCAGCTTTTTTGCCGTGAACGATTCGCCGGGTTTTGCGGCTTTCGATCCCGAAATCACGGCGTCGAGCGGATCCTTCGCCGGAGTCCCAAAAAGGTTGATCTTCGGAAATCGGTCGAAAAATGTCTTCTTGGGGTCCGTTCCCTTTTTTGAAGACGGTGCAGCGCTCGGCAATTCTTGCGACGGCGATTCGTCAACTGCGGCTTGCACGGTCTTCACGACGACTGAATGTTGTTCGGCAACCGGAGCCGATTCCGACGGTGTAGGGGTTTGTGGGGCTTCCGATGCGGCAGGAGCGGCAGGTTCCAGCGTCTCCGAAAAAACGTCGGGGGAGGTTTCGAGACCGAGTTCGCTGTGGAGGGACGCCCAACTATCCGTTTGTTTTGATTTACGATCCATGTTTAACGATGAGGTGTATTGGCAACTTAAAGGTAATGATAGAATTGTCTGAATTTACGAAAAACCATTGTTAGTATACGGGACGGCAGGGTTCATTGAAAGGACCGGAATCAAAATTTTCCTTTTTCGCGGCTGAGTATTCCGTTTTGACAAGTTTTTTGATATGATGGTTCTGAAAAATAATATTTCCCGTCGAATTCCCCAGAAAGGTGTTTGGGCTCCCATGGACTTCGGATATTATCCCGGTTGCGCGCTGCACGGCTCGTCGTATGATTATGAGAAATCGGTTCGCGCCTGCATGAATAAACTCGACGTCGGCCTCAAGGAATTGGACGACTGGATCTGTTGCGGAGCGTCAGCAGCGCACACGATCAATAAGAAACTGGCGATCGCTCTTCCCGCCCGGAACTTGGCGATCGCGGAACGGGACGGACTCAACGACGTCTTCGCCCCTTGTCCGCTCTGCTCCATGGAGCTGATCAAGGTCGGCACCGAACTGCGGGAATCGGAGCCGCTCCGGACCGAAATGTCTCAAATCGTCGAACAGACCGTCAGCGGGAAAACAAACGTCGTGAACCTGATCCAGGTTTTCCAGCAAATCGGCGTCGACGCGCTTAAGGCGAAAATCGTCAAAAAACTGGAGGGATACAAACCGGCGTGCTATTACGGCTGCCTGTTGACCCGACCGCCGAAAGAGCTCAAGTTCGACGACTGCGAAAAACCGAGCTCCATGGAATCGCTCCTCCGTGAACTGGGAGCCGAGCCGATCGACGATTGGAACTATAAAACGGAATGCTGCGGCGCCGGCCTGACTCTCGCCGACGATAACGTCGTGATGGGATTGACGCAGAAAATTCTCTCCAACGCCAAGAAACACGGGGCGAACTGCATGGTCGTCGCCTGTCCGATGTGTCACGTCAACCTCGACATGAAACAGGCGAATATCGAAAAAAAATACGGCGAAAAATACGGTTTGGTCGTCTATTACCTTTCCGATCTGGTCGGTTTGGCTCTTGGTATCTCGCCGAAAGAGCTCTGCATCGACAAGCATTTCGTGCTGCCGTAATCGTCTCGCCTGCAAAACAAACAACGTTTGCCCTCATTCAGCGCACCGCAGGGCGGGTGCGGCTAACATGGACGACCTCCCCGAAATCCTTGACGACGCAATTCGCTCCTACGCGGAAACGTTGACGAAAGCTCGGTCAATGGTGTTGAAGTACTCGTTGGCTGCCGGCGTATTTATGCTCGTATGGTGTCTGGTGCTGTATCTTGGGCCATGGCATCGGCCCGGCTTTCCCATGAATGTCGTTCTGATTTTTTTTCCGCTCTTCATCTTTTTCATTGCCCGAAATGATTTGAAAAAACGGTACTATTGCAAGCATTACGAGGACGCCATCCGGGTTCTCCAAACGGAGCCGGAGACGGCCGACGACTTCTACCAACGGGCGGAATGCTTGGTCACGGGACCTTTTGACGCCTCGGAATCGATTCGGAAAGCTGCCGAAGCGGATTATGCCAAGGCGTTGGAACTGGAACCGAATAACGACGAAATCCTCTACGGTTATGCAACGTATCTTTGGTACGTCAAGAAGAGCGACGCCGCCTTGCCGGTTGTCGAAAAGCTCTGTAAAATCGACGGAGACAATCAATCGGAAGCGTTCAAGATCAAAGGGGAAATCCTCGCCAAGACCGATCCCAAGGAGGCGGAAGCGTGTTTTGACAAAGCGATCGAATTGGATCCCGACGACACCGAATTCCATGCGACACGGGTACGGTTTTATCTTGATGCGAACCGATTGGACGACGCCGAACGGGGAATCGCGGAAACGAACAAGATACTTAAGAGAAAAATGTGGCCGGCGCCGGCGGAACTCTTCGAAGTGCAGGGCACTCTTGCGATGAAGCAGGGCAGAGCGGAAGACGCTGTCAAGCAATACACGAAAGCAATTAAACTGTACCGTTTGGAGCCGTCGTATTATCAGCTTCGCGGCGATGCTTATGATGCGATCGGCGATGTTTCCCGAGCGGCTGACGATCGCCGCCGGGCCGAAGAACTGAACGACAAATCAAATGATTAACGCTCCGCAGGGCGGAGCGGCTAACACCCCAAACCCAACACCTCTCCACATATGCCAAAAAAAATTCGACTCGCGGTTCTCATTTCCGGAACGGGCCGTTCGCTGAAAAACATGATCGACAAGATCAAGGAAGGAACATTGAACGCCGAAATCGTGCTCGTCGTGTCGAGCTCCGCTCAGGCACGCGGCTTGCAGTATGCTGAAGAGAACGTTATCCCGATCGAAATTATCGAGCGTCCCGACTTCAAGTCGCAGGGAGAATTCAGCGCCGCGATTTTCAACGTCTGTCGTGAGGCGGATGTCGATTACGTCGCCTTGGCCGGATACATCAAATTTCTCGACGTTCCGGACGATTTCGAGAATCGGGTCCTGAACATCCACCCGTCGCTGCTCCCATCGTTTTGCGGTAAAGGGCATTACGGAGATCGGGTCCACGCCAAAGTGCTCGAAAAAGGAGCCAAAATCAGCGGTTGCACCGTCCATTTCGTCGACGAAAAATACGACAATGGGCCGATCATATTGCAGAAAGCAGTCGAAGTTCTCGAAGACGACACGGTCCAATCCTTGAACGACCGCGTGTTCGAAGCGGAGCGGATCGCCTATCCTGAAGCGTTGCAACTTCTTGCCGATGAACGGGTTGTCGTCCAGGGACAAATCGTCAGAATCAAACCGCCGACGCTTTCGAAAAAAATCGATTTTTAGCGAAGCCGAACGATATACCATGAAATGTCCCTTTTGCCATCAAGACAACGATCGGGTGGTCGACACACGAACCAGCGACGATGGGTTCGTGATCCGCCGCCGACGGCTCTGTTGTGGATGCAGCAAACGGTTCACGACGTTTGAACGGATCGAGTCGACCAGCGTCCGTGTCGTGAAACGGGACGGAAGCCGTGTTCCGTTCGACCGGGAAAAACTGCGGCAGGGACTGGAACGGGCTTGTTGGAAACGCCCCGTCTCCGAAGCACAGATTTCGACGTTGATCGCCCGCGTCGAGGAAGAAATCGAAGCGACATTCGAAACGGAGGTCGAAAGTCGATTCATCGGCGAACAGTCGATGCTCCTCCTGCGTGAAATCGATCAAGTCGCTTATGTTCGATTTGCAAGCGTTTACCGAAAGTTTCAAGATGCCCGCGACTTCGCCCAGGAAATCGGACAAATGTTCGGCGAGCCGAAAGCCGAAGCAATAACGCCGATCCCTGTCTCACCGTCCACTCACCCGGAACCCGCCGAAACTCGCAAATTCCGAGTCCGCAAAGGAAAAAACCGTGCCGAATCCGAAAGCAAGAATACTCTATTTGATTGACACCTTCTGGTCGCCGGTCGGAGGAACGGAACAAAATCTTTTTTGGCTGCTGCGTCGAATTCCGGAAGAGGAGTTCGAAAAGCATTGCGTCGTCTTTTCCGGCATCCGCAATTACGATCCGAACTTGTTTCCGGTAGTTCCGCGTCAGCTTGCGGTGGAGTTCGGTTTCGGCACGAAAACGTGGTTCCGGCGAATTCGGGAAGTCGCCCAAATCCTGAACGACCATCAAATCGACCTGATTCACGCCTTTTCGCCGGCAGGAGAACTCGCATCGGTTCTCGCAACGGCTTGGGCTCGACGTGGACGAGTCGTCGGCAACCGCCGGGACATCGGATACCATTGGACGCGGAAGGGAAAAATGCTTTCCCGCATCGTGCAGCAATTCCGTCCCCGATACATTGCCAACAGTGACGCCGCGAAGCAGGCGGCCTGCCAAATCGAGGGAATTCCGCTGTCGAGAATCGACGTGATTCGAAATCCCATTTCGGAAAGCCGGTTGCGGGACGGTCTGCAATCGCCGTTGTCCCGCTCGGATATCCGGGCAAACATTCCGGACGACGCCCAGCTCGTCGGCATGATTGCAACGATCCGGCGGATCAAGGACCATCCGTCGCTGTTGATCGCCGCGAAAACCGTGCTCGAAAAGCAACCGAATACTTTTTTCGTCATCGTCGGTGAAAGCGACACGGTTTTTTTGGAAGAGTTGAAGGAGCAAACCCGTCGGTTGGGAATTGACGAAAAAATCATCTGGTTCGGGGCGCTCGACAATCCCTACCGAATTTTGCCGCTTCTCGACGTTGCCGTTCTCTCGTCGCATTCGGAGAGTTTTTCGAACTCGGTGCTCGAATACGCCGCCGCCGGTCGGGCTATCGTTGTCAGCGATGTCGGCGGGCTCGGCGAAATCGTCCGCCAAAACGAAACCGGGTTGCTCGTTCCGCCGCAATCGCCGCCCGAATTGGCCGCCGCGATTTTGCGGTTGCTCGAAGACCGTTCGTTCCGGGAATCGCTCGGCAGCAACGCCAGGAATTTCGCGTTCCAGGAATTTTCCGAACAACGGGTACTTGAACAGTACGGCGAGGTTTATCGGCGTCTTTTATCTTGAATCGCTTTGTCGAGAAGCTTTTTTGCCGCTTCGGAGTCTTCCGGCGTCATTTCGGTGTCGGGGATCTCGACTGTTCGGTTCGGCAAGGGTATTTCCTGTGCCTGCGAGGGGGGCGAATCGTTCAGAACATGAAAAGCGTCGTTGCCGATTTTCCGGTACCACGGATTGTTTCGTAAAACGAACTTTTCGTCTTCCGAAATGCTCTCACGCGGTAGAAAGGTTCGCACCGCTCCGCTTGCCGCAAGACCGAGGAGATACCACTCGCCAAGAAAAAAACACGCCAACCGAGTCCTGCTGAGGCGGATCGAGAATCGATCGTTGTCGAGCAATCGCCCGAAATCGGACCACTGTTTTTTTGAGAACACGACACCATAACGTGAATGAGCTCGTTCTTTGGCATGTATCGTGAACGGTGAGTCCATGATGAAAAACGAGCAAAAACAAAAACGAGCCGGAACCTGTGGTCCCGACTCATTTCGATGTGAACATGAAGCACCGGAACCTTTCGATTCGCGGGCTAAACGGAACGATTATTCGAACGGATTGAACACGCCTTGTCGGGCGACGCTCTTTTCGTAGAATCCGTCTTCGTCGGGCATGACCGGCGGATTGGCGTCCCATGCGAGCTTGTCTTCGGTCGGCATGTAACGGACTCCCTTGTTGACGGCGTCATCCCACTTGAGTTCCTTACCGGAGAACGCGGCAAGACGACCGAACACGGCACACATCGTCGCATTGGCGGCAAAGTATCCATCGTTCATCGGAAGGTCTTCACGAATCGCCTTGGCCTGGCAATCGTGTTCCCACTGGTAGGGGCCTTTCGGAACTTTTTCTTCGTTCTTCCAAACTTCCTTTCCTTCGCTATCCTTGAGCCAACCCGCTTGACCGGTTCCTTTGGTGCCGTGAACATATTCGTTCACGCTGTCCCAGCAGTTCTTGATGTGCCGGCACTGGCTGAACATCTTCGAGCCGTCCGGATAAGTGAACTCGATGAAGAAGTGGTCCCATGCCTGACCGTAGCGGTTGCATGCGCCTTTGTTCTTTTCGTACCAGGCCCACCAGGCTTCCTTGTCGGAATACGGCGGAGCGGTGCGGAGCAGTTCTTCCGCACAGGCTTTTTCCTGACGACCGCCTTGGGCGTTGGCCGTCACGGGGTGCGCCATCTTGTCACCCTTGCCGTGAATCCAGTTGCCGATGTCGAGGTTGTGAACGTGCTGTTCGCAGATGTTGTCGCCGCAGAGCCAAACGAAATGGTACCAGTTGCGCATCTGGAATTGCA
>JAVBPI010000225.1:0-29249 GCA_031549705.1 Thermoguttaceae bacterium
AAAATCCGAGTTTGTCCGCCATCGGGAGCATGAACAGATTCGACGCGATCGCTCCGTACAGGGTGGTCAGGAGTGCGACGGCCATTCCGGAGCCGATCGTATCCGGGTTGAGGTCGGCGAGCATGAGCACCAAACCGATGAGCGTTCCGATCATTCCGAACGCCGGACAATACTTGCCGAAGTTGCCGATGAGCCCCTTTCCGGCACCGTGCCGTGCGTTGATCGCGTCGATTTCCGTGTTCATGATGTTTTCGACGACTTCCGGCGGCATACCGTCGACCGCCATGCGGATTCCGTTGGCGAGAAAGGGGTCGGTAATCTCCTCCATCCGGTTTTCCAAGGCGAGAAGGCCGTCACGTCGGGCGGTTTCCGCCAAGGAGGTAATCTGTAAAATCGTCTCGATCGGACTTTTCCCCACATTGAAGATCGTCATTTTGATGACGTTGGCGGTTTTGAGCACCGTTTTCATCGGATACGCCACCATGACGGACGAAATCGCGCCGCCGAACACGATCAACACCGAAGGGGTGTCCCAGAAAATGACGAGTTTGTCGAAGCCCCCCAAGCAGATCGAGAGCATGATCAGCCCGGTTCCCAAGGTGCATCCGATAATTGTTCCAAGGTCCATGACAGGCAGGTGTTAACACGGAAAAAGTTTCCGTCATTTCGACCGAAGGGAGAAATCTCACCCTTCAGAAAAGGGCTGAAATCCTGGCGTTTTGGACAAGGTGAGATTTCTCACTTCGCTGCGCTCCGTTCGAAATGACGGCTCTACTACAATACGAGTATATTCTCTATTTTGTCGTTGTTTTGTCAAGCATCACGCGGAACGCCCCTTGCGCCCAACACCCAAAACCTTAGCGTACGATTCCGGGGGCAGCGAGGTATTCCGCACGAGGAACGAGATTTTTCGCTTGATGATAGGTGACGACCCGCCGAACCACTTCGTCGAGCGGTTCGCGGACCATGAGCGTCTCGCTGTTGGTCAACGTGATGAGCGTGTCCGGGCAGCGTTCCACATAACGAATCAGTTCGGCGTTCAGGATAAACTCGTCGCCGTTCAATCGGGTCAGGCGGATCATAAAGTAGTGGAAAGTTGTGAGTGGAGAGTGAAGAGGATGGGAATGTTGAACATTGCGTCTTCACTCTCCACTCACAACTCTCCACTATCCCTAGACCATTCTCAGCAGGGAGTCGAACAGTTCGTTCGAGGTGGTGATGACTTTGGAGTTGGCACGGTACATGGCGGAGGCGAGGACCATGTTGATGATCTCGGTTCCGATGTCGGTGTTCGACAGTTCGAGCGTGTTCGCTTTGATCTTGGCGAGATTGTTTCCCGTCAAGTCCGGTATCAGGGCGTCGCCGGAGTTGGCGCTCACCCGGTAGAGACTTTCGCCGACCTTGTAGAGCCCTTCCTGATTCGCAAAGGTCGCCAACGGAATTTTTCCGATCGTTCGGACGGCATCGCTGGAAAAAATTCCCAAAATCGTGCCGTCCGATTGGATCGCGTAATCCTGAAGAATACCGGCTCCGGCGCCGTCCTGATCCGTTTGCGTCACTTCCGGTTCGTTGGTTGCCAACGCCATCAACGCGCCGATGTTCATCTCGAACTCGAACGTCGTCGGACTCACCGAAGCAACCTCCGTCCGCTCCACGGTAATGGTCGTGTTGGACGCTTTCAGTAATTTGCCGTCTTGTCCGAACGTCAGGGTGCCGCTCCCCGTCGCAATGGAAACGCCGGTGCTCGGCTGGTTGTCCGGCGAATCGGCGTACCAACGGTAGACGGTTTCGGTGTTGCTTTTCGACTCCAAAACAAGCGTCATTCGAACGCTGATTCCCGCCCCGAGCGAATCGAACACCTGAAGGTCGGTTGCCGTGCTTTCTCCGTTGGCGGCCTGAACTTCCGTCCACGGCAAATTGACACCCTTGTGGGGATCCGCCGCCGTGATCATGTACATGCTCGATCCGCTGAGAACAAGCTTGTTGTCGACTCCGGGGTCCCCCGTGAGGTACATGGAACCGTCAATAATCGTCGCCCCCTGCTTGCCGTTGTTGATCGTGCTTCCGATCGCTCCCTGATCGGGCGGAATACCGTCCGCCGTCGAACGGATCCCATAGGCTTCATTCAAAAACGCCAGGTAATCGGCAACGGTTGTCGTATCGGTGATCTGGAGCGTCGCTTCCCGCAAATCGGTGTTGTCTTTCTTCGGTTCGAGAACCAATGTTCCTTTTTCGAAAACATGAACAAAGTTACCGGAGGCATCTTGTTGACCGAGATTCACCAACAACGTGCCGTTGTTCGCCAGAACATTTCCCCCTCCCGCGAAATTCATCTCCTTGCCGCTGATTAACTGGGTGTCCGGCACGCGGTCGATGAATGTTTGATCCGCTGAACTGCTCGAAAGGGAACCGATCTGGTAAAACTTGGAGGCGTCGCTCCCGGTTGATCGGTAAATGTTGATCCCCGTCCAATTGCTTCCTGCCGGCGGAGTCGGAAGACCGGAAAGCTCCAATTGCCCGCCGAGCTTGCCGCCGTTGACGGAAATCGGATCGCCAACTGCCGTCGGACGACTTTCGTTGACCCCGTTGGTGTAAGTGACATAATATTGATAGGTTCCGTTCAGACGCCCTTGATTCAGGACTTTCGTCGGATCGCCGGACGCCGCTTCGTCGAGATAGGTCGTCGCCGCCGTATCCAAATCGGCGATCTGGAGGAATTCCGGCGTCATCGTTTCGTCGTTCGGATTAACGGCCCGATAAATGCGGAGCGTCGTGTAATCGGCCCCCGTTGGAAGCGTCGGAAGGTTGGTCAGCGAAATGGTGTTTTGCGTCGTTCCGACGGTTGCATTGACCGGCGACGAGAAATCCGATTCGACGCCGTTGGCGTCAACATAAGCGAAACGATAAAGATAGTCGCCGGAGGGGACGCTTCCGGTTGCCGTCGAGGTTCCGGTCGCCGTCGTCGTTCCTTCGACTTGAGGGAGCGCCAGTTGGGAAATCGTCGTTCCGGTGTCGACGGGAACCGATTTCGAAAGGTCGGTCAACGGATTCGTTCGCAGCACGGTTCCTTGTGTTGCCGAATCGCCGACGGCGTTCAGGATTCCTTCGATCGTGACATTGTGCGTTTGCTGCGCGATCTTCAATTCGTTGATCGGAATCCGAAGCGTCGTGAGTCCCGGTTGGAGTTCGAAATTTCCATTGACGCCATATCCCATCACGTTCAAGCCGTTATTGGTCGTCAATTCGAGATTGCTGTTCAGCTTCAACGCTCCGTTTCGGGTGTAATACTGCGTTGAAATGCCCGGCTGCTGCACCACCAAAAAGCCGTTGCCGTTGATCGCGATGTCCGAATTGGTCATCCCCTCCTTGAACGAACCTTGGGTGAAATCCGTCGTCACCGACGCCAACTCGACCCCCATGCCGATCTGCAACGGATTCGTTCCGGCGTTGAAATGCGCCGTGCTCTCCGGATAACCGTAGTTATAGATGTACGGCAGGAACGACGTAAAATCGGCCCGCTCCGCTTTGTACCCGATCGTGTTGGCGTTCGCCAGGTTATCGCCGGAAACGTTGATCGTCTTTTCAGACGCCCGCATCCCCATGCTCGCAATGTGAATCGCCGATGTCAGTCCGAGTCCCATGTTTCAACTCCGTGGTCGGTGAAGACGTACAATCACCTCTCTTTATCGTCTCCGCAGGGTCCCTCAAGAAAGAATCTTTGGAAGAGTGGGCAAAGTTTTCGTGGTTTGTGTAGTTTGCCGGATATGAATTCTCCCCAAAGTAGGCTACCGACTGCCGGGCGGTAGCGGACGGTAGCGGGCGGTAGTCCGCACTCGAATCAAGGACAGAGTCCGGAGTACCGGACATTGCCGCCCGGCGGTCGGCAACCTACCTCCAACGGAATCTCGTTTTTTCTCAAGAGTGATTTATCGATAGGTCGACAATAGAACTATTACGTTCTGTATTATCGGAATAATTGATATATTTTACCAAGCCAACGCCCCTGTTTCACCAAACTAGGCGGTTTGACGCTTGGGAAATACTCCTAAATACGAACGTCGACTTCCAGACCCTATCGCAGGTCCAACCATTTCTTCGAGGAAAAGATGAAAACGCTGCACAACAAAACAGGAATCGGCCTTCCTGTTCTGCTCGCAATTTTTGCCCTGTTTCTCTCTGTTTCCGCGTCAGCGGAAGAGATTTCCGGATTCGGCGAACCGGTTCAGAACACCGAAAAAAGTCCATCGACAGAGACTGTTCCGGGAAAAGTCAAAACGTCGAAAACCCGACCGCCGCAAACCGAAATCGTCGATGGTTGGAGCACGCTAACCCCGAACGAACCGTCGTCCAAGCCGACAACGGCTGTTGCCGACCGCCGCGCATCGGTCGACGCTTCTGCATTATCGTGGGGAGCGGTCGTTCCGGAAACGGTTGGCGCGGCTCCCAAGGTCGCGCAGCGGACGACCAACGTTCCGGCCCCGGCTCCGGCAACTCCATGGGACGCCTTGGCGGACGAAGTTGCCGCAGAGAAGCCGAAGGAAACGGAAAAGAAGGAAGCGGAAAAGAAGGACGAGGCCAAGAAAAACGAACCTGCCGCCGACTCCTCGGAAAAAGTGGAGGAGAACGAAAAGAAGACCGAAGAAAAGCCGGTCGAAAAGTCGACGGAGAAGCCCGCCGGGAAAAAAGCCGAAGAAGGGGTCGCCAACTGGGACGCGATGCCGATCAGCAACTCGGAGGAGCCGAAAGAAGAGCCGAAAGAAGAACCGAAGGCGGAGCCGAAAAAGATTGACGCCAAGGAAACGGTCAAGGATGAATCCGCCAAGGCCGAATCCGTGGCGAAACAGGACGAGCCGAAGCCGGTCGTCGAAGAAAAAAGGAGCGAACCGAAAACGGAAGAATCGGTCGCGAAAACGGAGGAAAAGGAAGAGAAAGAACCGGCGGCGACGGAACCGAAAAAATTGGACGCCAAAATCGAGCCCAAGAAGAACGACGCCAAAGAATCCGAAACCGCTTCGAGCACGAAGGAATCGAAAGCGATCGAGGAAGAAGCGGACATTCCGGCGATCCTCGTCGAACGAAAACCCCGTCCGACGCTCCCGCCGTTCGACGAAGACGGCGTGGAAATCGACCGAAAACTGTTGGTCGACGCCAGTCGGGTCGGCGACCCCTTTGCGGCGGCGAAAACCAAATTGTTGTACGACGAAACGGTCAAAGGATTGAACGACCGCAAAATCATGGACCGGTATTCGATGTGGAAGAACTACGCCCGGGGAACCCTGCGTGGAACGCAAGGGGTCAACACCGGCAGCGAAGTCGACGGCCGTTTTCGACTTTCGTGGTACGAAAAACTGTACAACGAACCGCTCCGTTCGGTGATCGACGCCGATGAATTTTCGCGGCAATTACATGACGCCCTTTGCGGCGATCATCGAGCGATTCTCGAAGCGTTCACCATGATACGAGCCAAGCTCGACGTTGCGGACCGCGGCGGTTATTCCGAGGCGGAGCGTCAACGACATTCGATCGAAAACAACGATTCCGGTCCGTCGGTGCGGTTCCTTCCGTGCGAATCGCCCTACGACGCCCTCAACGAAGTCAAGCGTTGTGTTACGGAAGCGCAAATGCATTTTGCCCGCGCGATTTCGCCGCTGACGATTGCGGACAAAAACGAACTGACGGTCAATCTCCCACAGGCGTTCATCAGCGCGGAGTGCATCAACGGACACACGATTCCGAGCCGAACTTACGGACGGAAATTGGTCGATATCCTGCGCAAAATCGATAAGACGGGAGTTCACGACGCCGCCGAAGCGTTGCTGCCGCTGATCAACAAGGCGTTGCTCGCCCAACTCGATCGTTTGCCGGAAGACGCGTTCCCAACCTTCATGCACAACGGCCAGCGGTTGCAACGGTTTTCGACCTCTGCCGGCGACATCGTGATCGGTGGACGGGAGAACAACGATTACGATCTTGAGTCGCCGGACATGAAAGATGTCGTTTGCGTGATCGATCTCGGCGGCAACGACACCTACCGTGAAGGGACCTGCGACATCAAACGTCCCGTGTTCGTGGTCGTCGACTTGCACGGCGACGATACTTACACGGGTTCGAAGCTCGGTATTCAGGGAGGTTCGATCCTCGGTATTTCGATGCTCGTCGACGCCGAAGGGGACAACAAGTTCTATGCCAAGGATGTCGCCCAGGGATCGACGATCTGCGGCGCGGGAATGCTCTTCTGCCTCGACGAAAACGGCAACGATATTTATCGGGCCGAACGTCGTGTTCAGGGACACGCCTTGGCGGGACTCGGCGTCCTGGTCGATCGGGGCGGTAACGATAAATACCGTGCGTCGCTTTGGGCGCAAGGTTTCGGAGCTCCCGGCGGATTCGGCGTCCTCGAAAACGTCAAGGGAGACGATCAGTATTACTGCGGCGGTCGCTACATCGACTCGTATCCGGAGCATCCGGGCTACGACGGTTGGGGCCAGGGGATCGGCGCCGGAATCCGTCAAGTCGCCAACGGCGGAATCGGGATGATTCTCGACGGCGCCGGCGACGACCTGTACGAAGTCGATTACTTCGGACACGGCGGCGGTTACTGGCTCGGCGTCGGCATCGCCCGCGACTTCGGCGGTAACGACAAACGGATGGGAACCACCCTTCGCGCTTACAACGAAGGGCCGCGAGCCGAACAGCAATGGACTCGATTTTCGAACGGATTCGGTTGCCATTACACTGTCGGCTACTGCTTTGACGACGGCGGCACCGATTTCATCGGCGGTCGGATCATGGGAAGCGGCATGGCGTGGGATCTCTCCGCCGGTTTCCTCTGCTGTTTCGACGGCGACAAGACGTTCGACGCGACCGGCGGCATGACGCAGGGAGTCGGAGCGGAAGGAAGTATCGGCGTGTTGTTCAGTTACGGCGGTAGCAACACCTACAACGGTCGCAACCAGGCGGTCGCCAGTGGAAGCATTACCTACCACTCACCGTCGAACTGCGGAAGCAACTTCAGCTTCCTCGTCGACTACGGCGGGATGGATAAATACGGTTGCGGTGCCGCGAACAATGCGATCACGCAACGCGGAATGTCCAGTGGATTCCTGATCGACCGTCCGACGGAAACCGAATTGGCCCAGTCGCGACGCGATTACCAGAAACTGGTCGACGCCCGCCAAAAGCAAATCGACGATTATGACGCGGATCAGGAAAAACTGAAGGAAACCGCGAAAGCGCAAAACCGTCGATACTATCCGCGGACGGCTCGACCGATTCCGTTGTCGCCGAACCCGCCGCAAATGGGGGTCAGTGCGGTCCCGAACTTCGGTCCCGCCGCCCGAACCGGAGCAACCGAGAGTACCGTCAAATGAGAGTTGGGCAAAAATGCATTGTCATCCCCGCGCAGGCGGGGACCTAGACAATAGACGTTGTTGAATCGTTGCACGCGTTCAAACTGTCACGGTGCAACGGAATGGAAAACTTTCACTCCAGGTCCCCGCCTACGCGGGGATGACGGAGAAACCCGGATTTCCAGTCCCCCACGAATCACGAACCACGAACTACGAATCACGAAAATGAAACGCAACTATCTTCTCCTGTTAAGCCTGCTCGGCGTGAGCACGCTTGGTTGGAATGCTTTCAGCGACGCCCCGAAGACGGGAACCGCCCGATCGTCGAACTACACCTTCGAAGGAACCGCGGAACCGGACGCCGACGCCGCAACGGTCGGTCAAGCAACCGAAGAAGCGGACGAGCCGGACTCCCTGTTCACACCGGACAACAAACGGCTCCGTGCCGATGGTCCGACCCGAAAGTTCAAACGAGCCCCGATGCCGGAGTCCGTTTTCGAAACGCCGACGTTGAGTAACGACATTCCGCTTACTCCGCCGGGCAGTTCGCTGCATCCGTCGAAACCGGGGAACGACGGAAACTATCAACAGGTCCAGTTCTTCTTCAACCGCCGTCCGGCGCGGTCGAATTCGGAGTCGTGGGAATTTTCGCAACCGATTCAATCGTCGCAGTCGCAGCCGACGATCCTGCGGAACGAGCCGATCCAAAACTCCAGTCCGAAACTGGAGCAGAAGGAAGTTCGGAAACCGGAAATCCTGCCGGAAGAACAGTTCAAGAAAGCGATCCGCGCCACCTTGGCCGCCAATGCGAAACGCCAACTTTCCACGACGAACAGTACGCCGGGAGACGTTCTCTTGATGGCGTTGCCGTACGGAGCGGACGCCATGGTTTACCAACCGGCCGTCTCGATGGATCCACGCGATCGGCGTGTTCCGAAGGGAAGTTACATTTATTCGATCGGAACGCTTTGTTGGAACTATCCGTGCTTCGGCAAAACGCTCCTCCGCACCGACGGCCAACGGGTTTTCGCCCGGGTCGGACACGGATATCAACTTCGTCCCTCCTCGTTCCTCGCGCTGTTGGCGATGTCGAACATCATGCCGAGTTACGAATTAAAGGTCGATAAAGATCTTTACACGATCGGCCATCTCGTCGCTTCGGAAAAAGCGGCGGTGTCGAAAGGCGCGAACATGTCGATGACGCTTGTCGGGCTGTCGTTCTACACCGAGCCGAATGAAACGTGGAAGAACGAAATGGGCGAAACGTGGTCCATCGAAAAAATGGTCACCGAAGAGCTGAAACGCTCGATCAACCAAGGAACGAGCGAAGTCACGGATTGGCTCCTCGGCCTGACCGCCGCGGTCAAATTGTACGAAGACGAAGGAAAGTCGCTCCCCGGTGCGATCTCTCTGGCAAAGCAGCAAGTGGCGATTTACCAGGAATTCGTCCTGTCGGTTCAAAACGAGAACGGGGTTTGGCATCCGAAGTTCTTCTTGTTCAAGGGAACGCATCCGGACGTTTACGAAACGCTTTATTCGAGCGGACACATTCTTCGTTGGCTCCTGTTGTCGCTCTCGGATCAGCAACTTTCGAATCCGAAGGTCAAAACGGCGGTCGCCGGACTGATGGGCATGGTCAATCGCGTCCCGACGACGACGTCGCTTGGTTCGATGTCCGATCGGCAATTGGAAGCGGTCGCCGTTTCCTTGCATGCCCTTTCCATTTACAACCAAAGAGTTTACGGCACCGACGAACCGGAAGAAGAGAAGGCGAAAGAAGTTTCCGTCGCTCCGATGCCGCCGAAAAAATAGTTGGAAAGCCGGAATGGAGTGTAGCGTAATGGCGGTCGGAGATATTTTATCGCTGTTTGCCGTCATTGCATCGGAGTACCGGCTCCATTCCGGCTTTTGCTTTCCCCAAATACGGGTTCACTTTTGTAAAATTTACAACTTCGCGCAGAAATATATCACGGAGGGGATTCACGAAAACGTTGAAAATGCAGGGTTTGGATGGTTTGGTAAGAATATTTCCCAAAATATTCAAATGGGGGTCTTTCTTTCTCGACGTAGATTTCCTATAATCTGACCTCGGGCGTCAAAGTCTGCCTATTTTAGCAGGCCGTAACGACTGCCAAATATTGTTGGCTTTTACCAGCTTGCCAAGTCCGCTTTCTTGGGGTACACTACCGAGATAGCCGATTGTGTTGAAAACTGGACAGCACCAGACACATCGGTCAAGAAGCGGCGGAGAGCATGTTCAGCCACATGTTATCAGTCGAATGCATTTGTTTCAGTGAGTGTCCATCTTTTCAACAGTGTGAGAAGCAACGTGATGTGCTTCGCAAGAGGAGAACAGTTTATGAAGAAACTTTTAGGAGTACTGGTTGCCGGAGCGGTCCTTGTCGGACTCTGCGCCGTCAATACAGTTCAAGCCGGTTGTTGTGGTGCCGGCACAACCAGTCGTGCCTATGCGGGAGTCACCGCACGGGGTGGGGCCGATTACGTCAATCACTGCACGACGGTGATGCGTACTTGTCAAAAGGTCGTTTATGAGCAGCAGCAGATGACCTGCTACAAAACCTGCTACGAAAAAGTTCCGGTCGCCCGAACGGTGACGTGCTGCAAGTACGTTCCGGAAGTGCGCACGAAACAAGTTTCGTACACGGTGGCGAAGCCGGTTTGGGAAACCAAGCAGCGCGTCGTCAACACCACCGTGACCCGCCCCGTTTGGGAAACCCAGACGAAGCAGGTTACCACGACGGTCAACCGTCCGGTCTACGAGCAACAGGTTCGGAACTACACCGTCATGCGCCCCGTTTGGGAAACCCGCACGAAGGAAGTCCCGTACACCGTTTGCCGTCCGGTCTGGGAAACCCAGCAGCGTACGTTCACTGTCAACAAAGCGGTCTACAACACGGTCACCAAGGAAGTTCCTTACACCGTGATGAAGCCGGTTTACGAACAGAAGATGCGCACTTGGACCGTCAACCGTCCGGTTTACACCACGATGACGAAGGAAGTTCCGTACACCGTTTACAAGCCGGTCTACGAAACGAAGCAGCGGACCTACACGGTCAATCGCGCCGTCTACCAACAGCAGACCCGCGAAGTCCCGTACACCGTCATGGTTCCGACCTACGAACAAAAAGTTCGTACTTGGGTCGAAAATCGTCCGGTCTACACCACGCAGACGAAGGAAGTTCCGTATACCGTTTACAAGCCGGTCTACGAAACGAAGCAGCGGACCTACACGGTCAATCGCGCCGTCTACCAACAGCAGACCCGCGAAGTCCCGTACACGGTTTGCAAGCCGGTTTACGAACAGCAGCAGCAGACCTACACGGTCAACAAGCCGGTCTACTCCACGCAGACCAAGCAAGTGCCGTACACGGTGATGCGCCCTGTTTATGAAACCAAGCAGCGCACCTACACGGTCATGCGTCCGACCTACCAACAAGGTACCCGCACGGAAACCTACACGGTTTGCAAGCCGGTTCAGTACCAACAGGTCGTCAACACCAACGGCGGAAGCTGGCAGAACCAGTACGTCACCGTCTCGACCCCGTGCTACAGCCGCTGCGTCAATGGCGCCGTGGTCAACGGCAATGGCGGATTCGTCGGTGGTGCTGTCGTCGGCGGATCGGTCGGAAGCTGCACCCCGTGCGCTCCCGCTGAAGCCGGTTGCGGTGAAAACGTCGGTTGTGACAATGGTGCGGTCGCCGGTAACGGTGGTGCCATGGTCGTCGGTGGCGGAAACGGTGGAATGGTCGTCAGCAATGGCGGAATGGTCACCGGATACAGCCAACGAACCGTGTGCAAGCGCGTTTGGGTTCCGACCACATGCCAGAAGGTCATCAACTGCACGAAGATGGTCCCGCAGACCTGCACGCGTGAAGTTCCGTTCACCAAGTGCGTGATGGTTCCGGAAACGAAGGTCCAAAGCTACCAGGTTTGCCGGATGGTTCCGGAACAACAGTTCCGTACCGTCAGCTACCAGGTGTGCAACATGGTCCAGGAACAACAAGTTCGTAACGTGACCGTTTGCCGTATGGTTCAAGAACAACGTACTCGTACCGAGAACTTCACCACCTGCCAAATGGTCCCGGAAACGAAGGTCCAGAGCTATCAGGTTTGCCGGATGGTTCCGGAACAGTGCTCGAAGACCGTCAGCTACCAGGTGTGCAACATGGTCCAGGAACAGAAGAGCGCTCCGTACACCGTCTGCACGATGGTGCCGGAACAACGCGTTCGGACCGTGAGCTATCAGGTTTGCCAGATGGTTCCCGAAACGAAGGTCCAGAACTATCAGGTTTGCCGGATGGTCTCGGAACAACGTGTCCGTACCGTCAACTACCAGGTGTGCAACATGGTCCCGGAAACCAAGTCCCAGACTTACACCGTCTGCAAGATGGTCCCGGAAACCCAAGTGAAGAACGTTTCGTTCCAAGTCTGCCGCAACGTCGTTGAAAACCAACAAAAGGTCGTCAACTACCAAGTGTGCCGTATGGAATACTCGACGCAGGTCAAGAACGTCAACTACACCGTCCTCGTGCCGCAACAGTACACGAAGACCGTCATGGGATACGACGTTGTTGCCAAGAAGGTTCCGTACACCGTGACGAAGAGCGTTCCGCGCGTCGTCAACTACCAGGTCCCGACCCAAGTCTATCGTTCCACCAGCGTCGCTCGTCCGGTCTACGGCGGAGCGGTCGTCAACGGTGGTGCCATGGTCAACGGCGGTGCCGTGGTTGACGGTGGTGCCATGGTCGATGGCGGATGTGCCCCGGCTGCTTGTGCTCCGGCGTGCAACTAGTTTTCGATGACGTCCGACGTTCCGCAATGAACGTCGACTCGAAACCAGGAGCCCTCTTTTTCGGTAACGAAAAAGAGGGCTTTCTGTTTTACGGCCAGGTAAGGTGCGGGGAATTCAACACCGTGCCTTGTTTTTTTATCAAATCGAAGTACAATTTTAGCGGTTATTCAGCCGCCCCCCATTTAGCCGGTACTCCGCGTCCTTCCGTTATTCTTCTTCTGCAATCCCTTCGTTCATGGAAAAAATCGTTATCGACAAGTATTTGTGTGTTCGTTGCGGTCAATGCGTGTTGACTTGTCCTTCCCGCCTTTATGTACAAGAATCGCCGAACAATTATCCCTCGACGGTTCCCGATGCCGCGAACAACTGTATTTCGTGCAATCACTGCGTCGCCGCTTGTCCGGTCGGTGCCATCAAAGTCGACGGCGTCGACGTGAAAATGTGCGAACCGATTTCCAAGGAAACGATTCCCCGATTCGATCACATCGCCACCCTCGTCAGAATGCGACGCTCCGTCCGGCGCTTCGCGCCGAAACCGGTCGACGAAAAAGTCATCGAACAGCTCATGAACGTGCTCCGTTGGGCGCCCTCCGCCAAAAACGGGCTTCCCGTCAAATGGATCGTCGTCAGCGGGCGAGAAAAAGTGCGCCAGGTCGCGGAGCTGGTCATCAACTGGATGCGCGGCGTTAAGGGATTGGAGGCGCTCCCGGTTGTTTGGGATCAAGGAATCGACCCGATTTTGCGGGACGCGCCGGTCCTCGTGATCGCCTACACCGACCAAACCGCGATCTGGCCGGTCGTTGACACCTCAATCGCGGTCGAAACGCTGGACCTCTGTGCAGCCGCGATGCGGCTCGGTTCCTGTTGGGCCGGATTTTTCATTCGGGCGGCTCAAAGTGATCCGGCGATCAAAAAATGGCTCGGCCTGACTGAAAAACAGACCGTTCAGGGCGGTTTGATGATCGGACACATCGGTGATGAGGTTTACAACCGCATTCCCTACCGTCCCGACCTCGACACCCGCTGGATTCGATGATTGTTCGCCGCATCTGCCTGTGGTGCGCTGAAAGGCCAAACCAACGTCAACACCGGGTTCATCGCACCGCAGGCGGATGTGGCGAACCCCGAACCACGTTCTTCCCATGACTGGTGCTGAATTTCTCGTGAAGGAAACGAAAGGACTTTCCGAACCACACGGTCCGAAGGCCCTGTTGCCGACCTCGTTGCGATCGGCGGAGCAAAACCTCAACGTCTGCTGGGGGATCGACGACTGGCCCCGTTGGCGGCAAACCGCTCACGATATCAAGGCTTACGTCCTGGCGAATCTCGACACGCTGCTCGAACAGTTCGTCGCCAAGCTCACGGAAAAAGGAATCAACGTCCTTTGGGCCGCCGACGCCGACGAAGCGAATCGGCTTGTGCTTGACTTGGCGAAGAAGTACGACGTCAAAACCGCCGTCAAAGCGAAGTCGATGGTCAGCGAAGAGATCGGACTGAACCATTTTCTGGAGGAGCACGGCATCGAGGCGATCGAAACGGACCTCGGCGAGTACATCGTGCAGCTCGCCGGACAGCGGCCGACGCATATCGTGACGCCGGCGCTGCATCTTTCGGCGGCGGAGATCGGCGATCTTTTCGCGAAAAAGCTCGGCGAAGAAAACACGGCGGAACACAAAAAATTGACGGCGATTGCCCGCAAAAGGCTCCGGCAGAAATTCATCGACGCCGAAATGGGGTTCTCCGGCGTCAACTTCGGCGTTGCGGAGACCGGAACGCTCTGCCTGGTCGAAAACGAAGGAAATATCGGCTTGTCGACGTCCGCACCGAAAGTTCACGTCGCGTTCATGGGAATCGAGAAGATCATTCCGCGACTCGACGACTTGCCGCTCTTTCTGAACATGCTCCCCCGGATGGGAACCGGCCAGAAATTGACGTCGTACGTCCATCTTTTCAACGGTCCGGCGGAAGGACGGGAGATGTATTTGATCCTCGTCGACAACGGTCGGACCAATGCGCTGGCCAATCCGGAATTGCGGGACATTCTCCAGTGCATCCGTTGCGGACTCTGCATGAACAACTGCCCGGTTTATCGACAGGTCGGCGGTTGGGCGTACGGTTGGGTCTATCCGGGGCCGCTCGGCGATGTGTTGGTTCCGCAACTGGTCGGGATCAAAAAAGCGTGGAAGCTGCCGTTCGCCTGTTCACTCTGCGGGGCGTGTTCGTCGATCTGTCCGGTGAAGATCGATTTGGCGCACCACCACGTTGCGCTCCGTCGGGATGCGGTCAAGGCGGGGACCCCGGCGGGGAATCCGCTCGAAACGCTGACGTGGAAGATGTACGCCTTCTGGATGGCAAGCGGCTTCCGCTTCCGCACGCTGATGTCGTTTATCAAACTCGGCGTCCACATCGCTCCGTTTCTGCCTTGGCATCCCGACAAGCTCGGCCAATGGACCCGCGGTCGGGCGCTCCCCGCCGTTCCGAAAGAGGAATCGTTCCGCGATTGGTGGAAGAACCGATAACGCTAACGGAAAAACTTCACTCGAAATCTCTCCATGTCCACGTCGCCGTTGCCGGTTTCCTCTTGGTTTGTTGTAACACCCGGTCCCGAAACGGAGGAGCACCGACGTTTTCTGTCCGAAAACATCTGGGAGATCCCGAGCAAGACGAAGGTATCGCCAAACGAACTGACGCAACAGGTTCGTTCCATGAAACCGGGGGACCGAATCGCTCTTAAGGCGATTCGGTATTGTATCGACGATGCTCCGTTCAACAGCCGCGGACGGTGGGTTATTACGATGGACATCTACGCCGTCGGGACCGTTCAAGAGGCTTCCGAAGACGGACGCGGCATCAAGGTCGCGTGGACTCCTCTGGAAAAGCCGAAACCATGGTATCTTTACGTCGGTCTTTATCCGATTTGGAAACCGCCGGTAAAAGATTGGATGGCCCAAGCGTTGATCGATTTTGCGTTTCATGAAGTGCCGCAACCCATTGATCGCATGCGCAATCATCCGTATTGGGCGGAGCGTTTCGGCGACCATTACCATTGGGTGCCGTTTTACATGGAAATGGCCACGTCGCTGCTCAAGTACCGAAACGATCGGCAATCGCTGTTGAACGGCATTTATGAAATCGCCAAAACGACGGACGGATTCGACTATTTACGAGATAAATATTCGGACGGCACGCAGGGACCGCTGAAAGACATCAGCCCGTTTACCGTGATGGGGATTTTCAATCGTGGTCCCATCATGCCGGATACAAAACGGCATGCGATCGGAACGAAAATCGGTCGGTTTCTGGGATGTGAAACCGAAGCACCGACAACCTTCGAGGGGATTCCACTGTTGGACAATCGGGGTTCTTTTTTCGAGTCCTTTGAAAAAGATCGTGACCGCGGCGATATCGAGTGTCTGTGGGTTCTCTTTGAAGCGGCCATCCGTCTTGCCGACGGCGAGGAAAGCGATCCCGGCCGATTGATCAAAGCATTCGACAATGCGAACATGGTCAGAGGGCTGCAATGGAAACATACGATTGGTCTTTATTGGGCTCGCCCTTGGTTTTTCCCGCCCTTGGACATTAAAGCCCGAGATTACATCACCAAAAAACTGAAAATCAATTTCCCGATATTGAAGTCGGCGAAGGGGGGTGAATTGATCACCGGCGCGGATTACCTCACGTTGAGGGAAAATCTGGAAGCGAACTTCACGGACGAACAGTATCCGGTCCACTCGTTTCCGAGCCTCTCCGACAAGGCATGGTATTGGAAGGATGGCGATTCTGTTATCAAAAACGAAAAAACGCTGATCGACGAAGAAGATGAAGAACCGGAGGACGGTTCCGTCGAGAGTATCGATGTAAGATTACAGGCCGACTTGGTTTCCAGGAATCGCTATACCGTTGATGACATCGTTGCTGAAGGGAGCTTTCTCGAACGTAACGAGATCGAGCGGATCCTCGAGCGATTGAGAAAGAAAAAAAACGTGATTCTGCAAGGGCCGCCCGGTACTGGAAAAACCTGGCTCGCCAAGAGAATCGCCTACGCGCTGATGGAAGAAAAGGACGACAGCCGTTTGCGTGCCGTTCAGTTTCATCCGAACATGTCGTACGAAGATTTCGTTCGCGGCTGGCGTCCCGGCGGGTCCGACGGCGTCAAGCTCGAATTGATCGACGGTCCTTTCCTCGAAATGATTGGAACCGCGAGCAACGAATCGGGAAAAGATTTCGTGTTCGTGATCGAAGAGATCAATCGCGGCAATCCGGCGCAGATTTTCGGCGAGATGCTCACCCTTCTGGAAGCCGACAAACGACATCCCGACGCGGCTCTGGAAATTACCTACAGAAAACCCGGGGAGAAGAGCGAAGGTATTTTCGTGCCGAGTAATCTTTACCTGATCGGCACGATGAATACCGCGGACCGATCACTCGCCCAAGTCGATTTCGCGTTCCGCCGCCGCTTTGCGTTCGTCGACCTCGAACCCCGTATCGGCGTCAAATGGAAGGAGCACATGCAGCGGTTTTTTCAAAACGACTTTTTGGATACCGTTGCGCAACGAATCAACAAGCTCAACGACGGTATTACCGCCGCCCCTGAACTCGGCCCGCAGTTTCGAATCGGACACAGTTTTTTCGTTCCGGCGAAAGATCACGACGTCATCGCCGATCCCGTCGCCTGGTACAGGGATATAATCGAAACGGAAATCGTTCCGCTCCTCAAGGAATACTGGCACGATTTGCCGGAAACCGTTCGAAAAAACAAAGACGAACTGCTGAAGGGATTCTGATGTCCGACGTCGCTTCCCCAAACTCCGTTGAAAATGTCCGGAGCGGCAAAACGGCGATTCCCGTCCGTAATGTCTGGCTCCTGATGCTGTACGCTTCGGATTTGTGTCGACACCACCGAGCGGCCGGCATCGACGCCGAGGAAATGCCGGACGAGATCGCCGATGTCGTTGCGAAAGTGCTCGTCGACAATGTCCGGCGGCGGTTCCGACGTAATCTGAGTTACGATTATCGTCGCCGAAACGACGTGCTCCCACGAGTTCGAGGACGGATCGACATTCTGCAAACGGAACGGAAGCGGCTTCTCGAACTCGGACGGGTCGCTTGTTCGTTCGATGAATTGACGATCGATTCGACACTCAACCGTTTCGTTCACGCCGCGCTGCTTCGAGCCGCCCGCCTGGTCCACGATTCCGGGATCGGAAGAGAATGCCGTTCCGCCGCAACGACTTTTGAACGACTCGGCGTGGCGTCCATCGTGCCGCATCGCTCCGAAGTCGACGCCATTCGGATCCCGCCTCATTGCCGTGAGGACCGCATGATGATTGCCGCCGCGAAACTGATCTTCGATTTTCTCATGCCGACGGAAACGGCGGGGAACGTCTCACTCTACCGGCCGGAGCGGGATGTCATCTGGTTGCGATGGCTCTTTCAAAGGGCGGTCTACGGTTTTTATCGTTACCATTTGTCCGGTCACGATTGGAAGATCGAATGGGAAAAACGCCTTGATTGGCCGATCGGCGAGAGAAGCAAACACCTGTCACGGCATATGCCGAAAATGCGTGCGGATATTGTTCTCGAGAACCGACACGAAGGAAAACGAATCGTCATCGACACGAAATTCAAGAACATTTTCGGCATCGGTCAGTACGGTCGGAAACGTTTTCACTCGTCGAACATTTATCAGCTCTACGCCTATTTGCTCTCACAGGTTTCGCCGGACGATCCGTTGTCGCTCCATTCCGAAGGGATCCTTCTTTATCCGGTGGTCGACGCCGCCATCGACGAATGGGCGGAGATCCAAGGACACCGTTTCCGATTCGCGACCGTCAACTTGGCGGACTCCGTTGCCCAAATTCAAAAGCGTCTTTTGAGCATCATTCAGCCCGAGGTTGTAACCCGTTAAAGTCGAAAAGCCGAAATTTCCGAATCGGTGCGGAGGAACAATCGTCCCTCGGAGTACGCCGGCGTTCCTTTGGACGGAGCGCCGAGTTCCCGTTTGCCGAGCAATGTCGGCGTGTCGGCGACCTCCACGGCGTAGAGTGTTCCTTCGAACGAAACGACGAGCATGACGTTGCCGAGCACGATCGGCGAGCCGTAAAACGTTCCCTCCAGATGCACCGTGCCGACCGTTTTTCCTGAAACGGGATCCACGCAATTCACGTCACCGAAATCGCCGACGGTGAACAAACGGATTCCCGCCGATGTTCGGGCCGCCACGGATGTCGGAACATACGGTACGACGAACGGTTTTTTCAATGCGTAAGCGACCGTCGCTGTTTTTCCATCGGTGCGAACGGCGAACATTTCCCGTCCGACGCCGCCGACGCCGTTGGCGACGAACAGCGAATCTCCTGCAATGGCCGGCGAGGAAACGACACGGAGCTTCATCGGTTGGACCGACCAGCGTTCTTCGCCGGTTTTCGGGTCGATGCCGCTGACGCCGTGGGCGCTGCTCGTCGTAATCAATTGGCCGTTCCAAATACACGCGGTCGACGACGACGTCTGAAAAACCGTCCGGGGCAAACGCCAAACGGTTTCGCCTGTTGTTTCGTTCAGGGCAAGAATCTCACATGTCTCACCCGCTTGCTCTTTTTCCTTTTGTTCGTTTGGGACGATGACAAGTCCGTCGACGACCATCAACGAACAGCCGATCCCGTTTTCCGAAACAAAGGGTCCGAGCTTGCGGTTCCAGAGCGGCTTCCCCGTTTTTTTGTCGAGAGCGGCAACGGTGTACTCTTTCGGCGTCGCCATGGAAAAGAAGAGTCGATCCCCAACGGCGACCGGCGTCGTTGAGGCGAATGTGTTCAAACGGTGCTTTTTGAACGCCGTAAACCGTTCCGTGTGGTCCCAAATGACGTTGCCGTCCGAAATGTCAAGACAGCGGACATGGAGAACGACGGGCCGTTCCGCTTGCGTGTCGTCCGCTTTTTCCTCGACTGCCGACGTGATATAAACCCGATTGCCGTCGATGATCGGACTCGACGCTCCGATTCCGGGGAGCGGAGCCTTCCAGAGTGGCGGGTTTTGCAGAAATTGCAGGTCGACAGCGACGTTTTCGACCGCTCCCTGACCGTTTGGACCACGAAATCGGGTCCAATCCTCGGCGGCAATGAAGGGAGTCAAGCAAAACAGGGGAATCAAGCAGCGTAAAAGCATAATATTGGTGGGCCGGTTTCGGGAAAGAGCCGAAACCGGCGTTGGGGTTTGTTATCGATTCTGAATGAATCGTCGTTTGGCGGCGCAGCGTTTTTCGACCAATTCGATCAAAAGATCGGCCCCCATTATCGAAGCGATCACAAGCGATATGGCGGTATACATTGCAGTACTCTCCGGACTACATTGTTGAGCAAAGGGCAACAAACAGCGTTGCCCGACATCCCGTTATGGTAAAGCAGACCGTCAGGCGACAAAAATGTTGAAAAAAACGGGAAATTCGGCTAAAGTTCCCCATCTTTGCAAAATTGACCAATCTTCCCGAAGGAAACCGGGGATTGCAATGCATCATGGAGCCGCTGGAGGTATTCGGTTCTCGAAATTTCGACCGCTCCGAATCGGTCGGTGTTTTCGGTGACCATCTGAATGTCGAAGAGGGTGTATCCCTGCCGCTGGAGGTGTTCGTTCAAGGCGACCAACGCAACTTTCGAGGCGTCCGGCTCGACACGGAACATCGATTCGGCGGCGAAGAGTCCGTTAATGGCGACTCCGTAGACGCCGCCGACCAATTGGTCGTCCAACCACGTTTCGACGCTGTGGGCGAATCCCATCTCGTGAAACGTGCAGTACGCTTTCATGAGTTGCGGCGTCACCCAAGAGGTTCCTTGCCGATAGGGGGTCTTCGCGCAACCTTCGATCACCCCCCGGAAGTCGGCGTCGCTGGTGATCCGAAATTTGCCGCTCCGATATGTTCTGGCGAGCCGTTGGGGGACGTGAAATTCGCCGAATTCGAAAATTCCGCGGGGATCAAGCGAAAACCAACCGAGCCGGTTGGGAATACCGGACATCGACGTGCTGAACGGCCAAGGAAAAATACCGTGAGTGTAAGCGTCGAACAGGATCGGCGGCGTCATGGAAAGGCCGAGTTCGACAAGACCGTCGGCGTCGGCGGATTCGGCGTCGGGAAAAATTTCCGACGGAATAAACGGCGACGGCCAATGATTCGGTTGGGGGACCATCTCGACGACTCCCGGCAGGGTTGTATTTCGATCAAAAAAGGTTAGCATAAACAGCGTGAAAAGTCAACAATTGAATACCCCCTCAACGAGCCGGGGACGGTCTCCCCGACGGAACCGAGGATACTCTCTGCTCGAGGTGCTGATCGCGACGGCGATCCTCGCTTTGGGACTCGTTGCGATTTTCGGCTTGACGCATACGGCTCACCAGCGTTCCGTCGACGCCGCGGATCTTGCCGCTGTCGAACTCGCTTGCCAAACGACGTTGAACGAACTCCTTGCGAACCAAAATCCGATCGCACCGGTTGCGGCGAAATCGATTGACGGGGTGCGGCATTGGAAACTGGAGGTTCGCGTCGGTAACGCTCCCCGTCCTGGATTGGCGACCTTGGTGATTTACGCGCAAAAGTTCGATCCGCAGGGTGAGCTGCCGACGGGAACGTCGTTTCAATTGGTGCGATGGGTGCCCCAAAGCCGTGTCAAGCAGATCGACGAAACGCCGTCTCCGTTTTCCAGCGATGCATCCCCATTTGCCGAATTTGAAGACCCGTTCACCCAACCGTCCATTGAATAACACGCTTCGAACAACGTTTGCGTTTTCATTGCACAGAGCGCTGGGGATTTTGCGGAGACTGCGTTCAAAACTATTGTTAGCCGGTAAGCATTGTTTGGGTGTATTTCTTCAATTTTTTCAAGAACACCCGGTTTTCGTCTTGACGTATCGAAAGGTTTTTACTATCTTGCTCCGATCATGAAAATGATGCCACGCATGGATGTGTGGTGCTTTTCGGGCGACGCATACTGGGCGGCTCTTTCGGGAGCCTGACCTGCGGCCCGCGTAGTGTCTCCGATGCACGGATGTTTGAGGAACACTTCGACAACGAGGAGAGGAATGGATTTCTCTCCGTTTGATTTGCGGTCGATGCACAGCCCATCAATCGTAATTGCCGCGGGAACAAGGATCGTCCCCGCGGCTTTTTTTATGATGGGTGTCGGGTGTTGGGTTTTAGGTGTTGGGAAGACGCAAGCGGATTTCCTCATCATCCATCACCCCAAACCCCAAACCAAACACCCAACACCTCATGGAATGCGATCTTTGTCCTCGGCGCTGTTCGATTTCCGATGACGGTTTCGGCTTCTGCGGTGTGCGCCAGTGTCGTGAAGGGAAAATCGTCCTCACGACTTACGGTTTGAATACCGGTCTGGCGGTCGATCCGATCGAGAAGAAACCGCTGTACCATTTTTATCCCGGTTCGAAAATTCTGTCGTTCGGTTCCATCGGCTGCAATCTCGGTTGTTCGTTCTGCCAGAATTGGACGACCGCTCAATCCCGCGATCGAAATCTGTTGCGTGTTCAGGCATCGCCGGAACAGATCGTTCAGGTCGCCAAGGAAACCGGCTGCCGTAGCGTTGCGTTCACCTACAACGAACCGATCACTTGGGCGGAATACGTCGTCGACGTCGCCAAGGCGTGCCGTAAGGCGGGGCTCCAAACGGTCGTCGTTTCGAACGGATATATTACGGACGATAAACGTCCCTGGTTCTTCGAACACATCGACGCCGCGAACATCGACTTGAAATCGTTCTCCGACGAATTTTATCGAACACAATGTTTCGCAACGCTGGAGCCGGTCAAGGAAACACTCCGGTACCTGAAGAAAACGGGAAGAGTTTGGCTCGAAGTCACGACGTTGCTCATCCCCGGCTTGAACGATTCCGACGCCGAAATCACGGAGCTCGCGGAATGGTTCCGAAAAACGCTCGGTCCGGAAACGCCGCTCCATTTTTCAGCGTTCCGTCCGATGAACAAAATGCTCGACATCGATTCGACGTCCCCCTCGACGCTTTTTCACGCAAGGGAAATCGCGACGAACGTCGGATTGCGTTACGTTTACACGGGGAACATCAACGACCCCGCCGGCCAGACGACCTGTTGTCCGCAATGCCACCAGGCGGTGATTGCGAGGAACGGCATGGGTGTTACGGAAATCGACGTCGACGAGGAATCGTGCTGCAAGTTCTGCGGCCAAACCATCGCCGGACGATTCGACGAGGGGCTTTGAACCAAGTGACAAGCGAAATCACCATGAAAAAGACCGTTTGCCTTGTCGTTTTCTTTTGCGTCCTGCTTTCCTTGGCAGTCGCCGCCGCTGAAGTCCGTAGGGGCTCTTCGTCAGGCGGTACGCCTAAAATCGAAGCGGAGTTGATCATTGTTTCCCGTGACGGTAAAAACGTTCTCCTGGTGAAAACGGACGAAAAAGAAATCGAAATACCGTTTGAAAAACTCTCGAAAGCGGATCAATCTTATCTCCAAAAACGGCACAAGGAGCGAAAAGATGCCGCGTATTCCACGCCGGATGACGTTCAGGCAGACCCTCTCGTCCTCAAGAACAAGGCGGTGATCGAAGGTGTTTTAAGGGATTTTTGCCGCAAATATTCGTTGCCCGGCGGCGTTTCGATGGCCATTTCGTATCAGGAAAGACTGGTCTATGCGGGGGCGGTCGGCTATGCCGATGTACGGCACAAGATTCCATTGACGCCGGAGCATCGCATGAGAGTCGCTTCGGTGTCGAAGCCGATTACCGCGATTGCCGTGATGAAACTGGTCGAGACCCGACAACTGGGGCTCGACGATAAAGTGTTCGGCGAAACAGGGATTTTACGAGGCGAGTACGGTGTTCCGCGACGGGAGAATCGCCCGGCTGAAATAACCGTGCGACAATTACTGGAACACACGGCCGGGGGATGGGGCAATGCAAGGAGGGACCCGATGTTTTCGTTGCAAAATGTCGGCGGGAAAGAGTTCGTGCGAACCGTCGTTCGGGAATATCCGCTGGAGCATTCGCCGGGAACGCAGCATGCCTACTCCAATTTCGGTTACTGCGTCCTCGGAAGGATCATCGAGAAAAAAAGCGGCATGTCCTACGAAAATTACGTCAAAAAGAACATTTTATCGCCGTGTGGAATCAAAGGGATGAGAATCGGAGGAAATATCTCCGATCCCGATGAAGTCGAATACATGGCCGACAAAAATCAAGCCCCTTATGCGCTCTCGCCGCTCCACATGGACGCTCACGGCGGATGGGTGGCCAACCCCGTCGAACTCCTGAAATTACTGGTCCGCATCGACGGGTTTTCCAAGGTAACGGATGTCTTGAAAAGCGAAACGATAAAAACGATGACGACGCCGTCGGCGCGCAACGAGAATTATGCGCTCGGCTGGAGCGTGAACCGTTCCAATAATTGGTGGCACATGGGAAACATGCCGGGAACTTCGGCGGAAATGGCAAGAAGTTCGGAAGGCTTCAATTGGGTCGTTCTCGCCAATTTCTCGCCGGGTTCCTCCCCGGAATATCTTGGCGACATGGACCGATTGTTTTGGATGATCAAGGAAAAGATTCAAGAGTGGCCCGTCGGTACCGAACTGTAAATGATCCAGGGTTGGATCACGCAACCATGGATGGTGAAGCTCCGTGCGAACAGCTTCGCCTCTTTCCCGACGAGATATGAAAAAACTCTGTTACATAGCCGCCGTCTTGTTTTTCGCATGGAATGACGCGTTCGCCCAGCTTCCGCCGACGATCCATCGTATCGCCCCGATCGATTCAGCGGTCGACACCGACGACCGGTTGGCCGAGCGTGTCGTGCCGTCCATGAGTTCCGAGTCGGGACGCGCCTTTTCGCCGAGGGGAGGCGGCCTGATGTTGCCCGGTTCGCCGAAATTGAACGAACAGCCCCTGCGCGTCGAATTACTGGCCCGGATCGACGATGCGAACCCCTTCAACATTCTCGTTGCGCATGAACCGAAATCGTCTCCGCGGCATTGGGAGCTTTTCACTTCCACCGGCAATGGATGTTTGTCGCTCTACATGCCCGGCAACAATCCCGATCACCTGACCGGGCAAGTCAAGGTCGCCGATGGAAACTGGCACAAAGTCGCTCTCGAATTCAAGTGCGGAAAGGCGGAAATTTTTTGCGACGGAAAGTCCCTCGGGTCGGCTCCCCTGAACCGTCCTAAAACCGTAACGCCGGAACGGACGGTATTCGCCGTCGGCTCGCTCGTGGAAGGGGGATTGGATTGCGTCGGCGCCTTGGACGAGTTACGAATTTTCGGACCCGCCGGGACATTGCTCCTCGGATGTTCCTTTGAACCGATCGAACGGGATGATTCGGTTCCCGACACGGACGGCTTTTCCGCATCGATGAAGGCGGTCTGCCGTGCCTGTGCCGTCGACGGCAATCGGTTGTCGTACAAAATTGAAGGCTTGCTCGGCGAGCTCTGCGGATACCGTGCAAGTATTCGATCGTCGCTGATCGACAGGCTTTTTCCGACCGAAGGACCCCATGTCGAGCCGACCGTGATGCCCGGTGAAAAACCTCCCAAGAACATTCCCAAGCTTGACGGCGGACCGAACGATCTTCGCAAAACCGTGCAGGAATTCGGCCTGACGGAAATCGATCCCGACGCCTTTCGACCGGGCGTTTTCGCTCATTGGGGGGAGATGCACGTCGACCTCTTGAAACAGATTCAAGGCCGAACCCCCTTGCCCCGGGGCGCTGCCGAACAGGTTTACGACCGTCACGCCCTGGTATTGCCGGACGAAAAAGAACCGGCAATGATCGTTCTGCGCCGCACAGGGGCGTTGATTGAACTGCTCAAAAAACGACAACCGGATCTTCGGCAATGCCCCCTTTCGAAAATCGGTCTTTTGGAGCACGATTGGTTGCTTCTTCGTTCCGGGCTCACGCTGAAAAAAGCGACGGGATTGGAGCCGGGTGATTATTTTGCCGCTTGCGCTCTTCGCCGACAAATCATGTTCGAAGACCCGGCGTTGTGCGGCGTCGATCGGATTCTTTTTCTCGGCCGCGCCTGCTATGCCGGTTCGCGGTTGACCAACCCGACGAATTCGGATCGAATGGGCGGACATTTCGCAACGCAAAATTTCGGGTTCAACACGATCCACGGCGGCGGCATTTTTACGATCGGAAATTGGAAAGCCAAGACGCCGGAAATCAAAAACCTGATCGACGGACGGACCGTCGTTCCCGGAGCCGAATCACGCTTGGCCGGGAAGAAACTCGATTACGGTTCCTTCGGCTACCCCAAGCTCGATTACGACGGGCAAACGGTTTATTTCTCCCATTGCGGTTCGCAAGAACATCGTTGGCTCTGGACTCCCGACACGTCCTGGAACCTTTTCAAGATGCGGGTCGACGGAAACGATATCGTGCAATTAACGGACGGTTCCTACAACGACTTCGATCCGTGTCCGCTTCCGGAGGGACGAGTCGTTTTCATTTCGGAGCGACGGGGCGGTTTCATCCGTTGTTTCGGTGAAAACGCCTGGCTGCGGGTCACGACTTATGTCCTGCACGGCATGAAAAACGACGGCAGCGATATTTATCCGCTCAGTTTCTTCGAGACGAGCGAATGGCAGCCGAGCGTCGACAACAACGGAATGCTCGTTTACACGCGCTGGGATTACACCGATCGTGAAAACTGTTACGGTTCGAATTTTTGGACATGTTTTCCCGACGGCCGGAATCCCCGGGCGCCGCACGCCAATTATCCGTTGCCCTGGCACACGCTCCACCACAATCCGCTCGCGAAAATCAACGGCGATAAGAAATCGTTGCGCGAAATGGACGATTACGACAAAAGCAAGCCGCTCACGGAATTGGTCGACGACATCGCGTTCCTGATCGGCAAGAAACACGGCGATCACCGGTGGGGGGAGTGTCCCGACGCTCCCAGCGCGTTGCCGATGACCGAGATGCAGATTCGCCCGATTCCCGATTCGCACAAATATGTCTTCACCGCAGCGCCGCATCACGGCGAAACCTTCGGCTCGCTCTGCATGTTGAACCTCCGTGAGAAGAACGATTATCACATGAACCAAACCCGACGGATCACGCCTTATGTTCCTTTTCCGGAAAGCGAGAGTCATGCCAGGGGACAATATCGTTACGGTTCCCCTTGGCCGTTGAACGAAGACACGTTCCTGTGCAATTCCTGGGAGGATCTCGTCGTTTTGGACCGCTTCGGCAACGAAGAGTTGATTTGCGAACGAGAAATCCTGCCGATCGGTTACGATCCGCGTTTGCGACTGACCGAACCGGTTCCGGTGCGGCCTCGCAGCAAGCCGCCGATCATTCCGAGACAAACGACGCAGGGGGAAGATCATGCCGGAGCCGATCAAACGGCAACGATCGGCGCAATCAACGTCAACGTCTCCGACGTTCCGTTGCCGGCAGACCGACCGATCAAAAACCTTCGGGTCTTGCAGGTCGTCGTCAAGCCGAACCCTTGGATGAACACGCCGGATATCGGTTACGCTCCCGAAAACACGCCGCGCATTCCACTGGGAACGGTCCCGGTCGAAGACGACGGAAGTTTCTTCTTCGAAGCGCCGCCGAACAAGCAATTGATTTTTCAAATATTGGACGAAAATGGCATGGCCGTCCAGACGATGCGTTCGGTCGCATATGTGCATCCCGGCGAGCGTCTCGTTTGCACCGGCTGTCACGAACCGACGGAAACGACGGTTTCCAACACGATCCAGGCGAAAGCGTTCCGCCGTCCGCCGTCGAAGTTGTCGCCGGAAATCGGACCGGTCGAACCGATCGGATTTTATCGTACTGTTAAGCCGGTTTTCGAAAAAAGCTGTGTCGGCTGCCATGTCGAACAGGAGAAAGGCCCGCAAAAGATGGACTTCGCCGACCTTCGGCCGTATGTTTTCTTCTACGCCGGGGGGATGTCGGGAACCTCGACCCGAAGCGGTGAAGCCGGTGGCAGTCGGGCGATTCCCGGCAACGTCGGCGCGGCCAACAGCCGACTCGGCACGATCCTTTTCGACGCCAATCACAAGGATCACGTTTCACAAGAGGACCGCCGCCGCATCATCCTTTGGCTCGATGCGAACGCTCCGAGACTGGGGGCCTTTGTCGACGAAGAAGCTCAGGAACGCGGCGAGCTGGTTTGGCCCGTATTGGACCGTTGCGAACCTTGAACGGCGCATGCGGTTGGCGTGAAATCATCTGCCGTTGCGATAGGATACCACGATGCCCCAAGATAAATCCCGTCTGATAGAATTGATCTCTCCCGACCGAATCGAACAACGGATTGTCGAGTTGGCTCACCGGATTTCCGAGGACTTCGCGTCCCGAATGGAAACCGACGCCAAGCCGCTCGTCATGCTCGGCGTTCTCAAGGGGAGCTTCATGTTCCTCGCTGATTTGGCACGACACCTTTCGATTCCGGTCGAAATCGAGTTCGTCTCGATTAACAGTTACGGAAACCGCCTGGAGTCATCGGGAACGGTCGAATTGTATCTGCCCCCTTCCGTCGATCTTGCGGGACGTCGGGTGTTGGTCGTTGAAGATATTGTCGATACGGGCCGCTCCCTGGTGAAGCTGCTTGAACATCTTCACACGTTCCGGACAAAGGAAATACGACTGTGCTCGCTTCTCGACAAACCGGATGCGCGGGTCGTCGATCTGACCGTCGACTACGTCGGCTTCGAAATTCCCCTGAAGTTCGTCGTCGGTTACGGACTCGACGCCGCTCAGCAATACCGGGCGCTTGCCGGGATTTACGAGCTGGAAACGACTTGAACGTTCGCAAGATCAATGCGAAAAGAATTGGGAGAAATTCTCTTGTGGAAAGCGGCGTTGCTTTTCCGTGGCGAGAAATTTCCGTCACTTGGTTTTCACAGCGATATCGACTCGGCGTTCGCATCGGTCGAAGTTGGGGACTTCACAGAAGATTTCGTAACCTTGCTTGCGCAGTCCTCGGCGATCATTCAAGAGAAATCGGCATCCTGCCGTTGCTTCGGTCCTTCGGTTTTAGGCGGCAGCCATTCGTGAACGCCTGAGTATCCGCTAGACCATTTCCTTGAGCGCCCGGACGCGAATCTTTTGGTGGGCCTTTTTGGCGGGGCGGTCGTAGATTTCGCCCGTCAACGGATTTTTGACACCTTTCTTCGCGGGTTGCGCTTTGACCTGCTTGAGTTCGATCTTGAGCAGGCCCGGCAGGACGAACGCCTTGGCCCCCTTTTTGTCGAAGCTCTTTTTGATCTCGTCGGTCAGGGCGTCGAAGACGGCGGTCACGTCCTTCTTGGACAATTCCGTCGCGGCAACGATGTTGGCGATGATTTCATTTTTCGTGAGCGGTTTCTGCGCGGCGGGTTTCTTTTCGGCTTTTGCCATGGGAAATTCCTCCATGAGGGTGAGAAGTGGAAAATAAACTTCAATCATTGTATCCCGTAAAAACAAGAGCGGCAAGCGGGTCCGCTCCTCACGAAAGATTTGCGACAAAAATACGGGGCCGATCATTGCGCGGCTTCCCTTGCCACCGCTCCGGCGCTCATTTGTCCGGTTCGGCAACCCAATGATGCCGCGTGGAAACCTTCCAACCTTTCCGGGGAGGTTTCTTGTCGATGTCCTGCTCGAAAACCCCTTCCGACTGCGATTTCCCGACTTTCGTCAGTTTGACTGTTCCCCGCTCAAAGTTTTTCGACACGAGATGAAGTTCCATTTCGGGAAGAAGACCGTCTTCGCTCCCTTTGTCCAGCGTAACCGGAGTCGACTGATTCGAGAAGCATTTGCGAGGCCGTTTCGTTGTTTTGTCGGTAGAGAGAATCGTCGCTTCCACCGGCTTTTCCAACAGGTAGGGCTTGAATCTCTCGGGAACGTCCGGCAAGCCCGATGCTTTTCCCTGATCGCTCCGAAGAAGGAGCCGACCATGAAGACGACGAAAGGACAACAACCATTCGTTTCGATATTTCAAACCATCGCCGGACGACTCGCCGGGAAGCTGCCGAGGAAAACGCAATCGTTCTTTCTCTCGCTGTTGTTCGGTGCCCTGCTCGCCGTCGCATGACGGCGGACCGTCACGGCGTGGTTGCAAGCCGC
>JAVBPI010000127.1:0-23090 GCA_031549705.1 Thermoguttaceae bacterium
GTTTCGTTGCCGACGTACTCGCCGGAATTGAACCCGGTGGAGTCGTGTTGGAATCAAATGAAGCGGGGCGACCTGTCGATCTTCACGGCGGATGACACGGACGCTTTGACCGCAGCGGCGGTCGAATCCGCACAAAAATCAGCGACGACGCCGAGTTGATCCGATCCTTTTTCGATCATGCCGGACTGCCAATTTAAGGGCCATTTTTTAACCGGAACTCAGTAGTTCGACGGCAAGTCGTCATTGCTGACGACGATCTTGCCGACGAGGCGATTGTTCGGAAAGTTCGCGAGAACATAAGTGTTGCGCCCCTCATAGACCCGAATCGTCCGCGATTCCTCTGTCCCCACCTTCACGGAATCCGGCGTCGGAAGATACGCCGAATTCGAGAGTGAATAAATCCGACTCGATGGTTGCAACGCCAAGGTATGCTGTCCGACGGGAAGCTCGATTCGCGCAACTTGAATTTCCGCCGGGAGCAAATTCCAACAGCGGGTATCGGCGGTTTCCGACGCTTCCCAAATAATTCCGCCGATGTCCATCGCCAAACCGATCCACGGATTCGCGTCCGTAAATTCTTTCGTTCCGTACAGAATTCCCTTCTTGACGGCCCGGCGAATGATCGCTTTCGCAACGATTTGCGGCTCGATCGCTTCGAATTGCTCCTCCGCCATACGACCGATATCGGTAATCGTTTCCGTTTGAGCCGCCGGTTTGCCGTCGACGGAAACAGAGAGCGAGGGAATGGCTTCGCGAGGCCGAACCACGAACGGGATCATCACCGGAGCAATTCCCGGCGTAACGGAATGCTTGCCGATCATGCTCAAAATAATCGACGCGATAAAGAGCGATGCCTGCGAAACTTCGGAATTTCGTTGCAATTTATACGGGCCGGGACCGACTAATCCGAAAACGTAAACGACGCCGTTTCCCTTCGCGCTGTGCACGCCGCCGGTCGCTCGCTGGAGATCCCGTTTGCCTTGCGCGAAGTTCGGTTCCCACGCGCAAACCGCCGTGTAAGCTCGTTTTGCGTCATCGTAATTGAGAATCGTTTCCTCCCGCAACGCGCCGATGATGTACGGTCCGATGGCGACTTGGCGGTACGATTCCTTCGGGTTGATTTTCTTTTCGGCGTCCTTCGGATCCTTCATCAATCCCCTGGCGATGATTTCGTTCTGTTTTTGTCCGATTTGCAAAGCATACGCGTGGGCATCGCTTCCGTCTTGCATCAGGTTCGACAACGCAAGGAAAACCCGTACAAGAACACGTTCGTAATCTTCACCGGCGTACGAAATAACGTTGTCGTCCAAGAGATAGGACGCCGCTCCTTCGGCGATGTTTTTTTGTTCGTATTTGTCGAGTCGGTCCCGGACTTCCCGGAGCAGCTTTTCCGATTCTTTCGGTCTGCCGCTGCATAACTCGATGAGCGCTTGGTTCAGCTTGAGAACGTCTTCTTCGCCCCGTTTCTTTTTCTTGAGCCGCTCGTCGATCTGCGTTTTCGCCTGTTCGAGATCGCCCCGTTCGAAATCGTTACGGATTTTCAGGTGACGTTCGCCGAAGCTTGCGCAACCGGAAGCAATGAACAGCAGCCAGAGAACAATGAACCGTGAAAGCAAACGGCATATCATGGAATCACCCGAAT
Organism: Thermoguttaceae bacterium; assembly: GCA_031549705.1. Taxonomy (GTDB): domain Bacteria; phylum Planctomycetota; class Planctomycetia; order Pirellulales; family Thermoguttaceae; genus WRKP01. The sequence continues at coordinate 1,643 of JAVBPI010000127.1, forward strand.
TCAAGTATTAATGAAACGGTTACGAAGCGATCCTCGCACGAAAACATACGACCGTTTCAGGAAACGGAGTTCGTAAACGGTTGTCCCCTTCATTCGAATCGCTCCGGCTTTCTCCGCTGCACGGAACGACGGCCGATTCGACGAATCGATGTCGACGTAAAGTTTCCCGAAACCACGTTCGGAGGCGATCCTGCATAACTGTGCATAAATACGTGTTGCCAGTCCCCGGCCCCGGGAATGGATTCGGGTGTATACGGTTCGAATGGTTCCTTCGTTCGGCTCCATGTGAAAACCGCACCGTTGAGTCATCGGCTTGGTACCGACGGCGCAAGCGGCGTAACAGTCGGGAATATTCGTTTCGTTTTTATTGTCAAATCCGGCAAGAACGAAATTTCCCTGCTCGATTAATTGGATCAACAACTCGCAATCGTCCGGCGAAAAACCGTCGACGTCGTTCCGTTTCCATTGTCGGCAATCGTCGACGGTCGCCAACCCCCAACGGACCGCCCCGTCGTCCGGGGTTCGCCACGGGGCATCGGTTCGATTCAAATCAAATTCCCAAAAATAGAGAATCCGCACCCATAAATAGTCGGTCAAAATATTGACGAGCCGACCGACGTATTTCGTTTGCCGCAATCGTGCGGCGATTCGGTTCATCAACGTGATCATGATTTGTCCGGGGATTGCGGCCGAGTACTGCCTTCATCCCCGGCTCCTTTTTTAAGGGGACCGTACTTCCAGCGGCGGACGAAAGGCATCGCGGCGTCGTAGAGGAAGAAAAACGCTCTTCCCGTAACGGATATCGGAACGACGACTTGCGCGTTTGTTTTTGTTTCGGAATTCCAGATCATCTGGTGAGGGCCCGCTTCGCCGACGAAATCGAAATGGTTCACCGTCGGATCGTCGCAAAACCGTCGGGTCAGGAGCAGTTGCAACACCTGTCCCGGGGAAATGTCACGATATTTCGGATCATAACTCGTTTTTTGCGAGAAGAGGGTATTCTTTCCTTGAAAGCAATATTTGAAGGCGATCAATTCGTCCTTTAATCGTAACACGGCCAGCTTCATCATTCCGCGTTCGGCAAGGAGACGGGCGGTTTCCGTGTAAAAATCGGCGGTTCCACTTTGGAGCATCGTTCCGCCGCCGCCGCCTTTCCACGATCGGTTTTCCAGTCCAAAACATTCGGGGAGCGCGGCGAGCACGGCATCCGTATCTTCCAGCATGCCGAAAGCATAACCCGCAGCGACATATTGCTTTTCGAACGTTTTTTCCAATTTTGAAACGGATTTTTTGCTCCACGTCGTTCTCAGCGTTTCGTACGGACCGTTGAGCGGTTCGACGGCGGTCGAATATCGCGGGAACCATTGCGAGGGGATTCGAGCCCGTTTCAAGGCGTCACGAAAAGCGGTCCATTCGGACGATTCCGCACGAATATGATCGAGCCAAAGAATCGAGAACGGGAGGTGCCACAAACCGGCGACCATCGCGTCGAGGTAGATCGGTACGTTTTCAGGCTGCGTTTCGTCGACGAGAAGTTGACCGGAAAGACTCCAAGCGTTGCTCGGATTGGTTCCCGCCGAGATCACTTTCGCTTTCCGTCCGCCCACCAAGGGGAGTGCCGCGACGAACCGATCGCCGTCCTGGACGACCACGGCGCGAAACGGAGCGTTCGGCGCGAATTGCTTCACCCAAAGAGCGAGCGGTTCGGCCAAGGCGGTCGGATTCGTTGCGCTGCCGCGGAACCAAAGGTCGTTCCACGATTTTCGTTGCGAAAGGAGTTCGTCGAAGGTGATGATCACGTCGATGGGGGGGGAAGCGCGTCGCGGGGCGACGCGGCTAACAAGGGGAAAGACTATTTCTTGAACCAACCGGAGAGTTTTCCTTTGACGGAATTATTGTACTCTTTACGGATCGGCATCGATTCGATGATCGGAACGAAGGTTTGCGTGTCGACGAGTTCGAGCGTCAACTTGTAGTCGCGTTGCATGTCCTTGTTCTCGACGGTCGTTCCCGAGGTGAGCTTCGCAAAGAGAAGATAGTCGACCGGCGTACCGCCGCGACCCATTGCGCTGATGAACATTTGCATGTTTCCTTCCATGAAAAGATCGTCAGGGCGGAAACCGAGCGTCCGAAGTCCGGCAACGACGGCGCGGTCGCTGACGAGCTCGAATTGTTCCGATTGCGAAAGCCGCTCCGAAATCGCCGTCGTGATATGCTCCTTGAAGTCGGCGAGCTCTTCGATGCTCTTGTTCTCCAAACCGACGAAACAGACTTTCCGACGGGGCATCACCCCGTTCTGATAGGAAACCTGTTGGATCGGTTGCATCGCAGCCCGTTCGAGGAGTTTGCCGACGGCGATCTTGACCATCGGATTGTACACCTCGGCCCCCGCCGCATTACTGCCGACGTGGTTTCCTTCGTCGTTGTGCATGACTCGGCCCTGCGTCCCCTTGCAACCGACGGCAAGAGCGACGACACATAATACAAGAAAAATCTGACGGTTCATATCGGGTCATCCGTGAATGGGTTGTGAAAGTGGTTCCACCACTCGGATAATATCGATTATTCCGAATCGGGGGAAGAGGAATTTTCGCCGATTCCCATTTGGCGGGCACTCCGTGGTTCGAGGACGCGGAACATCGGCCAAATAGAGAAACAGGGCAATCTTGGGTACGGTCCTTACATTTTCCGGGGAATATTCTATAATGGAACGATTCCACTTCGTGTAATTTTTCAGTTGAGGAGAAATTCATGGGTAATACCGAAGAAAAAGCCGTCTTGACCATTGACGGCAAACAGATCGAGCTTCCCGTTTTGGTCGGCTCGGAAGGGCATAAATCGATCGACATCTCGAAATTGTTCGACGAACACGGGTTGACGACGTTCGATCCGTCGCTCGGTAGCACCAGCGCGTGCAAAAGCACGATCACCTACATCGACGGTGACAAGGGAATTTTGCGGTATCGCGGCATTCCGATCGAACAATTCGATCGTCCGAAGCCGAACTTTATCGAAGTTGCCTGGCTGTTGATCTTCGGAACACTCCCGACCAAACAGGAAATCAACGAGTTCCGCGATCGGCTGACGAACAACGAGCTGCTGCATGAAGGAATTCGGAGCCAGTTCAACGACCTGCCGCCGAAATCGCCGCCGATGGCGATTCTCTCGGCGATGCTGAGCCAGTTGGCGTGCTATTACGAGAAATTTCTGCCGCTCGGGGACGACGAACTGTTCGTTGAAGCAGCGGCACGCCTGATCAGCAAGGCTCGAACCATCGCGGCGTACTCGTATCGGCGGTCGCAAGGGATGCCGTTCATGTATCCGGATCCGGCGATGCGGTACTGCGCGAACTTCCTCCACATGATGTTCTCGATTCCGTACAAGCAGTACATCGTCAGCGAGGAAATCGAAGACGCGATGAATCTTGTGCTGATTCTTCACGCCGACCATGAACAAAATTGCAGCACCTCGACGGTCCGCGTCGTCGGCTCGGCGAAGGCGAATCTGTTCGCCTCGTGCGCCGCCGGAGTCAGCGCCCTTTGGGGACCGCTGCACGGTGGAGCAAACGTCGAAGTGATGAAAATGCTCGACCAGATTCACACCGGCGGCATGAAACCGGAAGATTGCATCACGGCGGCCAAGGATAAGAACAATCCGTTCAAACTGTTCGGATTCGGACACCGGGTGTACAAAAATTATGATCCGCGCGCCAAAATCCTGCGGGCCGCCGCCGATAGGGTGTTCGCCCGGCTCAACTCGAACGATCCGCTGCTGGACGTTGCCCGAAAGTTGGAAGAACTCGCCCTGAAAGATTCCTATTTCGTCGATCGGAAACTTTATCCGAACGTCGACTTTTACAGCGGCATCCTGTTGCGGGCGATCGGAATTCCGACGAACATGTTCACCGTGATTTTCGCCATCGGACGGCTCCCCGGCTGGATCGCGCAATGTAAAGAGCAGCACGACAATCCGACGCAAAAGATCATCCGACCGCGGCAGCTTTACGTCGGCAACACGATCACCGATTATGTGCCGCTGGAAGAACGGTAATACCCGTGCCGGGTGGGGCGGTCGGTTTCACCCTCGAAGCCCCGCCCCCCGTTGGTCGGCTCGATTGACGAGGCGCCGGCACGACGGCAACGAAGCGGCAGTTTGTTGTACAGCCCCGGCGCCGTCTTGCGCCGGAACCTTCGATTCACGGTCGAAACATTGACCCGTTTTCAGGCAAAATTCAAGAAACCGTCCAGACCGGTCATCTCGAAGATTTCCCGCAAGTCGTCGCTGACGTTTCGAAGAACCAATCGCCCCCGGCCGCTCAGCTCTTTGTGAGCCCAAACGACGACGCCTATTCCCGCGCTGGAAATAAAGACGACATCGGTGAAGTCCAAAATCAATTCGGTCGTCTCCTCCAACAGAGGGGCCAGCACCTTTTTGAGTTCGGGGGCAGTCGTCGTATTGACACGCCCTTCGATGGAAACGATCGTTTCCGTTGCGACTTTCTTTGTGGTGGTTTTCATTGGACGATTTAGGGGGGAAGCGCCGGCGTCTGCGCCGGTCGGCAAAACGTTTAACCGCGCGGGTGGAATTTTTGGTGCATCGCTTTCAACCGCGTGGTGTCGACGTGGGTGTAAATCTGCGTCGTCGTGATGTTTTCGTGGCCGAGCATCGCCTGAACCTGCCGCAAATCCGCGCCGCCGGACAACAAATGCGTCGCAAAACTATGACGCATCGTGTGCGGACTGACCGTTGCCGGAGCGCCGATTCGTAATGCGTATTTCTTGATCAACTCCCACATCGCCTCGCGGCGGATATGCTTTCCCTTGTATGAAAGGAACGCCCACGGCAGCGCTTTCGACGGATTCGCTTGCGGTTCGTCGTTTTCGTCCGAAAAACGGAAGTAATCCCGTTCCGCCGACCGAACGCCGCGCCGCTGGACGTCGGGACGCTCGTCGTGCATCCAAATCCAAAACGCTTCGATGGCCCGGCGACCGAGCGGCACATTTCGGGTCTTGTTTCCCTTTCCGGTGCAGACGCAAAATCCTTCGTCGAGATGGATGTCCTGAAGCCGTAAATTCGAGAGTTCCGAAACACGACAACCCGTAGCGTAGAAAAATTCGAGTATCGCCCGGTCCCGTCGCCAAAGTTTGTCCTCATCCTCCTGCGGGGCGATCAGGAGCAATTCGACCTGTCCCGGCGTGAGGATGTTCGGCATCCGATCCCAAAGTTTCGGACTGCCGAGCAGTTCGGCGGCATTTTCCTTGAGCTTTCCTTCGAGCTGCAGATATCGGAGGAACATCCGAAGCGAAACGATGTGCCGCGCCCGTGACGACGGACTCAAATGCAGCCGGTCAAGCCAATCGACGTAATCGGCAAGCTCGTGAACCGTCAACTTGGTGATCGAACGGCCCGCGAGCCATTCGAAAAAACGAACCATGTCCCGACGGTACGCCGCAACGGTATTCTCCGATCGCTGGAGCTCTCCGGCGACGTAAGCGATGAAATCGTCGAGCCAAATCTGTTGCGTCGATTTGGATTCGAGTTTTCGCGGGATCAGCTTGCGGCGTCGTGAACTGTTCAGCATGATAGTATTGTATCGTCCGAATCGAAGGCGTCCATGAGCTCCAGTGCGTCGGGACCGAGTTTCTGCGTGTCGGAGGCCGACGCGGCCAACGGCTAGAATTTGACGACGGCGGAGACGCCTCCGGACAGCTGATCGTTGCGGTTGTCCAATCCGCCTCCTTTGATATTGTTGAACGGCGCGTCGTTCGGGTTGAACACCTTGTCGTAACGAATTTCCGGCCGGACGAGCAGCCACGGCTTCGGCGTCCAATTGAGTCCGAGGGTGAACTCGTACAGATCGTTGACGTTTCCGCTCGACAATGCGCCGTTTTCGTAATTGCTGTCATAGGTTCGCATCCATTCGAACCGTGCGCCCATCGCCCAGCAACAGTTGAACCGATAAATCAATTCCTGATTGATGCCGAAAGTGCCGATCTTGTGCTCGTGAACGTAAGTCCCGTCGTTCCAACGGTTTTTATCGACGCCGTTGCGGAGCGTCCATTCGAACGTGTAATCCCAGCGGCACGTCGGTTTCCAGTTGAGAACGAGCGACTGCACGAAATAATCGTTGTGGCGTTGTCCGAAGCCGTAGTAATCCCATTCACGACCCGCCATGGCGGCGTAACCGACGTTGAACTTGTCGTTGAAACGATAATTCACGCCGAAGAGGGCTGCGTTGTTATCGCCGTTGTAGAATGTCAGCGACTCCCGATTCCGGTTTTCTCCGCAGACCCACCCGCCGAAGATCGAGAGGTTCCGATTCGGATTCCATGTGGCAAGGGCCCCCGTATGCGTATGCGGCTGGGCGGCGAATTGGTACGATAAACTATAGAAGAACCGTTCGGGCGCCATGATGCTTTCGTGACCGATCGGCGAGAGGAATTTACCGAGCTTCACGCTGAATTCCTTGTATCCGACTTCGCCGTACACTTGGGCGAGCGACCCGTAATAGTCTCCTTCGCCCCAGGTTCGATCGCGGTTCGCACGGTATTCCAATCCTTGCGATTGGGTGAACTTGGCGTCGGTTCCGTACAGAAAATCGACACGGCCCCCGACGTCGAACGTGCGGGCGTCCAGCTTCTTGCCGAGAAACACCCACGCCTGGTTCACTTGCAAATCCGTCTGCTGCACGTTGGGTGATACGGCCGTGTTACCGGAACGGAGAACGAGATTGTGTTCCCGACCGCTTTCGTACGAATTTCTTTGACCGTATCTGTTACCATAAATCCCCGTTTCGACCCAACCGCCGAACTCCCAAAGCGACGGCTTGGCGCAGGTCGGTTCGCAGGAAATTTCCGAACAGGAACGATCCACCGAGAATTTCGAAAACAGGCCGTCGGCACGGACTTCCGAAACGACGAAATTCGAGGCAAGTAATGCGGCGACACCGAGGCAACATGTGAAAAACTTTTTCATGGGACCGTTCCTTATCGGGGGGGATGGGAGTGGGAAATAATCGCAAATTCGACTGAAGATCGAGGGCCGATCGACCGACACGAGAACAAATCGGACGAAAATCGTGATTCGTCGCAAAAAAATTAAAGTCCCGTTGGAACCGCGAGAACCGTCACGGTTTTCGTACGTTCGCCATTCAACCGATGCCCCGTAATCGTATCACCCCGCGTTTACGCTTGAGGTTTGCACGAAACAAGAAACGAAAAAGCCTCCGTGTTTTGACACGGAGGCTTTTTCGTTTCAAGAGATTCCCTGGAGCCTAGGAACCGCTCCACCGGGGGTTTCGGGACGCCCCCAGGCTCTTGCGAAATTCCTAGAACTTGACGACGGCGGAAACACCGCCGGAGAACTGTTCGTCACGGGCATCGAAACCGTTGGATTTCGTGACGTTGAACGGATCGTATCCGAACACCTTGTCGTAACGAATTTCCGGTCGGACGAGCAACCATTTGGTCGGCGTCCAGTTGGCACCGAACGTCATTTCATAGGCATTGCTGGCGTTGACGGCTTGCGAGTGATAACGGTGCATCCATTCGAAGCGAGCTCCGACGGCCCAGCGGGTGTTGACCCGATAGATCAATTCCTGGTTGATCCCGTAGCCGCCCCAATTCCAGACATCACCGGTATAACCGTCATCTTCGTTACGGAGCGTCCATTCGAAGGTGTAGTCCCAACGCTTGGTCGGCTTCACGTTGACAATGACCGATTGAACGAAATAGTCACGATCACCCCAACCGACATAGAAATCGTTCTCACGTCCGATCAAAGCGGAGTAAGCGAGCGACACTTTTTTGTTCCAGCAATACTTGGCACCGAACAACGCGGCGTTGTTGTCGGCATCGTAGAATGTCAAGTCGTTGGCGTGTTTGTACACACTGGTGCTACGGCTCGATCCTTCTCCACTGATCCATCCGCCGAACGCCGAGAACTTCTTGTTGGGCGTCCACGTCGCGAGAGCACCGGTATGCGTCACGGGAAGTTCGGCAAAAGCGTACGAGAGGCTGTAGAAGAACCGCTCGGTCGCCATGATGCCTTCGTGTCCCATCGGCGTGATGAACTTACCGATCTTGACGCTGACGTTTTTGTAACCGACTTCGCCGTACAACTGCGCAATCGAGCCGTAGTAATCGCCGTCGCCCCACGGACGGTTCGCACCGGACGTGTATTCGAGCCCCTGCGATTGGGTGAACCGGGCATCGGTTCCGTAAACGGCATCAATCCGACCGCCGAAATCGAATCCGCGACGGGTGTCAAGCTTCTTTCCCAAATAGAGCCACAGCTGGTTCATCTGGAAATCGGACTGATTGACGTTGTTCAGAAGAGCGGTGTTTCCCGAGGCCGAAACGAGATTATGTTCCGCTCCAGGAAAATACGCATTCGTCTGACCGTACTGGTTGGCGTAGATACCGGCTTCCATCCAGCCGCCCCATTCCCAACCGGATTTTTTACCGCAACCATCGACTGCTCCGCACGGATCGCAATTGGCGACTTCCGCACACGGACTGCATGTCGCAAAAAGACCGTCCGCTTTGACTTCCGCCACGGCGAAATTCGCCACGAGAAGAGCGGCGGCGACGCCAAGGCACTTTTTCAGAGTTTTTCTCATTGTTTTTCCCTTACTTTGTTCGTGATCTACCAAAACATTTAGGGCATCCACGGACGAATAACGTCGCCCAGTCAAGCAGAAGCCCCCCCGGTTGTCGTTCATTATCGAACCAGCATTAGTAAATCACTTACAGATTTTTCGCGGTACGATACAATGCGAACCGATGGAACAATCGGCAAATTCGGCAGCAATCGCCCTATCCTCCTGTTTTACGCCAAAAAAGATCAGCGAGGCGGCGAAAGAGCTTTTTTGTCAAGAAATACAGGCGAAAACAACGAGGAATTCAGAAATACTCCCCCATGTTCCCCATGTTCAACGGACGTATTCCAAAGAAGCGAACCGTTCGCCAATGAGATTTGCGCGGGTGAAGGAGGTGCCTTTTGCATGTCGGAAAACGTGATGGAACGCACACGACGCATCGGAATCGAAAGCGATTCGATCAATATCCCGTCGCCGATGTTCACGTCGAACCGAAAAACGCCGTCCGTAAAACTTCGAAGCCGTCCGTTGAACAGATCGCCGTTCACCAAACGAACGGTTTCGGTATTTTCCGGGGTCTCCAATCGGTCGTAAAACGGAAACAGCGCCGGATCGACCGGCGGAATTACCAGTAGAGACGCCACGTTTTTCCTCGGAACGGTCACGCGCGCTCCTTTTCCCAATCGAAGGTCGAGTTGCAGAGATTCGGCGTCGATTTTTTCAACCCGACCAATCAAAAGCGAACCATCGATCAGGCGGACCCAATGAGCCAAGGTTCGGCGCGGCGGTTCCGGCTGCGGATTCTCTCCGCCGTGGAGCGAAATCGACAGAAACGCTCCCATGAGGACAAAAACGAAGAAAATCGACCGAAACATGATTCCGATTCCCAAAACGATTGAAACAGTTATAATGAAGGGACAATCTCTTTGGATGAATCGATTATTTTAGAGAACCGTTTGTCGATGGGCAAGCCGCTTGTACTTTTTCCGCTCCTTTTGGGGGTTTTCGTCTTCGGATTCGTTGCCGGCGTCGCTTGGCAACGCTCCGAGGCGCCGTCGGTCGTTGCTGAACCCGTGATCAGCGCGGAATACCGGCTCAATAATGCTGAGACGCTTGACGTCTCCGAGGCGGAAACGCGAATCAACAAGGCACTCGAAGACCCCGACTTCAAACGGGTGCACGATCTCTTGAGCCGTGAAAACCCGATTCAAATGAACATTCCGCCCCGCGAAACCGCCCCGGAAAAACCGATCCCGATGTCGGAACGGCCCGCGGTGAAATTTTCCGTCGACAAACCGTAGGAAGTATCCGGGGATTGTGCTGCGTTTCATCCCCGGCTCATTGGTATAAAAAACCATTTTCGAACACCATGAAAAAATTGTCCCGGCCCGGTGCGACCGTTCTCGCACTTTCCGTGAACTACGAAAACCCGCAAACGACACGGCAAGACGGATGGACGGACAACTCCGTGTTCGTCGAATTGGAAGTCGGACGGAAAGAACCGGTCCTGATAGGAATTTGGGACGCCGCGATCCGACTCGGCGGCAAACTGCTCCGTCCGCTCGGCGATTGGACCGAACCGGTCGTCAGTACGGAAGACGATTGCGACTACTTCGAAATCGATGTTCAGCTCGACCACGATTATCGACTGCAACGGCATTTTCTGCTCGACATGGCGAACCGCGTCCTGATCCTCGCCGACACCGTACTCTGGGACGGCGACGGTAAACGGCGGGAGAAAACGCTCGAATACGAGTCGTCGATTCTCTACTCGCCGACGCTGACCCCGAAAAAAACGGCCGCCGCCACGGAACTCGCTTTCGTTCCACCGAAAGCGACGAAACCGCTCTTTCGCGTGCTGCCGCTCGGACTGCCGGAATGGACCGACGCAACCACCGATGCCGAACTGACCACGAAAGAATCGAACCTCGTGCTCCGCCAAAAAACGACGGGACAGTCGCTCTTCGCGCCGATGTTCTTCGACTTGGACGCCAAACGGGTCGGCCGCCCTTACACTTGGCGCAAATTGACGGTCGGCGAAAACCTTCAAAAAGTCCCGGACGACAAGGCGGTCGGTTGGCGCGTGCAACTCGGCAAGGAACAGTTCCTGGTTTACCGTTCATTGACTCCGATGACGAGCCGCACGCTGTTGGGACACAACCTGATCGACGATTTTTGTTACGCGACGTTTTCACCGCCCGAGGGGGTCGATGCGATCGTGACGGTGCAACAGGAAATCGAATAGACCTTCAATCGCCGGAACCTTCGGTTCGCGGGCCAAACACATGATCGACTTAGCGCAACTTCTTCGGGAACGTCCGTTGATCAATCCGTCGCTGCTCGCGGCGGACTTCGGCAATTTGGAAACGGAAATTCGTCGCCTGGAAGCGGCGGGAGCGAAGATCCTGCACCTGGACATCATGGACGGACATTTCGTGCCGAATTTGAGCATCGGCATCCCTGTCGTCGAGGCGGTCCGGCGGATCACGGAGCTTCCGTTGGATGTTCACCTGATGCTTTCCGAACCGTGGAAGTATTTGGAGCCGTTCCGGAAAGCGGGGGCCGATTTCATTTCCGTACATATCGAGGTCGCCGTCGATCCGCGGCCGATGTTCGACGAAATCCGTCGGTTGGGCGCGCTGCCGGGGCTTGTTTCGAATCCGCCGACGCCGTTCGAACTGGTACTCCCGTTCATCGACGATTGCGATTTGGTCCTCACGATGAGCGTGATGCCGGGCTTCGGCGGACAAGCGTTCGATCCGACGGCATTGGAAAAGATCCGACGGGTTCGTGAAGTCGCGAAACCGGAACTGCTGATCTCCGTCGACGGCGGCGTCGGCGAGTCGACCATCGCCGATTGCGCAGCAGCCGGCGCGAATCTTTTCGTCGCCGGAACCGCAATCCTCGGCAAACCGGATTACGCCGCCGAAATGCAACGACTTCGAAGCAAAGCCGGAGGTTGAGCAGGTTTTTCGTTGCGTTTAATATTGAAACCGTTTCAACGATTCCCGTTTGCGGAGCAACGCGGCGGATTCGTCGTCGAGACCGCAATCGGTTGCGTCGAGTTCTTCGAGCGCCGGAAGTTCCGCGAGGACGGCAACCAGTTCCGGCGTCGCGGCGATGCCGGAAATATCCAAAGCCCGAAGTTCCGGATATTGTTGAAGCGCGACGGCACATTCCTGCGACAAAAATGTTTTTCGTAACGAAAGACGTTCCAGTTTCGGACGGGTCGACTCATCTCCGGCGATTTTTTCGAGAAACGCCCCGGTCAACATCATGTCGCAGACCGTCAGCCGTTTGAGCCTCGCTAATTTTCGAAGCGGAATCAGCGCGTCGTCGAGGATCGCCGTGTTGCGGTTGAGGACCAGCGTTTCAAGCTTCGCGGCGGACGCGAACGTCGCAAGAAAACGGTCGAACCCTTCCGGCGTCACCATGGAATCGTCGATCGTCAAACCGCTCAGATTACCGAGCGGCGCAATCGCGTCCAGCACGGCGTCGTCGACGGCGAACCCGCCGATTTTCAGATCGATCAGATTTCCGAGCGCGGAAAGTTTGCGGTAATCGGCGGCGGCCAGGCAACCGCAGGTTCGCACATCGAGAGCCATGAGCCGTTTCATCGCCGTAACCGTTTCGAGCGATTTCCCCGTAACGTCCATTTCAATCAGCGCGAGATTCCGTAACGCCGTCGAACCGACGAGCGTCGCAATTCCCGTGTCGGAAATGTTCGGCAACCGGCGTAACGCCAACCGTTTCAGCCGGGGGAGCGATTCGACGATCCGTTGCAGACCGGCGTCCCGAAGCGGAACGTCTTGAAGAAAAAGCTCTTCCAATGATTCATGCGACGCCAACGAATCGAGCGTTTCCGATTGAACGCTTCCTCCGGCAAGTCGAAATCGTTTCAGTTTCGGTAATTCGAGCGCCGCCCTCACGATGTCGTCCGTTGCCGAAGCGCGTTCTTTGGCAAGGTTCACGCCGATGATGTTTCCGTCAGCGTCCCGCTCCACGGAGCCGAACGCTTCGCCGATTTTCGTTTCGATTGCCGAAGCATCGACGGTTTGGGGGACGACAACAGGTTTCGGCGTGCAACCGATGCTCGACAAAACGACCACGAATAATAGAGCGTTAACGTATCGGTTCATCCGCGGACTCTCTTTTGAATGCTTGAAAACTGCGACGAATCCATGGGGCGCCGATGCCGAGGAGGAACATCGCCCAACAGATCGCAATGGCATATTGCACCGTGATGTACCAGGCGTCGTGTGAGGAAATATGACCCCGGCAAAGTGGAAACCACGGAGTGTCGATCCACTCCAAAGGTCCGGCGCCACCCAGGATGACGAGGTAAAAGGCAAAGTGCCCGACCATGAGGATACAGAACGGGACGATCCAATTCCAATACCGCGAGAATAATCGGTACAAAATCAACTGGTACAGCAATAACCAAGTCGCACAGTAATCGAGGAAAAGGAGGCCGTAACTGAACGACGACATGGTCGCCCGCAAGGTATCCTCGTCGCTCAACGCCGACGGACGGAAGAGGGCGTTGACGAGATAGGCGATGCCGATGGTTACGATTTCCAATGTCAACGCCAAAAAGCACCAGACCATGGCATTCGCCGCTCCGGTGTATAACGGAAACGCCAGGAGCCGGCCCCGGAGCGTCGTCGGAATCGTTTTCCGTTGGCGATGGGAAAGGACTTCCCGTTCGCAAATAAACACCGCGAAAAACTGGGGAAACGTCGTCCAAAAATATCCGTTCAGCAAATAAGCGATCGAGGTCGCCGAAAGCGGAACGAAAAAACCGGAACCGCAAAACAGGGCGGCGAAAACGATTTGCGTGATCGTAAGCGTCAAACGTAACGGAAACATTCGGTTCGACGTTTCCGGCGACATCTGTGCCGTTGCGAGGAGGAGCATGACGCCGACACCCCAACAGGTCAGGGCCAATTGGTTAACGAAAAACCGTCCATAAACATCGACGGAGAGGCAGTGGTAAATGAACATGCTGCTCGACCCGAAAAAGCTCAACAGGATCGCCGCCAAGGGAAGGCTCAAGCCGACAAGACGTCCGACCGTTCTCGCACCGGATAAAAAAACGATGACGTACAGATATTGAGAAATAATCGAACTGGAAACGGTAAACAGTCCGAAAAGAAACCGGTACAGGTCGACGCCGCGCAGCAGGTAAACGACGCTGAAGAACGGCAACGTCATGCAGAGGAACAACAGCGCGAAAACCAATCCGAACAAAAATTTCCCCCAAGCGGTCCGCCAAGGGGAAAGCGTCGTGAAATAAACGGGGCTCTCACGGAGTCGGTCCCCCGCCGTCTTGAACACCGCGAAACCGAGCGTCGCCGCCGACGTGAATCCATAATAGATCACCAGGAGTCCCGTTGCGGCATTGCGTCCTTGTTCGTCGTTCACGCCGAACAAGGATCCCTGTTCGAGCATCACGGATCCCATGAAGAGAACCAGCACGGCGAGGTAGAGCAACATCAACCAAACGACGAACCGATTGCGTACCAATTGCCGCAACTCGAACAGCAGAATCGGGTTACACTCCGGAAGGGACATACGGCGTTTTCGTGCGAAATATTGTTAATCGTCGACGGAAACGCTGGCGACCTTGACGCTTTCGATTTTACCGTGCGGTCCGGTGTAAACGGAAATCACGGCGACCTTTTCCTTTTGGTGCCGCCGTTCCGGCATCGACACGCAGAGGAAACGGTACTTGATCCCGGCGACGACTTGCGTTGCGCAAAGGAGCGGCTGGTATCCGGCCTGTTCGAGACGTTCCCGACGGATCGCGTTTTCGAAAACGTGTTCCCATTCTTTTTCCATCGGTCGATATTCGGTCCAACCGCCCGGCAAGTCACGTCGTTCGACTTTCACCTTGGCAACCGGTCGACCGTTTTCGATGAACGAAGCGACCATTCCATCGCGTACGATTTCTTCGGGGAGCGACACGACCAGCGGCGTCACGAAGCGCGCATTGCCGTTGGTGTTCTTGCGAGCCGCCGTGTACTCGAGCACCGGTCCGTCACGAGTCGGGTCAACGCTCTTCACGTCGAACGTCCAGAGCCCGTCCCGAATGACGACAAGAACGGCGTTGTCCTTGAACGTCTCTTCCGTGACGAATTTCTGGCGGCCTCCCATGACCGCGCCGGCACCGAAAACGTTGTCGAAGTCGCTGAAATCACGGAAGACGAGGAACGAACCGCCCTTTTCCGGAATGAATGTGTTTTTGACGAAATGTCCGTCATACACGGTCGCTTTCATGGGACGCTTTGCCTCCTCGATACGGGGGGGCGGCGGTTGCGGCGCGGGGTGAACATGCGGCGGCGCCGGTTGGCGGTTCGGACCGAGTTCGATGCTGAGCGGTCCGACTTCGACCCGCTCCACGCGCGGCGGTTGTGCCGATGTCGTGTTCAACACGATCGTTACAATAATTCCGACGATCGCCAAACGAAAAAAAACGCGAGATTGATTCGACTGTTGCATGATCCTATTTCCTGGGATGGTCCGAACACTCCGGGACCACAGGTCCCGGCTCTTATTGATTTGATTTACGACGTTTTGGCCGGCTTCTCTTTGAGAACGAGCACCGGACAATGAGCGAGGTGCATCACCCGATCGGTTGTCGAGCCGAGGAGCAATCGGGTCAGCATCCCCCGGCCGTGCGACGGGATCACGATGAGTCCGGCGTCGATTTCGTCGGCGAAGATCGCGATTTGCGAGCCCGGATCGCCGAACCGAATCATCGTCGTCAGGTCGGCGAAACCGTTTTCGTTCAAATAATTCTCGAGGGCGATTTTCGCATAATTCATCCGTTCGGTTTCATCGACGTTGGTCCAGACGACCCCCGCTTCGACGGGCTCCGCCGTCGGCAAAACGTGTAGAATCCGGAGCTGCGCCGGATTGTCGACCAACCCGGCGGCCGCTTTGAGGGCCTTCAACGAGAAGTCCGACATGTCAATCGGAACAACGACGATTCGATTCGATGTCCAAGTCATGATGTCCTCCTTAATGTCGGGACCACAGGTCCCGGCTCGTGTTGAGCGTTTACTCGCGGACTTGGCCGTTGCCGTAGACGATGTATTTGTACGTCGTCAACTCCTTGATGCCGCACGGTCCGCGGGCGTGAAACTTGTCCGTACTGATTCCGATTTCGGCGCCGAGGCCGAACTGGCCGCCGTCGTTGAAGCGCGTGCTGGCGTTCACGATCACGGCGGAACTGTCGATCCGCGTCGTGAATTCACGAGCGGCGTTCAGATCCTTCGTCACGATCGCCTCCGTGTGGGCGTCACTGTAACGATTAATGTGCTCGATCGCTTCGTCCAAGGAATCGACGACTTTGATCGAAATGATCGGGCCGTGGAACTCCGCTTTGAAATCGGCGTCGGTGGCCCGAACCGCTTCGGGAATTAACGAACAGGTTTTCGGGCAACCGCGCAGTTCAATTCCCTTTGAGCGCAGAGTACCGGCTAAACGGGGGAGAATCGTCGTACTGACCGCTTCGTGAACCACCAATGACTCGGCGGCGTTGCAGACTCCCATCCGCTGGCATTTCGAATTAACGAGCACTTTTTCCGCGATTTCCGGATCGGCGTATTGGTCGATATAAACGTGACAATTACCGGCAAAGTGTTTGATCACCGGCATTTTCGCTTCTTCGGCGACCCGACGAATCAGGCTCTCGCCGCCGCGCGGGATCGTAACGGTAATGTACTCCGGCATCTGGAGAAACTCGCCGACGGCGGCGCGGTCCGTCGTCTGGACGAGCTGCACGGCGTCCTCGGGGAGCCCGACGTTTTTCGCGGCCTGTTTCAATATTTCCCCGAACGCCCGATTCGAATGGATCGCTTCCTTTCCGCCCCGCAGGATCACGGCGTTGCCGCTCTTGATGCAGATCGCCGCGGCGTCCGGCGTGACGTTCGGTCTCGATTCGTAAATGAAAAACACGACCCCCAACGGCACACGGACTTTTTGCACGTCAATGCCGTTCGGACGGATCGTCGACTCGATGACGCTCCCGATCGGATCGGGGAACATCGCGATTTCATGGATCGCAACGATAATCTCATGGAGCCGCTTCGGATTCAACAGGAGTCGGTCGGTCTCCGCGTCGGTCAGCCCGAATCCCGGAGCGGCGGCAATGTCCTTTTGGTTCTCGGCGAGGAGGAACTCGGATCGTTGTTCGATCAGCGTCGCGGTTTCGTGAAGCCAACGGTTCTTCATTTCGCCGCCGACGCTCATCATTTTGGCGGCGGCCGCCTTGGCCCGTCGAGCGACGTCGAGACAGTATTCGTGAATGTTTTCCATGACGATTGATTATGATGTCCGACGGGGTACAATGAGACCGTCGTTTTGATTTTCCGATGCGCCGCACTCCGTTCGGCGGCTAAAAACAATTTTCCGCTCCAATAAAATGAAACATTTCGCTTTTGCCTTGCTGTTCGTCGGTTGCGTTGCCGGAACGACGACGGCTCAAAACCCGTTGGTCGCGCCCGGCGCCGAAGTCGTCAAACTCGCGGACGGATTCGGATTCACGGAAGGGCCCGCCGTCAACTCCAAAGGGGACGTCTATTTCGTCGACGATCCGAACAATCGGATTCACCTCTGGTCGGTCGCCGAGAAAAAGTGTTCCATTTTTAACGACGCCTCGGCCCACGCCAACGGAATGTACGTCGACAAAGACGACAACCTCGTCGTTTGCGAAGGGGGAACGGGAAGTATCGTCTCCTACACACCGGACGGCAAACGGAGCGTCGTCGCCAACAAATTCTCCAATAGACATTTTAACAAGCCGAACGATCTTTGGATAGACCCGAAAGGGGGGATTTACTTCACCGATCCGGTTTACGGTCAGAATTATCCGATCGTTCAGAAAGGCGAGTTCGTCTATTATATTTTGCCGGACCGCCGCAAGACAATTTGCGTCATCGACAATGGCATCGTCAAGCCGAACGGCGTGATCGGAACGCCGGACGGAAAAACGCTCTACGTCGCCGACATCGGCGACTCGAAGGTTTATCGGTACACGATCAAGGAAGACGGCACGCTCACCGATCAGAAGTTTTTCGCACCGTTCGCCGTCGACGGCATGACGATGGACGAAAAAGGGAACGTCTATCTCACGGAAGCGGACGTGATCGTTTACAGTCCGGAAGGGAAAGAAGTCGAACGGATCAAAGTTCCTGAACGCCCCGCGAACCTCTGCTTCGGCGGCAACGATCGTCAAACCCTCTTCATCACGGCCCGAAAAGGGTTTTACTCCGTCAAAATGAACGTCCGGGGGAGTGGAGAGTGGAAAGTTGATGGTGGAAAATGAGGATGTAAGCGTTCATCACACTCACCACTATCAACTCTCCACTACTAATTCAGGCGGTGCAATTCCAGGGCGTCGGCGTCGATGGGGGAGGCGGTGTTCGGATCGTGGTGGTGGAACAACAGCGCGATTTGTGAACTGACAATCTGTACGAATTGATCCTTGAACGGTTGGTCGACCCCCGGTCCGGCGGGAATCGGCAGGCTCGGCGGATAGACGACGTTGACCGTTTTGTTGGCGACCATTTCGCCGGACTTGCAATCGAACGCACGGACTTGCATTCGGGCTTTTCCTTGCAGGAGATGCGGCGAATGGGAGTCGCGGAGTTGGAATCCGAGCAGTTCGATGCCGATCACATAATCGGCGTCGATCGATTTGGCGCGGCCGACTTCCAGAAAATCGTTGAAAATATTGTCGCAATTGTCCAGCCAGGCGTCGACTTGCGTCGCTTCGACGACTTTCAGTTTTTTGTTGCGAACTTTAGCGTGCAAATTGTCGCCGACCTGTTTGGCAATTGCCCGCGGGACATTTTGCGTTTCGTATTGATTCGCCGATAGGGAACGGCAAACGACGGCGACCGTTTTGGGGCCCTTTTCCGTCAGAAACATAAACTCCGGCTTGACATCCTTGCCGTTGATGAGATATACGAGACCGGCGACGGCTTGGCAACCGGGAAGCAACAATGTTCCCAAGGCAAGCAGACCGAATGCCCAAAGAGCGCGACGGGAAAGTTTTTTCATGGTATCGTCGAAAAAAGGCGAACGGAATCGAATCGACGAACATTACGGTTTTCCGAAAACGAAATCAAGGGCAATTTCCTGGTATGGCGTCAAGAAAACAAAGTTCGTCATCCCCACGCAGTCGGGGACCCAGAGATTCGATGTCACTGTATTACTAACGTCTGGGATCGTGAATTTTTTACACGATCGGCGCCGGCAGGATCGGGAGCGGAGCGACCATCCTGTGGGTTTTCACGACGAGCGGAAGCTCGGTTGACGGCCCAGCCGCGCTGGGTGTTTGCATCCGTTATTCACACTGTTTCATTTCCAGTTGATAACGGATGCAAAGAAAATAATGACGTCTTTCGTCTGGGTCCCCGCCTGCGCGGGGATGACGATATTTTCCCTCATCTCGAATGCCCACTCCCTGTTTTATACTCAAATGCTAACCGTTCTCTCCATCGGCGACGACCAACGGCGTGAATTCGAGCCCGTGCTTGATTCACTGAGACGGCTGACGCTCTGGAAGCACTCTCCGACCGTCCCTGAAACGCCGGACGACGACGTCGATTTGATCGTGTTTTTACAGTCCTACACGAAACAGTTTCCGGAAGCGGCTGTCGAACGACTGCAACGTCGCTTTCCGCTGACCCCGATGGTCGCCGTACTCGGTCCTTGGTGCGCAGGGGAACTTCGAACCGGTTCGCCGCTGGTTGGGCCGTTCCGAGTCTTCGCGGATCAATGGAACGAAACCGAACTGCTCCTGCTTCGGGACGGCGGCCCGTCGGTCTGGACGCTTCCGTCGACGGTCGGCGACGACGAAATCGAAATCTTTCTCGCCGCAAGAGACGGCGAAAAATGATCCCCTATGAACGGCAAATTCAGCGACCGGGGGAACGAACCTGCGGAGCGGCGGTGCTTTCGATGCTGTATCGGAGTTTCGGTGTTTCCGTCAATCAAGTGACCGTCTGGGAAGAATTGCGGCAATACTCCTCCGATCGGACCCGAGCCCGCACCTGTCATTTGACCCGGCATTTGCTCGAACACGGTTTTTCAGCGGTCGCCGCCCGACTCCGTGAGCCGGAAACCTTCGTGTTCGGCGATTTTCCGTCCGTACGGATGATCGTCGTGCACCGAATTCGACGGGAGAGCGACAAGGGACATTTTTCCCTTTTTGTCGGAGTGGATCGGGACCGCCGGACCGTTTTTTTGCACGATCCGCAAGTCGGTCCTCACCGGGAGATCGATGTCGGTGAACTTCTCGAACTCTGGACGCCTCCGAGCCCCGGTTGCGAAATCACACGGAATATCGTGGTTATCGTCAGCGCAGCGCAAAGCGGGCCGACAGAATGCCGCAAGTGTTCCCGAACTTTCTTCGACGAACCACTCCGTTCCTTTGCCGCAACGGCGTTCGAAACGCTCTTCTGCCCCTGGTGCGACGGCCGTGTCGAGGCTTCGTTCTGATTCGGTGCGGTTCTTTTCCTGCTGCGCAACAAAAACGAGCCGCACCCCGGAGGCCGCAGCTCGTTCGTTGGAATTTGTCCATCGTGAACGCATTTATTCAAACACAACGACTTGCCCGTCCTGGCAATCGGCGAGCCTCAACATGATCGACTTGTTCGTGTGGTCGCCGACCGGGGTCGTGTTGCTGAACGAGATGACGGCGCCGTCACCCAAAAGGAAATTGCACACGCCGGGATGCCAACTGCCGAACGACATTTCGTAGACGGCACGGTCAAAATATTCGTTCGGCCTCCTCGTCAGGGCATAACAGCTATAAGATCCGGCCGCCGTTGTCGGACCGTTACAAAAACCACGCCATGGGAGAGCGTCGCCATCGCTCCCTCTCGGCGGATGCGAATAGGAACAGTCATGATAGTCGCGGGCGGTGGTAATCTGCGGGGTACATTTTTGGAAACTGTCGGTGGCAATATGCTTTTCGCCGAAAAAGATGGTATTGCTCAAACCGTCTTGAACCCGTGCGAAATTGTCGCGTGGAACCCAGTTTCTCCAATTCGTTCCGGTCGCCCCCAAGGAGGATCCGCCGATAACCGCCGTTCGCATGGCGCTATTGACGACTTCCTGCTTGGCGTCCGTCGGATCTCCCATAATGACTCGCCAGTATGCGTACGACCATCCCGGATTTTTCGTCATCGCGTCAAGTTCATTGACATAAACGACAATGGCATAGTCGCCGCGCGGTCCCATACGGGTCACGGGGTCCCCGGAAGTAATCGTCGCATCGTAAACGCCATCTTCCGCCGTCATGGCCCGCCGTGTCGGGCAACGATAGGTGCCAACACGGAAAAACGCGCTTCGTTCATCGGGGCGAAGATAATGACTGTTGGTCGTGTCAGTCCAAACCTCTTGATTGAACAGGTAATAAAACCCTTCCGTTCGCATGTCGAGAATGTCGTAGATGGGCATTTGCTCCACAAATGGAAAGAGGAGCAAATATCCGGCGGCACGTTCACGGACCAACCCGGCGGGGAGGATTCCTCCCTTGGCATCGTGAAAATTATGCAGTCCGATGCCGATTTGTTTAAAATTGTTGATACACTGTGCACGTCGTGCAGCTTCACGAGCGGATTGAATCGCCGGAAGAAGCAACGCGATCAGCACGCCGATGATCGCGATGACGACGAGAAGTTCGACGAGCGTGAATCCATAACTACCTACGCCCCCCCCCCCCCGCCCGTTACCACCGGCAATGTGAATGGGATTGTCGGGTGCTGTGTGGTAAAGATAGAAAAGAGAACGACCAAAAGGCAAGACGATATGAAAGGGAAGAAAAAGAAGAAT
>JAVBPI010000188.1:0-7251 GCA_031549705.1 Thermoguttaceae bacterium
CCGTGGTTGCCGTCTCGGAATCGTCTATCCGGAAATCACCCGGATGCAGGCGACCGCGATTTGCCAGGCGGCGGTCAACGTGATCAAGGACGGCATCGATTGCCATCCGGAAATCATGATTCCGCTTGTCGGCAACATCACCGAGTTCCGTAATCAGGAAAAGATCATCCGCGAAGCCGCCGCGAAGGTCTTCAAGGAAGCCGGAATCACGGCCGACTACCTCGTCGGAACGATGATCGAACTTCCGCGAGCCTGCGTGACCGCCGACCAGATCGCTCAGGGAGCCGAGTTCTTCAGCTTCGGAACGAACGACCTGACGCAGACCGGTCTCGGCATCAGCCGCGACGATTACGGCAGCTTCATCAACGAATATCAGGAAATGGATATTTTCCCCGCGGACCCGTTCCAAACTTTGGACCAAGACGGCGTCGGCGGCTTGATGAAGATCGGCATCGAAAAAGGCAAGTCGACCCGCCCCGACATCAAGTTGGGAATCTGCGGTGAACACGGCGGCGATCCGGCGTCGGTGAAATTCTGTCACAAGGTCGGTTTGAACTACGTGAGCTGCTCGCCGCTCCGTCTGCCGGTCGCCCGACTCGCCGCCGCCCAGGCCGCGATTCAGGAAAAGAAAGACAAAGCCGCCGCATGCGGTTGCAAGAAGTAAATCCCGTTTGTCGAACGCTTGCGTTTTGCCGCTTTAGCGCGATGCGCGCCGTCGGCGGCTAAAACGCAAGCGTTGTTCCATGTACACGTCCCATGAATACCTCGACGTTTATCTTTTGTACGGAGCGGAAAGCACCTCCCCCGGAACGGGCCAATCGTTGTCCCATGTAAGCGGCCGAATCTGCGACAGCCGTTGCTTTTCCGGTGCTTGGACGTCATAGGCGGCGAGAATCAACCAATCCTTCTTGGTGCCGTCCTTTTCGGTCGTCCGGAAGAACCCGTTGTGTCCGGTCCCTTTCCATCTTTCCGTACTGGAAAGGAAAAGTGTGCCGCCTCCTTGGTCCATCCGTTTTCCTTCTTTGTCGACATACGGTCCGAGCGGTTTCTCCGAACGCCCGACCACGATATGGTAAGAACTCTTGACCCCTTCGCAACAAGCACCGCGCGACGTGAACAGATAATAGAACTTGCCTCGTTTCACGACATGCGGAGCCTCGATCGACGTGTCCGGTCGGGAGGCGACCGCAATGTAATCGGCGGGAATCTTCAGGTCGCCGGCTTTGTATTTGAACGGTTTTCCCGTCTTCGGATCGACTTCGACCGCTTTCAGGCCGGTCCAATGCGAGCCCCAGAACAGGTAAGCCTTGCCGTCGTCATCGAGAAAGAGCGCTGAATCGATCGCATTGTAATCCGTGTGGACCGGATCCGATTCCAAGACCATCCCTTCGTCTTTCCATGCGAAGTTTGCCGCAGCGGGATCAAGCGACGCATTGGACGCCAGACCGATCACCGAACGCTGACTGCCGAACGTCGACACGGAGTAGTAGACGTAATATCGACCGTTCAGCTCGACGATGTCCGGAGCCCAAATTCCTCTCGCGCCGGGAATACTTTCCTTGACCCAATCAGGAAATCCGTTCGGAAAACGTTCGCGGTTAAACACTCGACCGATCCGTTTCCAATGGAGGAGATCGTCACTGTGAACGATCTGGATGCCACGGCCCGTTGCAAAAACGTACACTCCCTTGCCGTCGGGCGCGTCAATCGCCGTCGGGTCCGGCGTTTCAAAAGGAATCACGGCCGATTCCTCGGCAAGGAGCGCCGCCGAAATCGCGAAAAACAAAAAAATCGTTCGAAATAACATGATCGATCTCCTGGTGGTGTGGTGAACGCTTGCGTTTTAGCCGCCAACGGCGCGCATGACGCGCTGAAGCGGCGCTGTATTGTTTTTCGGAGCGCAAGCGATGTTCATTGTTGCAACATATTATGCACGCAAAACGGAACGATGCGATCGCCGCCGACGGAAACGCCGATGCAACATTGTTTCGCCCGCTCCGCGTCGAACGTCTCGGCGTCCATGAAATTCTTGACGAGAATTCGTAACACTTTCATTCCCCGGTGCGACGAACCGTTCCCTTCGGCGAACTCCCGCAGTCGATCGAGCAAAACGGAGTCGCCGAAAATCTTCGACACGAAACAGCAGCAGACGTTCTTCTGCATGTAATCGAGAATCGTTCGGTCGAAGGCGATGCGGTTCGAAAGCACGTCCTTGCACTTGGCGAAGTCGACGTAATCGGAAAGCGTGTATACCTTGCCGTCGGCGGTTCGAAACAGAAATCCGATCGACGTGCAATTGACATGGGAGCACGGCAGCGGAATCAGATCCTTGTATTGCATCTTGCCGCTTTGGCCGATTCCGTGCAAAATATCTTCCTGGAGAACCGTCGGTTCGTTCAACTGTTTCGCTCTACCGACTTTCGTGAGCCGCTGGAACGTCACGCCGGTGATCGACTCGACATGGCACGCCAAGTCGAGAATCGCGGGAATCTCCTTGAGGTTCGCTTTGCAGAGTGTTACGGTGAGCGACATTTTGATCCCCCGGCTGTCGAGCCGCTCGACGATTTTCCGTTTTTGCTCGGCAAGAGGAACGCCCCGAAGTTTTTTGTACACGTCGTCGTCGAAGCCGTCGAATTGGAGATACGCCTCCGCGCGGTCCCGATGCTTTTCCAATTCAAGGATCGGTCCGTCGTCGTCGAGCAGTCGGAGTCCGTTCGTGTTGACGAGAATCCGTCCGATCTCTTTCGAAGCAGCAACGTCGAGAATCTGTGCGAACTCCGGATGCAATGTCGGTTCGCCGCCGGAGATTTGCAGCACGTCGAGCTTTCCCCCTTCAGTGCGGAGCAGCGTGTCGAGTCGGAACGAGAATTCCGAAACGGAAATATCGCCGGTCCGTGATGCGGCGTCGGCGTAACAGATCGGGCACCCCAAGTTGCAGCGGTCCGTGATTTCGATCAAGCCGGTACAAAGATGCTGACGATGTTCCGGACAAAGCCCGCAATCGTCGGGGCAACCTTTCTCGACGGCACGCTGATGTTCGTAAACCGGCTTCCCGTCGACGGCGAATGTCGTGTCGAAGAACCGCACGGCGTCTTTGGCGATCCGAAATCGTTGCGGTCCGTGTTCCGGACAATTCTTTTCGAGCCAAACGTCGTTGCCGTCGACTCGCTTCACGGCGGGGATCGTTTTCAGGCAAACGGAACAAACGCTTGATGTCGGTGTATCGTTTTTCATCGATCGGTTTGATGCGAATTTTTCCCCGTCAGTCTTGATTCGTTTTCCAGAAGGAATTACGCTGAGTATAATGTTTTCAGCGATTCCCTCCAACCCCATCGAAAGGAACACCATGTCGAATCCCCTTTCCCGTCGAGACGTTCTTCGCTCCGTTGCCGTCGGTGCCGCCGCCGTCGGTTTGACGCGGTTCGCCGTTGCCCAAGAAGAGAAGCCCGTTGAGAAACCGAAACCGGAACGAAAACCGCCGACCTTCAAAAACGGGACGTTTTACGACGCCGATAAAAAATTCGACGTCGAAAAAGCCAAGGACGCGATCCTGAAACTCTGCCAGTATCACAAATATCCGGTCTTTCCCGGTTTTCGAGAAAAACTTTGGGTCTTCGATTACGGGATCGGACAGTTCACGAAAGTCGGTCTTGCGTGTTATCCATTCGTGAACCATGTTGCCGGTCCGAACAGCTATATGCTGTCGAATCTTTTCCTGTTGCCGGGCCAAATGCTCCCCGAACATTGGCACGAAGCGTCGGAGAACAAGGAATGCGCCCAAAAAGACGAAGGTTGGGCGATTCAATGGGGCCGCAGCTATGTCATCGGCGAAGGAGAGAACAATCTGCCGGCGGAAGTCGTCGTTCCGAAATGCCATTGGAAGGGTAAAGTTTCCGTTCATCATTGCACGGTCGCCGATCCGGGCACGTTCGTTCCGCTGACGAAGGTCGGTACACGGCATTGGCAGTTCGCCGGTCCCGAAGGAGTGATCCTGACGGAGGTCGCCAACTGTCACGACGATAAAGCAGTGCGCCATTCCGATCCGGTGGCGAACAAAGCGTTCCTCGGCGGTTGATGCTCGTCGGGGATCAAGAAATCGTTCATCCCCATTTCTTGAGCACGAGGTTTTTGTCGCCGCCACCCCACAATTTTTCGAGGTGTGGCGGCGATTTGATTCCATGAATTCAGAAATTCTCCGCAATATCCAGGCCCCCACAGTTGCATAAACTGATCGAATGCGGTATTATGATGTTGACTGTAGCCTGTATTTTGCCCAATTTTCGTTTTGTTCCCAACCAGCCGAATAGGAGAGTAGTGTGGCGACCTCCAGCGAACTGAATCTTCTAACCGTGAAAGAGCTGGCGTCGACGGCCAAAGAGCTCGGTGTTCTCGGCTGGCATGAAATGCGCAAGGACGAACTCGTTCGCACACTGGTCGGTAAATCCCGATCCAAGCAAGGGGCGGACATCGTCAAAAAGCTGCTCGCCAACGCCGCGAAAACGAATAAGGCCCAAAAATCTTCCGCCGATAACGGAAAATCCGAGTCCGAAGCGAAAGATTCGTCAAAAAAGACGGTCGATAAAGACAAAAAACGGGAAACGCCCCAGCGCCGCGAAAAGGGGCACCACGATTCGAACGCTCCCAAAGCGGTGGCGAAACCGGCGATTCCCTTGGGAAAACCGGCGATGGAACTGATTCGGCCCTCGGGAGATGCACAAGCCCAAAGCCGACTTGTCCTGATGGTGCGGGACCCCTATTGGATTCAGGCGTATTGGGAAGTCAACGCGAAAACATTGGAGCGGGCCAAGGTTGCGATGGGACAATTCTGGCATACCGCGACGCCGGTGCTGCGGCTCTACCGCTTGGAATCGGACGGTTCGACGAATCCTCGCCGCAGGCATCTTCGTGACATCCGCATTCACGGCGGCGTCAACAATTGGTACATCGACGTCTCCGATCCGCCGTCGACGTTTCAACTGGAGCTTGGATTCATTTCGCGGGAAAAGAATTTCTATCCGATCGCTTCGAGCAACAATGTGACCACGCCGTTGCAACAGATCCGCGACGACATCAACCGGCTCGACGGCAATTGGAAGGGAGTCGCCGACGATTTGGGTCGGGTTTTCAAATTGAGCGGCGGTCTGGAGTCCCACAATCAGGATTTGAAGGAACTGTTCGAGGAAAAGCTCCGTCAGCCGATGTCGGCGCCGCTCCTCTCCCGATTCCGTGCATCGCAATTGGGGGGCGGTTCGTCGGAGAAACCGCGGCGACATTTCGAATTTCAGATCGATGCCGACGTCGTGATTCACGGAAAAACCGACCCGAGTGTTCAAATCAGTATTCGAAGCGAGCCGATTCCGGTCGATGCCGAAGGAAATTTTACCGCACGGTTTTCGCTCCCGGAGAAGCGACACGTTTTCCCGATCGACGCGGAAAGCAGCGACGGCGTCGAAACGCAACGGGTGATTCTCGCCATGGAACGGAACACCAAAATCCTCGAAACCCTCTTCCATGAACACGACGAGGAGGATTAGACGGGAGACCGGAGGCTGGAGACCGGAGGAAATGTCCCGAAGGACGGGACGGCAGAAACTTTATTCCTCTTCTCCCCCTCCAGCCTCCCGTCTCCGGCCTCCAGCCTCTATGAAACTCCTCAACGGCGTCGACGACTTTCCCGAACGGTTGCGTGGCGGAGTCGCCAGTCTCGGCAAATTCGACGGGATGCATCTCGGACATTCCCGAATTCTGGAGCGTGTGCGCGAACACGCCGTTCGGCTTGGTACGCCGTCGTTTGTGTTGACGTTCGATCCGCCGCCGGCGTCGTTGCTCGGCGGAAACGTCTCGCCGCCGCTCTGCACGCTGGAACGGAAGCTCGAACTGTTACGAAATTTCGACCTCGACGCCATCGTCGTGGTTCCGACGACGATCGGTTTTCTCCAACAAAGCGCCGCGTCGTTTTTCCGCGAAACGCTGGTCGACAAACTCGCCGTCAAAGCCGTCGTCGAGGGGGAGAACTTTTCGTTCGGACATGGTCGCAGCGGCAACGCCGATGCTTTGCAGCGATTCGGAAGCGAGGCCGGAATCGAAATCGATTTGGTCGAATCAGTCAAGCTCGGCGAAACGATCATTTCGAGCAGCGAAATTCGGCGACGATTGCAGCACGGCGACCTGAAAACGGTGAACGCCATGTTACCGCAACCATTCCGCCTGACGGGAACGGTGATCGATGGCGAGCATCGGGGCCGGACGCTCGGATACCCGACGGCGAATCTCGGCGACGTGCAAACGATCGTTCCTCAGCCGGGCATTTACGCAACGTTCGCCTGGCTCGATGGTCGACGTTATGCTGCGGCGACGCACCTCGGTGCGAATCCGACGTTCGGTTCGACAACGTCGAAAATCGAAGTGTACATTCTCGACTTCACCGGCGATATTTACGGCAAGACGCTCCATGTCGATTTCCTGGAGCACTTGCGTGGGATCGTGAAATTCGAGTCGGTCGACATGCTCCTGCACCAAATGGAACAGGACGTCCGCCGTGTCCGCGAACGGACGTAAGTCTTATCGTTTTTTGAGCGGTTTTCTCTACTTTCTGTAACAGTTCGACCAATACCTTGTTGTTGTCCTGCCGTTTGGACCAACGGGGGCGGTAGTCTTGAGCGACACACAGCGCGTTCTCCTTTTTTCAACCGCCTTCGGATCGGTTCCCTTTTCGAGGAAAAATCGGCAGACGGCCAGACGGCGTTGATTATTCTTGAACGAATAAGAAGAACAGAAAAGACAGGACACGTTTTTTTGAGCTTTTCCCCTATTCCAGCCACAGTGCCCCTCACCCTAACCCTCTCCCGGAGGGAGAGGGGACGGTAAGTCGAGCCCTCACGGAAAGTATCAAGCGAAATACATCGCTATTATCCTTCGATCTTTGTGGAAAAGCAAGGGAAACTCGTCGTCAACGAACACGATGGGGGGCTTTCTTTTCGATTACGTTTGCGGTATCTTTTATATTTTACGTTTCAGCTTTTTCAATCTCGCCGCACAGGGTGCGGCGGCTAACATCACCGATTTTACGAAAGGATCTCCCGTGTCCAGTCCCTCTGCCGCGAAAATTGACGCGATTTTCAAACCCACCTCGATCGCCGTGATCGGTGCCTCGACCCGCACCGGCACCGTCGGAAGCGACCTGCTCCAAAACCTGATCCGAGACGGGTACACCGGCAAAATTTACCCCGTGAACCCCAAGGCCGACGAAAT
>JAVBPI010000172.1:0-2979 GCA_031549705.1 Thermoguttaceae bacterium
GCAACCAAGGGGTTCACGAAATGGACGTCTGTCGCTGGATGTCGCAAAAAACGTTACCGAAAAGCGTCGTCTCCTTCGGTGCCCGATACGTCGACCGGCCTGATCGCGGCTTCAAGGATCAGGGCGAAACGCCGAACCAAATGCTCTCGTTGTACGATTACGGCGACTCGATGCTCCTCTTCGAAACCCGCGGACTCGTCAAAGAAAAAACGCCGTGGCCGACTCGTGTCGATGTCGAACTCTACACCGACGAGGGGATTATTCGCGGCACGGAATTTACGCCGTACGGTTCGACCGAAAAAGTCAAGCTCGAAGCGGAACACGCCAAACGAGCCGGAAATCCGTTCAAAAATTTCGTCGATTGTGTTCGGAGCCGCGACCGGAGCAAACTCGAAGCGGATATTTCCGAATCGCATTATTCGGCGGCCCATTGCCATCTCGGCAATATTTCATACCGACTCGGCGCAACGGGAACGATTGATGCGATCAAAACGGCGTTCGGCGACGACGAGATCGTGCAAAAAGCAGTCGCCGACGTGCTGAAGAACACGACCGACGCGCTGCCGGAACTGAAAGATCCGCAATGGACGCTCGGGCCGAAGCTGGCGTTCAATCCTGAAACGGAAAAGTTCGTCGACAACCCCGCCGCGGACAAATTGCTGACTCGGGAATACCGTGCTCCATATATCGTCCCGGAAAATGTTTGAGCACCGAATCACTTTACGCAACAAATACCATGGAACGTTTTCTCGCTTTTGTCGCGGCGTGTGTCGTCGTGTTGCCGTCCGTTGTTTTCGCCCAACCCGGCGTGCCGGTCTATCTTGGCGTTCCTGCTCCGCCGACACCGACATACTGGGCAACCGT
Source organism: Thermoguttaceae bacterium (assembly GCA_031549705.1). Classification (GTDB taxonomy): domain Bacteria; phylum Planctomycetota; class Planctomycetia; order Pirellulales; family Thermoguttaceae; genus WRKP01. The sequence continues at coordinate 865 of JAVBPI010000172.1, forward strand.
CAGGGACAACGAGCCGACAGTCGTGAGCCCAGCTGCGGTGGTTCCGACGGTACCGGTCGGGACCGTAGGTCCCGGCTCGTTGGGAGAGGTTGATTTCGATTTAGGCGATCCGGAACTGGACGGGCTTTGGAAGAAGATCGGTGTTGCGGAAAAGGAGTATCACGACTTCGAAGCGGATCGTGCCAAACGGCATCAGGAACTTACCGAAAAGGTGATGGAAGCTCGCATGGATTTTCTGAGCGATCTTGGCGACAAGCGAGTCAAGGAACTTGACAGCCGCCGCGTTACGGAAAACATCGACGTTACAAAAACAGGATTGACCGTTCTCGACTTCCCGGAGATCAACGGCTCGACGAGCTGTTCGAACCTCGCCCGGATCGTGACGTGCCGGATTCTCGGCGTGCCGTACCGCTGGTTGAAGGACACGGCCTATTCACCGTCCGAGTTCTCGGTGAAACTCCGGGTTGAAGTCGACGAATCAAAAGCCGGCAATCGCGCAACAGGAATCATGAAAGGAATTTTGCGTAATTTCGGCGGCACGCACCAGGCCTATTGCAGCCTCGTTGAAGGACGCTCGCAACTGCCCACCTTGAGCACTCCGGTTCCCGTGACGACATACACGCCACCGATTGCCCAAATGAACCGGCCGCTTCTTCCGCCCACCGCTGTCGTTCCCCCCATCCCGAGCGTTTCACCGAGCACTCCGACCACCGCGCCGCAGGAAACCACGCCGGTCGACCTCATTCTCGTTGCGCGAAAACCGTCCGCCGACGAACTGGCATTGGCGAAGCATTACAACGTCGAGTTCGATGTCCGCCCCGTTGCGATGGATGCGCTTGTGTTTCTCGTCAACCGAAAGAATCCTGTTGAGAATCTTACCATCGAACAAATTTCGAACATTTATGATCCGGTGGGACGCCCGCTTCCGCCGGGAGTTTTGACGCCGCCACCGGCCTTGTCGTGGTCGGATTTCGGAGGGCGAGGATACGTCGGTCATTACGAACGGGAACGCAATTCCGGCAGTCGTGAATTAATGGACGATTTTCTCGCAAAACACCGCAAACCGGTTCCGCCGGGAATGGTCGCGCAACGAACGCAACCGCACTACACCGGAATGCTCACGGTGGTTCCGTCGATGATGGGACCGATGTTCGCGCTGAACGGCAATGAGAACGGCATCGCGTATTCGGTGTTCCAATACGAGCACTTCATGCACCTGAATCCGGACGTGAAAGTCTTGAAAATCGAAGGAATCGAACCGACGACCGAAACGATTGCGCGGCGGACGTATCCGGCGATTGCCGAAGTGTTCGTCGTTACGAAAAAAGGGATCGCCGAAAACTCCCCGGCGGCGAAACTGCGTGATTTTCTCCTCGGTGACGACGGTCAACGCCTCATCACCGAATCGGGATACGCTCCCATCGCCCCCCCAAGAGTCGGGGACGCAGCGCAGCGCAATCCCCGGACCGAACCGTCGAATGACACCGAAGAACTTGTCGTCAACATCACGAAAGACAACAAGGTTGTAATCGGCGACAAGGATGCGACGACGAAAGAAGAAATCGTTTCGTTAATCGAGGACCGTCGCAAACGGGACGCCCGGTTGACGGATCGGATGCTGATCGTCGCCGATGACCAAGCGAAACAGGAGACCGCCGTCCTGCTCCTTGAAGCGGCAAGCGAGGCGGGGATGAAACGAGTTCGGTTTCTGGCGAAGGAAACAAATTCGTCCGAAAAACTTCCGGAGCCGTCCAAGGAAATGCTCGAACAGGTCGCCCGGCTGAAGGCAAAGGGAATCCCGTTGACCGATTACCACATCCACATTCGCGGCGGCATGACGCCGGAGAAGGCGGCCGACTGGGCGAATAAAACCGGCGTCCGGAGCGGCGTGTTGGAAAACGTCGGCAAGGGTTGGCCGCTTTCCGATAACGAAAAGCTCGCGGCGTTCATCGACGACGCACGAAAATTCCCGGAACTGCTCGTCGGCGTTCAAGTCAACGACCGCGATTGGTACAAGGTGATTGATCCGGAGCTTTCCGCGAAGCTCGATTTCGTTCTCGCCGACACGATGATTCTCGATGGCCAAAAGCTTTGGCTCGAAAAGGATTACGAAAT
>JAVBPI010000116.1:0-6395 GCA_031549705.1 Thermoguttaceae bacterium
CGGGACGGAAACAGCGAAATGCCCCTGGTGGGACAGCTTCCCGAGAATCATCCAGGACCCGTTGAAAGACGTTGTCAGCCATCACGGCAACATCTGGATGGGCGGCGGCGGACAGGACCCGTTTTACGGGCTTTATTTCCAGCGTCAGACGACGATTCACGCAGCCAGGGACGCGCAAGCGGCACGCGATGCCGGGGTCAAAAAGATCGTCTGGTACGAAGGGTTCGGGACAGCACATTCATACATCGCCCAGGTTAAACGGAACGAAAAAGGGGATTGGATTAAAAACGGTACCGATTCGACTTGGACGCAACTCGTTCGCCGCCACGCCGATTGGGAAAAGTACGATGGGGAGCCGGTCGTTCGTTGGATCGGGATCGTGAACCATTTCGAAGACGATGCCGCACTGAAGCCTTGGACACGATCGCACCGGGAATACGGCTGTCCGCCGATGACGTATCCCGATGGTCGCATCGCTACGGGGAGTACCGTTACGCAAACGACCGATCAAGACGTTTTGTTCGGCCCGGAAACCGATCCGCGAACGAGTCGGGTTTTCGACGCGGGATGTTCGAAAGACGTTTTCGGTAACGTTTTCTTCGAATACGGTTACAATGCCGCAGTGAACAGAATCGATCCGACGACTCGAAAACCGGTCGGTCCCCTCGCCGGGCTCATCGCCGTGAAAGACGCTCCCATCGGAACGCCGGACCCCGGTTTTACGCCGGAGGAATGGAAGAAAGCGAAGACCGCGGGCTACGCCGGAGACGTTTACAGCGGCAAGGACATCGCCTGCCCGATGTGGAACGATTACCTTGACGCTTCGATCCGCCACGCCATCAAGGAAGCGGATATCGACGGCCTCTGGGTCGACAATTTTTCGCCGTGGGACAACTTCAACAGCCGTCCGATCGAGCGGGCGTTCGGTGAATGGACCGTCGCCGGTTTCCGTGCGTTTTTAACCGGCGAATGGAAAACGAAGATTCCGGCCGACGTTCTCCCAACCGTCGATCCGGAATCGTTTGACGTACGAAAATACGTCGTCGCCAAGTACCGTGAATGGGGCGGAACGGGGGACTCGCTCAAGGATTGCATGCGCAATCCTGCCTGGCGGGACCGTCGCTGGCAGGACGATCCGATCTGGCGGGCTTTCCTCGTCTATAAACGCCGTGTCGGGACCGAGGGATTGACCCGATTTTACGAAACGGTAAAAAAACGTGGTGCCGAACTCGGGAAGCCGGATATTCTCGTAACAGGTAACGACATGCCGATGTTTTCGCTCGGATGGGTTCGCGACAACCTCGATATGGTCAGCACGGAGCTCTCATGGGGCTGGGGGAACACCGCCGGACCACGTGGCCTAATGCCTCCGCCGCAAAGCGGTTACGTCGCCGTTTACCGTTTGGCAAGGGAACATGCGAAAAGCCGTTTCGTCAACGTCTGGATGTATGTGCCGACCGAGCTCATCGGCAAGCCGAATATCGGTCATGTGTTGCATTACCAGGGACTCGCCAATCACACGATGCCGAAAGCCCAATTGACGCCGAGACACTACGGCTCGACGGCCGGCTCGCCGGAAGGGGTCGCCGAGTTTTTCAGTTTTGTCGAAAAAGTCGAGCCGATTTTTCGCGACAGAAAACCCGTCGATGGAAAAATCGGAGTTTTTTATTCCTCTTCGAGCCAACTATACGCCATGGTCCCGGGCGGTTATCCCGACCACACCCACCAGGAGCATTCGTTCGCATTCTTCGGTTGGGGAACCGCGCTGACTAAAAAGCAGATTCCCTGGCGGGCGATTCCCGAATGGAAATTAACTCCGGAAACACTTGACAAACTAAGCGTTCTCATATTACCGTACGTCATCGCGATCGACGACGCCGACATTGAAACCCTGGCCCGTTGGGTTGATAACGGCGGTCGCTTGATCGTCGGCGGCAAATTCGCTCCACGTCACGGAGAAGAGCGAAATTTCGATGGGCGAAACGAATCGACCTCGCCGTTCCTGTCCGCTTGTCTTCAAGCAGCCCGACAGGGCCGGGTGATTGCTCTTGGCAAAGGATGGATCGTCGGCCGGAACAACGATCCCGGTTTGGCTTATTACAAGGAAGATGCCCGTCGCGCCGAACTGATCGAAAGGATCGAATCGCTGTTACAAAAAATCGATACGGCGGAACCGAAAGGGGCGATACCCGACTATATTTCCGTGCCGAAAGATTTTCCGTTCGGCGTCGACATCACGCTTCACCGGGACGCCCGCCGGGTGTTCGTCGATTTGAACAACACGCAAATCGACGTCAAGACCGATACCGTTACGGAAAGCGGGCCGCTCCGGTTCGAAATCCTCCTCCCGGAAAACTGGGACGGAAACACCGTCGACGTCACCGTGTTTTCACCGCATGGAACGCCGAAAGCGACCATTAAACCCGTCAACGGCGGCCGTTTGGCAATCGACGTCGACAACATCCGGTTTTACACCTGTCTCGTACTGGAGCCGAAATAATTCGTTCGCGCTTTGCTGCAGAAACGCAAGTGGAACATACCCCTTATTCATTACCCCCTCATGACGTACAAAAATTTTATTCTCGTCGTCGGCCTGGCGATTTACGCCCCGATTACGTCGATGGTCGCTTTCGCGGAAACCATCGTTCCCTGGAATCTTCCCACGGCGGACCAACGACAGGTTTTTGAGATCCGGGCAACGGCTCCGGCCAAATCGCCGTGGGTCGACATTCCCACGACCTGGAATTCCGTACTGAAAATAGATGGCGGTTCCCTGCAATTCGTCGACGCCGCGAACAGTGAAAAGCCGCTCACGGTTTTCAAGGGGACCGACTCCTATTCCGTTGCGATTGAAGGAACTCTCGACAAGGAACATCCGCGTCGGATCGTCGCCTATCGAGGCGAGAAGATCGCTTCATCGCCGACCGTCCCCGCGAAGCCCGAGGCCAATGACGATTATGCCACCGTTCAACAGGGAACGCCGTGGAATTTCGACGACGGAAAGTATTCGTGCATCGACAGTTGGGGGGTCGACCGAAAACAGTACGGCGACGTAGCCGTCAAGGACGGGTGGTTGCGGATTCCGATTCTCGGTAACGACGTCTACTTCGTTTTCGGGCTGATGTGGGGATCGCCGGAACATCCGAAGAATTTGAACATCGATTCGTCGGTCTACCGTTTTCTGGAGCTTCGTGTCCGCCAATCCTGCGAAACGGCGGCATGGCAGTTTTACGTCACGGATAAAGACGGCGTTTACAAATACGTCGACTTCGTTGTACGCGGCAAAGAGCCCCAAGTGTTTCGATTCGATTTGAAAGAGATTTTTCCCGATTTCTGGGACGGCCGCACCTTCAAGTCGATCCGGATCGACCCGATCAAGAAGCAGCCGAAAACCGTTGCGGAAATAAATTATGTGCGAATACTGCCGAACCCGCCGGCCGTTCTCGCGGGGCCGATGCTCACTCGTGCGGAAGTTTCGGCACGGAATAAAGTCAAATCAATTTCCGTTGATGTTCGCGGAGGGGTGTTTGCCGGTGCGGCGACGCCGTTGACGATCCGCTGCAACGACGCTTCCGGCAACCCCGTTGCGAATAACGCGGCGATTCCATGGACGTCGCAGGGCTTATCTTCGCAAATCGACAGGTCGCCCACCGATGCGAAAGGCGTTTTAAAGGGACACTTGTTGGCGTACGAAAAAGCGGGCGCCGCTTCCTGGACGGTTGGATTGGCCGATGATCTCGGCAATCCGTATCATGCCGTGACGGGAAAAATCAACGTCAGGCCCAATAGCTTGAGGGAGTATCGGCTGACAACCAACGAATTCGTCGACGTTGCCGACGATGCCGCCAAAGTGGTGGAGGTCGTCGGAGTCGACGTTTTCGGAAACCTTGTCCCGCTGGACGTTCAATCGCCGAAGTGGACCGTCGACGGCGGCGGTTCCGTCGAACAGTCCGTGAAACCACTGAAAGGGAACAAGCAAACCGTTCTCGTACGTCTTTCGAAAGAGCCGCGAAAGCATCACCGAATTACATTGACGGACGAAAAAGGACGAACCGGCTCGACAACGATCACGACGGTTTCTTACCGAAACAACATGATCCGCTTGAACGAAAACGGATACATGGTCACGCCGAATGGATCGCTCTTTTTTCCGGTCGGCGGGCTCTACGCCAACTGGCCGCATGCGCTGCCGAAAGCCGATGGTTCGATCAACCGCGCCATCGACCTCTTTCCGTGTCACGCACTCCCTTATGTCCACGGTTTTCCCTGGCCTGAGAAAGTCGAGCAGGCCGTCGTGACCTATCTGGATCATTGCCGCTCGCACAAACTCAACACGCTCCGTTTGATGCTCCGGAACATGGACATCGTCGGCCGTGTCGATCCGGTGCAACTCAAGGCGGTGCTCCACCTGTTCGATTTGGCACGGGAACGCGGGATCATGTTCAACGTCGTCCTCTTCGAAGACTACGACAAGCCGCCGTACGTTAATGGACCGCTTCTCGAAAAGATCGTCCTGCCGCATTACACGAAAGAGGAGCTCGCGGCTCTTCCTCCTTACCGTGCAAAATTTCTCGTCGATCGAAAGGTCCTCAAGACGCCGGAATCGCGTTACGCCGACCCGGATGTCGAACTCTGTCACCGCGACTATCTGCGGGAATTGCTCCCGGTTCTGGCGGGACGTGAAGAGGTTCTCTGTTACGAATTCGAAAACGAAATGCACGCCGTACCGCTGGAATGGTGCCGAAAGACGGCGGCATTCATCCGGACAATCGATCCGCACACGCTGATCCTCGGGAATCCGCATCCGATGTACTGGCCGAAGCCGCTCGATTGGAGAGACAGCAACGTCGACATGGTCGCAATTCATCCGTACAATAACGGCCGTTCGAATGCCGACATGGGGACGCTCTTCCACGTTTCCGCCAAGATGGCCGCGCAAACGAAGTTTCCGTTCAACACCGGTGAAGGGGGTGTTTACGACGGCCAAATACCGTACGATAAACCTTGCGTTCGGCAACGAATGCAAGGTGCCCGCGACCAGATTTGGATGACGATCTGCGCGGGAGGCAACGGTTTCCTGTACTGGACCGTGATGAACGAGACAATCCTCGCGGAGTTCGGAAAAATCAAACCGGCGCTCGACGCCCTCGGAATTGATTTGCAAACGATCAAACGACGTCGCGCCGACGTCGCCGTCGTCATGCCGGCGCGAGGAAACAAGGCGATTACCTGGAACATGCGGGACGATGAAGCCAATCGCAACGCAGACGCTCTTGCCAAGCGGTTGCTCGAATGCGGCGTCGATTACGACCTGCCGCCACAAGGGGAAGAGGCGGCCTATCCGGTTCAATGGAACGTGTTGACGACGAACGCCGCGACGCTTGAACGTCAGGCCAAGCTCAAGCCGACCGTTGCGCAACCGAAAAAGGGATGGGACGTCGCAACCCTTCTCTCGGACGACGGCAAACGGGCGGTCCTCTATTTTCGTAACGTCGCCGGTGTCACGAATTACGGAACGGAAAAACGCCCGTGCTATTGCCGCGATGTCGACACCGGTGACGCGTCGCTCCGCCTGACCGAACTGAAGCGTTGGTCGAAGATCGTCGCCTACGATCTCGACGCCGGAACCTCGAAAACAGTCGTCCCGGATGCGGACGGGAATATTCGCCTCGGAAATACCGCATCGGATTTCGTGATCGGATTGCAGTAAGCATCGTATTTGTCACATCTATTCGCCGTTACGGTTCGATCAATTGCCATTCTGGGTATATACTTTACTCCACCTGAAATTTCGTTAAACTAGGCGGGTATGGAAGACTATCCGCTCACGATTATGGATTTGGAAAAGCAATTTTCGACGGAAGAAGCTTGTCTGGACTATTTGTTCCGATTGCGTTGGCCGAAGGGGTTCATCTGTCCACGATGCCAAACGCCGGGAGGTTGGCCCGCCTCGCGTGAACGCTGGATTTGTCGGACTTGTCGCTATCAGGCTTCCGTCACGGCCGGGACGATTTTTCAAGACACTCACAAGCCGCTCACGCTGTGGTTTCGTGCCGTTTGGCATGTCACCAGCCGAAAGCATGGTGCCAGTGCGATGAGCTTGCAACAGGAATTGGGATTGGGAACTTACAAGACGGCGTGGACCTGGTTGCATAAACTTCGCCGGGCGATGGTTCGGCCCGGTCGGGATCGCCTGAACGGCACGGTCGAGGTCGACGAAACCTACTGGGGAGCCGAAGAAGAAGGCATGATCGGCCGACAAACGGAACGCAAGGCGTTGATTATCGTCGGCGTCGAGTATAATCGAAACAAAATCGGTCGTGTTCGTATGCGACGAATACCGGACACCAGTCGCGACAGCCTTCATGGCTTCATCAAAGAAATGATCGAGCCGG
>JAVBPI010000082.1:0-7419 GCA_031549705.1 Thermoguttaceae bacterium
CCGGCTCGATCATTTCTTTGATGAAGCCATGAAGGCTGTCGCGACTGGTGTCCGGTATTCGTCGCATACGAACACGACCGATTTTGTTTCGATTATACTCGACGCCGACGATAATCAACGCCTTGCGTTCCGTTTGTCGGCAAGAGAAAGAGGCATCGTTCAATTCTTGAAATGAAGGGTGTAATGATCCAGGCGGTTCCGGACACGGCTCGCGTAGACGCGGTGTTGTTTGAACTTCCGCCGGAGACGAAGAAACGAGGCAAGGGACGACCAAAAGTGTACGGCGAACCGGAAAATTCGCACGATATTCGTCGATGTTCGGCACCCGTTCGGCGTTTCTTGCCGCGGTGACCATCAATGACTGAAAGAAGCCCCACCCTCCGACAAGTCTGACTCGATGCCCAAATGGGCGAATTCCTCTCGAATCCGTTTGAGAATCCGAAGGCGAATCTGGCGGACGGCGTTGCTTTTCATCTCCAGCGTTTCCGCGACTTCCGACGAATCTTTCTCCGCGACGAACAATAAATGGAATACGTCCCACGACTTTTCCTTGAATTCCGGCTCGATTCGCTTCAAAATCTGCCTCAACAGCACAACCTGTTCTCCCGCCTCCTGTTCGGGATCGACTTCATCATCGGTCGGAAGCGGAATTTGCAGGTAATCGGGATCGCTGTAGAGTCTCGAAGCGTCCACATCGTTCGCTTTACCCCGAAGGTAATCGCAAATCTGATTGACCGTGATCCGACGCAACCAAGCCCGAAAACTGCGTTCCTGCCGGGCATGGTCGAATTGTTGGATCGATTTCGACACCTTTTGAAGGACTTCTTGCAAGATGTCTTGACGTTCCGGTCGGGTCAATACGTTTTTCCGGCGGCACCAGTACCGGATCAGCGGAACGTACAGTTCCATAAAATCTTTCCACGCCTCGGCCTGGCCGCTTTGAAGCCGGACAAGGAATGCCGTTGAGGTCGGATTCTCCCCGCCCGAATAAGGAAAATAGGAACTGTCGGCGTCGGTCGGCTTGGCCATTGATCGGAAAAATGCCAAAAAGAACTTCGGCGGTGAAAAACACCCATTATACGTCCATTCTATCAAGAAAAACAAATCACTACAATGATGTGGTGTAAAAGATGTCGCATCTTCGAGGCGAAAATTTTCAAAAAACTTTCTCCAAGAATAACGCCTTTTCGTTTACTGATATAGGTCAAACTCCGCTCGATTATTCAAAAGTTGCAAAAAATACGGCGGTCGCCAATGACCTTTCCGATCTCCGCTGTCCCAATAACGCTCGTCTCCTTCGAATAATCCTTTTCCAGCTTTCAATAAAGATTTCCGCAACAATTAACCTTTTACCGCATTTTTCAGCATGCCGAACTTTTTTTACATCGACACGACCGGAACGAAGCAAGGCCCGGTCAATGATCAGCAACTCAAAGCATTGGCGGCAAATGGAGTCATCATGCCGCAAACGCCGCTCGAAACCGAAAGCGGACACAAAGGAGTCGCCGGACAGATTCCCGGTCTCTTTGCCTCTCCGACACCCGCCAACCCGTTCGCCGCCGCAACACCGCATCTGACGCAAATGCCAATGAGCCAATACGGTCCGACAAGCCATTCACGCAAGCCATTTGCCATTTACGTCGTTTATGGCTTGCTTGCCGTTGCGACACTTTTCCTGCTTTGTGGGGGATTCTCCCACTATCGAGAAGCGGACACCAAAGCATCAGTCGAAATGTATGCCAGCGGTCGAGGCGGAAAATTATATGTCGGCCCGGGTCAATATGTTACCGGAGCTGACGCTTGCCATGAGCTGTTGTGTATTCAAGCAAATTGGAATTTCGCCAAATACTGTTGGTTATTCTTTAGTCTTGCCTCCTACGGCGGTGCCGGTGCGGTGTTCGCCTTTTCCGTAAATCGGAAACAGGAATGATCGAAAAGATTCCGACCTTGCACGGGGTGATTTCCGGCGAGCAACTCAAAACATTGTCCGTTCCGGCGTTATTCATCCGCAAACAGTGATGGAAATCATCGACGGGCATCGAGGTAATCGGTGACGTTTTCTCTGTGTATTTTTCTTTTCCAACAATCACAACCCTCCCCAATACCACCATGGCAAACTATTTTTACTTCGACGCAAGCGGCCGAAAATTCGGGCCGGTGAACGATACTCAGCTCAAAGCGTTGGCGGCGCAAGGCGTGATCACGCCAATAACGCCGATGGAAACCGATACCGGGTATCGCGGTCAAGCCGGGCAGATTCCGGGTCTCTTTGCCGTACCGACGCCTGCCAGTCCGTTCACCGCCGCCATCCGGCAAAATCAATCGGGATCATATCAACCACCTGCCCCGCAAGCCGGTAGCGGCAAGGCAACGACTTCCCTAATCCTGGGTTACATTGGACTTTTAGCGTGGATCATTCCTCTGTTCGGCTTACCGATTACGATTACCGGTCTCGTTATGGGAATCAAAGGAAACTCCAAGGCGGGAACCATTTTGTGCATCATCGGTTTGGTCCTGACAATCATTAACTCGGCAATCGGTGCTTACAAGGGAGCAACCGGGCAATTATTTTGAAAGCATACGAAAACGCTCCGCGCTTGGAGAACCTGCGCCGGTGATGACGAATTTTCATGTAGCGGCAATAAATAAGAGCGGAGTCGTGTTTTGTACGGACCGTAGCGGATTTCAAAACACGGTGGACCATGCACAACGGTTGCTCAAGAAACAGATCAAGTTTTATCACCCGCACAACAAGTCCACATGTGATGATGTTGATTTTCGTAAAGTCTTCTTTCCCTTCCAACAATCGTAACAGCGATGGCAAACTGGTATTATTATAACACGAACGGCAAAAAAGTCGGTCCGATTTCCGTAACGGCACTGAAATCACTGGTACGGCAGGGGTTGGTCACACGGGATACCGTCATCGAGAACCACACCGGTCGCACTGCCGTTGCGGGGGAAGTGAACGGATTGTCGTTTCCGGAATCGCCCGGGCCGTCGAAAATGCCGGCAATGCCGTCCGATGACGCGAGTTTGGGATCACACGTTGAAGAAATCGTTGAGCAAAAACTGTACGGGCCCTCTTCTCCGGAATCGACGGCTCGCCCTGTTGGTCCGAATCCGTTTGTAGCACCACCGAAACCTGTCGAACCGAATCCCTTTGTATTGCCGGCGCAATCCGTCGGACCAAACCCGTTCGTATCGACGTCCTTCAATCCGTTCACGAATCCGGCAAGTTCAGAATCGCCGTTTATGCAATCGCCCTCCGCGTCGGCAAACATTCCGATCACGCTCCAGCCGGTCAGTGCCGAATTACTGGGAATGAAACCGGAATTGTTTTTTCTGTTCATGTATCTGGGCACTCTTTTCTCGTTCTCGATCGTCACCATTTTTATTCCTATCGTGCTTTGGGCGTTGACGAAAGACAAAGACAAGCGAGCCGACATTCACGGCAAGACTTTGATCGCTTTCATCATCGCCTTTGAATCATGCTATTTTATAGCGATTGTTCTCATGCTGTGTGAAGCGTCCTTTCTCGCCTTTCCGTTTGCGGTCGCCGTCATTGGGGGCGTTGTTTGGTTGATTGCCGCCACGTTTTACAGCGCATACGGCTACGTCCCGACGATCCTCGGAGACATCCCCGGAGCGACAACCAAAACCATGTGGGTCTACATGCCGACGCCGGCCGATGCCGTTTCGACGAAGCAATCCCCTTCGCAGTCCCCCGCTTCGTCCCCCGTCGATGAAATCAAAAAGATGAAAGAGTTGCTCGATTGCGGAGCCATTTCGCTGGAAGAGTTCAATACGTTTAAGAAGAAAGCATTGGGAATATAGAACCGGTCAGCCTATGGCTTACCGGCAGTATCGGCCTCAACAACACCCATTGTCCGAACCCTCAACCTTTTTTTCACGGTCAAACCGTTAATGACCTTCAAGTTTAACGAACATTCAATGAAATTCCATTATTATCGTAACGGTCGAAAACAGGGGCCGATCACCAACGACCAATTGGCCGCCTTCGTCCGGCAGGGGATCATCGTACCGACATCGATACTTGAAACAGAAACGGGATACCGGGGTGAAGCCTGCCAGATTCCCGGTCTCTTTGCCTTTTCGACATCCGCCAACCACCCCGGCATGCAAACCCGTCGTCAAAGCCCTCACGAGATGACGACGGGGCGGTTGCCGGCTGAATGCACGAAAATGCCTACTGAACGGTTCGCATTCTCACTTTAACCGTCGTCGCGTTTCCACCTTTGGCATTTCGGACTTCGATTTTCATCTCGTCGCCGCATGCGTCAATAGCGTCCGAAAAATCTTTTTCACCGGTGATTTTTTTTCCGTCAATGGTCAAAATGACGTCGTTGACTTCCAAACCGCTACGGTAGCCCGGAAATCCTTCGAAGACGCGAGTGATCCGAACACCGTCACCTTTGTTGTCCGCCGCCTGAACTCCGAAACGGGGCTTCGACGAGGATTGAGGCGGTGTCGACGAAGCAGCAGAACGAGCCGTTTCGTCGGTTTCCGTTTTTTCCACTTTGTCCGCTTTGCGCGGCGGAATTAACGAAGCAATCGTCGTCGAAAACGGGATGCCGTCTGCACCATTAACCGTGTTATCGGGGTCCAAAGCGTCGATATTCTCGTGCGTACCCTTGTCTTGGTCGTTTTGAGGACGGACACTTGCGAATAACTCTTGAACCAATTTTGTGACAGTACCGCGTCCTTCATCGGAGAGGGGGATTTCGCTATCAGCGATTCCGGGAATGGGGGTGTCGAAATCCCTTCCGCGGGGATAAACGGCCTCAAACGTTTCAAGATTGTAATCGTCTTGGCCGAGTGTCAGCATAACGGGAGTTTGCAATGATTGTTTCATTCCTCCGGGAGCTACGGCACCATCGACGTATATCTTTTCAAACAAAATCGCCGTTCCGCGAGAAAGATAGGGGAAAAAACGATACCAGGACAAAAACTTATTTTTATTCGCATCCATCAACGCCGACCATGTTTCGACGAAGCAACCGCTCCCCTGATCGGAAGGAAGAGAAAGTTGTGAGGGAAGTGCAGAGAGAATATCCACGGAACCGGTTGATTGAAAAAAGAGCGAAAAGAAAAGAGGAGCGGTCAACCCGATCTTTTCAGCCGCTTTTTCAGTTTCAGGAGCGCCGGCCGCCACGGGTTCGCCTGATTTCGTTTCAGAAGCCGTCTCCGTTTTTTCGCCGGAATTCGTTTCCGGTTTCGGCTCGGGTTTCGGTTCCGGTTTCACGGGAATCATTTTACCATCGCAAGTATCTGAAACAAGCACGTTCAAACGGCACCCTTTTTTCGCGAGTGCGGCACGCAATTCCATCCGATACAGTTCTTCCTTACCTTGGCCCAAGACAAAGAACATTCCGTGTTTTCGATCCATCCCTCCTTTGGCGGAGACGTACAAGCAAACGGCGTCCAGCGGCTTCAACGGCAAATTGGAAATCGTTGCGAAAATTGCCTGGCGAGTCATTTGGGTTGTGGGGATTTTCACCACGGCAAAAGCGCCGGGCGCAACGTGCGTTTTGAACATCGCTTCGACGATTTCGCCGTTTTTCCTGGCTATCTGCCCCGGCACGCCTTCCAAAAGGTCGTCCGTGGCAATAACGACATAGAGCCGTCCCAGAGTTGCCCAGCTCTTGCTTTCATCAACAACAGCTCTCTGTTTTTCCGTGGGAGCGGCAACGGAGTCCTCACCCAAGGTTTTGTTCGGGGCGGTGATGAAAATAGCAGATAAAAGAAGCCCTACAATCACGCAATGGCAACCGATAACAGTTCGATACATGGTTTTTCCTTAAGTAAGAGATAACAAGTTGAAGTTCATCTTCAGAGTTGATTTTTTTACGGGTTGACGTACCGTCCGATAAACAAAAGCGTCGAAGGGGTCGTCGTATTGTCCCGGATCAGAAAAAGGAAAGGTCGATTCGCATGGAATGTTTTCGGCGGTGATGCCCCGCCCACAGCACTTTTCAATCCGACAGCGGCGCCCGACGCGGCAGCGGCCTCGGTTCCGGTTTCATCGACACACACGAAAACTTTTTGTGCGGCTTGGCCGACGTAAAGTCCGCCACTGCCGTTCATGCCGGTGAAATCCGCCTTCTTCGAGTCGAACACGATTCCGGCGTCCAACGTCGTCAACACCGTTTTCAGGTTGATATCGGATTCGATCTGAAATTTGGGGAGCTGAAGATCGACTTGATCGGGAGTCATCGCGAGATTCGGACCAATCGAAATGGCCGTTTCGACCTCTTTCAGCGCTCGGTTTTCCCGGGGCAGAATCACGACCATGGAGCAACGGTTCTGTTCGTAAGGCAACTCGACCGCCTGATAAAGATCGTTTTCCCGATAGCCGATTCGCAAGGTATTACTCATGAACGGAACCTCCACGGCTTTTGCCGTTTCGCATTGAAAGGGGCCCGGTTTCGTATTGGTTGAATCGAACGGAACGGCCCATTTTCCTTGAAAATAGATTGCGTCGGCCAAAACGAGTCGGGCCGTCGGATCAATGTCGGCGAACAATTTCGCGATTCTTCCTTGCGTCGCATTTTCGACCCAAGTGTTGATCTTGTCACATTCCGCCGCCGTTTGCTCGTTGAAATCGGCCTCGGCAACGTGCGGGGCGAATTTCTCTTTCAAGCGTTCAATATAGGTCGGAAGCAACGAGACCCCTTTTTGTACCCAAAGTCCGTCGACCGCGACATACGGCGGTTTTTCCGATCCCTCCTCGGACGGACGGGACCAGTTCACCGTTTCCACGCTGGTCGTCCCCTTGATGGTCGTCCGGGTTTGTTTCGTGAGAAACGCCTGCCTCAGTGCCTCCTTTGTTTTGCCGACGGCACCATCGTACAGCATCTCCCCCAATCGGGCGGCGCCGAAGGGAGACGAAACGACGCTCTTTTCCGTTCCGTTTCCATCACGGACGGCGCGATGAAACCGCATGATGAAATCGTCGGTCCTGACTTGCCCGGTCACGACGGTTTCGCCGGACGCCGTCGGCGCCACGCCCGGTTGTTGAGGTTTCTCGGCATTGCTCGGTGTCGTCTCCGCATAGCAGGAAGCTCCCGACAGGAGACAGAGTTGTAAAAGGATGGTCAAGTGATATTTCGACATGGGAATCCTCCTCGAAAATTGTTGGGATATGAAATGCTCCAGACGGTGAAAGGGCGAAACCCGGCACTTTTACCACCCCAGTTCGATGGTCGGCTCGATCATTTTTCCGTCCCGGCAATTTTTCATTTTAAGCCGCATTTGCTTGGGCGATCCGTCGACAGCATCCGAATACTCCTGTTCGGTGTTGATCGGTTTACCGTTGATTTCCAAAATGACATCGCCCACTTCGAATCCCGCCGATTCTCCAGGAGAGTTGGCAATCAACTCTGTTACGCGAAGTCC
>JAVBPI010000215.1:0-40896 GCA_031549705.1 Thermoguttaceae bacterium
CGTTCAGAAAAAACTCAATCTCATGGCTTCCAATCCTCATTTGCTCAAAGCACTATATTTCCGATGCTGTGTCGCCGATTTTTTGTGTTGAGCACTTGCGTCAAATCAAACGTTGCAAAACTTTTGTGGAGACCTATAACAGCTACAAGTCCGGTTCCTGTGGCGGGTAGATCGGGTGATACTTGTGGGCGGCAAACGAGTGTTTTTCGTCAGGCCTCGGAGAATTTGTCCATGTCGATCAACAGTCAAACCTGCGTTTTTCTGTTCGTTTTGAGTGTCGTTTGCCGGGTCGGCGTCGCGGACTCCAGTATTGAAGACTTGTTGAGCCGTGCCGCCGCCGTTCCCGCTTCGATCAAATCCGGCGATTGGATCCTCAAGACCCAGCATCGCATTCTCGGAGAGGGGCGTCGTTCTTACGAGGCGTCGTTCCACATCGAATTCGACGGCGATAAAATCCGGGTCCAGCGGGAAGTCGAGGGGCGTACCACGGTTTATTGTTCCCCTTATTTGAGCACGGAACAATCGTTTTTCTTCGCATCACGACCGTTATCCGTTTTGCCACAACCGGATTTCCCGGATCATCTTAACATCCCCAAGGCGGTTTCGGAGTCCCTCATTCTCTACGAACGAAAGGACTTCGATCAGCTCCGCGACTCGATGGGCATTTCCGTCGACTCGTCGATTCCGTGCGTCCGCACGATGGGATACGTCACGGATGACGTTTTTTTTCAAGGAAGGCACTTCGTGCTGTTTCCTTTCTATTTCAAGCTACTTAAAAAGGGGATAGTACTCCAAGAAAATTTTCACGGAGAACCGTGTACGCTTGTCAGGAGAACATATGATGGTCCTCTCAAAAGTATTCAAGGTGAAATCCGTTTCGTTGACGAAGCCGGCAATCCCGTGCAGCTTTCGCAGCAGGAAATCGACGATTTCCTGAAAAAGGCCGTCGTTCACAGAATGGATGAAATTGTTTTGGATCCCTCGAAGAACTACGCGATCCGTCGCATGGCCTCGGAAGATTCGTCCATCAAATCGCGAATGATTTTGGAAAACGAGATGAAACAGGATGCCGCCTCGTCCTGCTGGTATCCCTCGCATTGGGTTTTCGAGGAATACCATGACGGAAAGTTGGTTTTGCGGGAAGAAAACGATCTCAAGGTGATCTCGATCAACAAGCCGATCGATCCAAAGCGGTTTACGTTGGAGAGCGTGGAAGGTTTGAAGCCGGGAACGCCGGTGATTTGGAAGCTCGACACACCGCCGCCGGGAAAAGGAAAACTCGAATGGGACGGCAAGCAAATTTTCGCACACGGAGAGTTCGGCGAGAACTATGCCATGCAGGGTGTCGATTTGAGTCAACGAAGACGACGTTGGTTGCTCATCGCCGCCGGCAACGTCGCGATCGTTTCAGGGTATTTGTCTTATCATTTCTTCCGCGTCTGGCGACGACGGGATTCCACCTGAAATGAAACGAGTCGCTTCTTTCACCCTGTTTCTTCTTTGCGTCGCCTGCTTCGGCGTTTCCGCAGTGATCGTCGTCTTTGCTTGGCATGAACCGGTTCACTCATCGCCGCTTCCGCCCCTTCCGACACTGGTCGCCGATCCGCAGGTCATCGATTTCGGAAAAATTTCCGCAGGAAGAGTCGGCGGCAACGCGGTATTGACGAACGTCTCTCAAAAACCGTTGCGCATTCTTCATGTGTTCGTGAGCTACTCTTGCAGCGACGTTCAACTTCAAGAGGGAATCGTTCCACCCGGAGGGAGCGTCAACCTTTCCGTGGTTTGGAACACGCACGGACGGTCCGGCAAGACGAAAACGTCTCTTTCCATCATCTATCTCCCCGACGGGGCGGAACAACGTCAACAAAGATTGACCGTCGTTTTGCGAGCTGATGTCGCAGACACCACGGAGGGAGCGGAAGATTTGCCTCGTGTTTAATGTGGCGGCAATAAAATGAACAGGGGCGTTTTTTTGTACGAAATGCAGCGGAGTTCAAAACGCGGCGGACCACACAGGGCTGTTGATCGAACGACGGATCAAGTTTTATCACTTGCTCCATAATTGCCAAGGAGAAGAAAAGTCTCAGGGCTTATTTTTTTGCGCCATTCGTCGACGCGGATTCAGGCCGAGAACATCACGTCCCGAAGCTGGTCGGAACGGACAAACCCGACGCACCGCCGCGACTCGTCGATCACGCAACCGATCGTCCCGTGCAACGTCTGGAGCAGGATCATTGCCGTTAACAGCGTGTGCTGTGACGATAATTCGACGAGTCCGCGGATCGGCAATTTCGTCTGCAGCAGGTGCAGCAATTCGGGGGACGCCTCGCCGTAAAATCCGCGCACGGCGAATTCCAGGTCGATCGTTCGAACATATCCCAGCGGGAGCGATTTCGGCGTCGATTCGTTTTCCGTTTCGAAAACGGGAAGCTCGACGGCGTTGTTTTGCCGTGCGATTTCCAAGGCTTCCCGCGGCGTCATGTCGGAAGTCAGCGTCGGCATCACGGCGACGGGAATCGCCCAGTCCCGCACCAAACGGTTCGAGACCGCAAAGACGCCGTTCGCAAGACACTGCTGTGCTTCGAAAAGAATCCCGACGTCACGCCCTTCGTCGAGCACGCGGCTCAATTCGCCGCGGGCAAGCGTCAGGTGAATCATTTCCCGCGATCGTCCCAAAAGAGCCGACATTCCCCGATTCAATATCCACAAAACGGACGTAATGGGAAGCAAGAGCCGAAAAAAGAATGTGATGAACGGCGACAGAGTCCGAAGCATCCGATTCGGTGCGTGGAGGCAAAGGTATTTCGGGAACATCTCGCCGTAAACGAATAACAGCGGTGCAAGGCAAAGCGTCGAGAGGATTTCGACGCCGACTCCCTGACTGTTCGGCAGGATCGCGCCGACGAACAGCACCGTCGCCATGGAAACCAGGTAGTTTGCGATGTTGTTGCCGACGAGAACCGTCGCCACGAAGAACGACGGATTGTTGGCGAACCAAAGAAGATTGCGGGCCGTGCGATCCTTGGCGATGGCGTCGAGCTTCATCCGAATGCGCGGAGCCCGATAGTACGCGGTCTCCGAACCACTGAACGAGGCGCTCAATGCCAAAGCGAACAGACCGAGCAACAACGAAAAAACGATCATGGAGTATGATTCGTATGTGGTAGGCGACCGATCGCCGGGCGGTCGCGTGCCGTACTCGGCGCTGGTGAGCAGTTCAAGTTCGGAGTACCGAACGTTGCCGCCCGGCGGTCGGCAACCTACCAAAACTCAGCCCAGTGTTTTGTCGACGACGAGTTCGTGGACCAGTTTGGCGATGCCGTCTTTCGTCGGCGGAACTTCGGTGAATCCTTCCTTTTTCAGGACGATCGACTGGATGCGAAACACTTTCGTCGGCGAACCGGAGACGCCGCAACGCTCCAAATCGGCCTTGATGTCGTCGAGACTCCATTGTTCAAGGAGTTGTCCCTTCGATTTCAAGGCTTCGACCTGTTCCGGAGCGACTTCGGCGGCGACGCGGCGATTTTTGTGCTTCATCATCTTTTTCGCCGCCCACGGTCTCGGTTCGTTGGCCGTTTCAATGACCGTCAGGAGCGCTGGAAGTTTCACCTTGACGACTTCCCAGCCGTTGCCGATGTTCCGCTTGATCGTCGCCGTTTTGTTCTGGACTTCGATGATCTTTTCCATGTAGGTGATCTGTGGAATGCCGAGCTTTTCCGCGCATTGGGGACCGGTTTGGGCCGTGTCGCCGTCGATGGCCTGGCGTCCGGCGAAGACGAAATCGTAATTGCCGACCGTCCTGACGGCTTGCGACAGGATGTAACTCGTTGCCAACGTATCACTTGCCGCCGCACGACGGTCCGTAATGAGGATCGCCCGATCGGCGCCGCGGAACAGGCAGTCACGGAGGACGTCCGCCGCCTTCGGGGGGCCCATCGAGATGACCGTGACGGTTCCGCCGTAACGCTGCTTCAGTTCGAGCGCCGCTTCCAAGGCGTGCAGGTCTTCCGGATTGAAAATCGTCGGCAACACGCCACGGTTGACGGTTCCGTCTTCCTTCATGGCGTCCGTCGTAATATTCGCGGTGTCGGGGACTTGCTTCACTAAAACGATGGAATGGTACATGGAAATCTCTATTACTAATGTTCAGGATCGTGAAATCGGGAGCGGAGCGACCGTTTCGCGGGTTAACTCGCCGAGCGGAAGCTCGAATGACGGCCCAGCCGCGCTGGGATGAATATTCGGAAGGATTCGGACATTATATCGGGAACTCGTCGAAGGGCAAGTTGGGGGCGAAGAGCTCTAATCCACCATTCTTGAAACTTTTCTTGACAATTTCACCATGAAAGATTACACTGAGAGGCTATTTATGTGCAATTGAGCGCTATTAACCTAACTTTGTAAGGAGTCGTAATCTATGTCCAGCACAAATCGCTTTAAACTGAAGGGGGGGGGCAAGGCAGGTAGTCGAGCATTCACGCTTGTCGAGCTTCTCGTTGTTATCGCCATTATCGGTGTTCTTGTGGCGTTGCTTTTACCCGCCATCCAGTCTGCCCGTGAAGCGGCACGACGATCTCAGTGTGCCAATAATCTCCGCCAAATCGGGATTGCCACACACAATTTCCACGACACGAACGGCGTGTTGCCGCCGCTTGCCGTCGGTGAAGATCGAGCAACGATTTTTCCGCTCCTGTTCCCTTTTTGTGAGCAGACGCAACTTTGGGATCTCATTTTGTCAAAAAACAATCGCGATCCCTACACGAATTCGCCCAATTTCTGGAATCATTCGACGATGACGGAAGAGGACCGCAAAGCCTTCGGCTCCGTGCCGACGTTTCGTTGCCCGACCCGTCGTGGTGGCGGCGTTCAAATGACCCACAATACAACGACATTTGCGAACTGGTCCGGTCGTCCCGGCCCGCGGGGCGATTACGTCACCTTGGCGGCGACGCCAAACTGTCGAGAAGGTTTTACTCCCGTAACCGGTTCGGGAGTGGAGGCCCACTTCCTTGCCTATGACAGTGGGCGTGATCCGCTCTACTTCATGTACCATCAAAATGAACTGCGGGCTACATGTACGCTGAACATGCACCGAGGCCCCTTCCGTGCGGCCCAACTGGAACGTCCCGGTGAGTACGCTAATTGGCACGGCCGTGACGTCATGGCGTGGTGGAGCGATGGCACAAGCAATCAGATTATTTTCGGCGAAAAACACATTCCGACGATACGATTTGAAAAAACGTTTTTCAACACAACCGCCGAGCCCGAGGTCGGCTTGACGGCTGACCAGACCAAAGAACGTTGTTCCTACGACAGTTCCTACCTGGTCTGCGACAGCGACTTCTGGACTCGTACCAATTATGTTCGAGGCGTTTGGACGTCGACCACGGCCGCCGGCGATCCGTCGTTCAACACTTTTTATTTCCTCCGACCGGACGAAGGCTACAATACCGGTTCGGTTTACACGAGTTTTTCGAGTTGGCATCCGGGCGTTTGCCAGTTTGCTCTTGGCGACGCTTCCGTGCGAGCGATCGGAATGTCGACATCGTTCCGCATCATTGCCTGGCTCGGATGTGTCAACGACGCTACGACGATTCCGTCGTTCTAATCATCGGCGAGGTGCAAGGCCCGGTTTTGAGAACTTTCGGAACCGGTCTTGACACGTTCGAGACGAGGGGGTAAGATAGTGAAGTTGATATAGTTCACTTGGAGGGGGCGAACCGGGTTCGACCGGACAAGGGAAGTGTAGGTTGCGTGCCGTGGTTGGTCAGCAGGCCACGTAAAAAGCCGACTACTAAATTCAAATGCCGAACCTAAGTTCGCATTGGCCGCCTAAGAAAAGGTAGCCCCGGATCCAGGCTTCCGCCGAAGCGGTTTGGACTCCGGCCGTCATTTCGGATCGTCTTCGCTCACGTCGACCACGGTGAAGATTAAAAAATGTTGTCGAATCGCCCGAGGGATACCGTCGCCGATAAGGGCTCCCGAAGGTTAAATTTAAAGAATCGGATACGCATGTAGACGCTTGCATGGATCTGTTTCGGGACGCGGGTTCAATTCCCGCCGCCTCCAGTGCTGGTTGAGAGTTGATAACTGATTGTGGATAGTTGAGGACGCAAGCGTTCGTGGAACTCTCCACTGGCATCTACGCATGGGATGATACCTCCTCGTTTGGTATCTTGGGCCTCTTTTTCCCGCCGCCGGGAAGAACGGGTCCGAAAGTTTTTGTTTCCCTGGCGGCAGAAAGAGACTGCGATGAAGATTTACGTTGGTAACCTCGCTTACCGGACCACAGAGGACGATCTCCGCAATGAATTCGAAAAGCACGGTGCCGTGAGCTCGGTGGATATTATCACCGACCGCGAAACCGGACGCTCGAAGGGCTTCGGCTTCGTCGAAATGATGAACAATGATGAGGCGAATGCCGCGATTGCCGCTCTGGACGGAGCGAGCGTCGGCGACCGAACCTTGAAAGTGAACGAAGCGCGTCCGAAGGCCCCGCGGCCTGGTGGCGGCGGAGGCGGTGGCGGCTACGGTGGTGGCGGCGGTCGTCCCCGTGGCGGAGACCGGGAGCGACGATACTAATCGTTTTCCTGTGACTGCGTTCAAGAGGCGGAAGATTTTCACGAATCTTTCCGCCTTTTTTGTTGAAGGAGTTAGGAGAAAGGAGTTAGGAGTTAGGAGAAAGACGCAACGAACTTTTCGTTCATCGCCTAAAACTCCCTTCTCCTATCTCCTGACTTCTAACTCCTATCTTCTTATCCATGTCCCAAAAACTGCGTGACTATTTCGATCGCCAGGTCGATTGGGTCGTTAAACGGCTGCCGAAAAAAATCGTCAAGATGCTTGACGAGGTTCCGCTGCACGTCGAAGATTATCCGTCCAGACGTCAAATGAAAGAGCTCGGCGTCAAGCACCCGAACGACTTGTGCGGTTGCTTTGTCGGCATTCCGAAGGGGCAGGACAGCCATTACATCGCCCAAACCGCCAATTTCATCGCGATTTTTCGCGGCGGAATCCTCGAAATGGCGACCGACGACACCGGCGTCATCCGCCGGGACGCCTTGCGGGACCAGATTCGCACCACGATTTTGCATGAATTGGCGCACTACGTCGGATACGACGAAGAAGGTGTCGCCGAAATCGGTTACGCTTGAATGTTTAGCCGTGCGGCGCAGACGCCGGCGTTTTCTAACCTCTCCACTTCCCATGACCACACGACGCGAATTTTTGAAAAGTTCTCTCCTGCTCGGGGCGGCCGTCGGTTGCTCTTCCGCACTTGCACAGGACTCGACCACCGTTCCCGTTGATCCGATGAAAACATTCCACGTTCCGATGAAACAGATACTCAAGCCGTCCGCTCCGCCGCGCAAGATCGATATTCCCGATGTCGGCGAGTTCAAGGTCCTCAAAGGGGACTTCCACATGCACACGCTTTTTTCCGACGGTCAGGTCATGCCGAAAGACCGCGTCACCGAAGCGGTCGACAACGGCTTGGATGTGATTTCGATCACGGATCACATCGAGTATCGAATTTTCTTCGGCGGCGGCGGCCCGTACAAACTGGAGTTGCGGAACGACGACCATAATTATTCGTACGACATTGCCAAGCCGGACGCCGACAAACGAAAGCTGCTCCTCGTTCGTGGAACGGAAATCACGAAAATGAAGATGCCGCCGGGACACTTCAACGCCCTTTTCGTGCAGGATGTCAACCCGATCGCCGCGGCGGTCGACGATTGGCGCAAAATGCTGCAAGTCGCCGCCGATCAGGGAGCGTTTCTCCTTTGGAACCATCCGGGGTGGGTCGCTCCGAAGAGCGGCGGGCTCGCCGAAGGACAACCGCTTTATTTCCCGGACGAACTCGAAGAAGCCCGGCAAAAAGGCTTGATGCACGGCATCGAAGTCTTCAACGGTTCGGAAGCGTATCCGATCGTTTCCGATTGGTGCAACGAAAAAGACCTGGCGATCCTTGCGAACAGCGACATTCATCCGAGCGAAGCGAATCGGTACGGTTTCCAGAATCCGCTCCGTCCGATGAACCTGATTCTCGCCAAGGAACGGACCGTCGACAGCGTGAAGGAGGCGTTCTTCGCTAAACGGGTGGTCGGTTGGGCCGCCGGAAATCTCTGGGGCCGCAAGGAATGCCTCGAACCGCTTTTCGATGCTTGTGTTGCCGTTGAAAACGTTTCCGGCAAGGTCACGCTGACCAACCGGAGCGATATTCCATGCGATATAACCTATCTTGGAAAAACATCCAAGCTCGGGGCCAAGGGAACATGCGACTTTCCGTTCGAGGCGGCACGAAAATCGTTTTTCGTGTCGAATTGGTTCGTCGGCATGAACAAACCACTCGAAAAGAGAATCGGTTGACGACCAATGCACAGAGCCCCGGGTTTCGCAACGTCGAAACCCGGGGCTCTTTTTTTGTGCCGTACCGATTACGGATTAGTCGGGAATTACAATGGCCTGACCGTCGTTAACGGCGACGAGCGGCGCCAAGATGTAGTCGGGTGGAACGGTCGGGGGCAACCCTTTGACCGCGCCATCACCGAACAGGAAGTTCGTCGTGTTGGGGTGATAGCTGCCGAAACCATAGTTGAATCGCTGAAAAGTATTCGAGTACTTGGTTTGGTTATAAGAATTCGGATCGTTGATCAGCGCACGCTTGGTATAGCGAACCGAACCGAATCCTTGCAGGTTCCATTGGCCGAGCGTCAGGAGGCTGCAATCGGACGTCTTGAACGGCGTCGAGTCGAAAGTCGCGTCCGTCCCGGTGGGGTTTTCGCATTCGGCGAGATGAGCAACCGGAACGAATTTCTCAGCCATGATGATTTGGTTGCTCGTTCCATCGGACCACCACGCCATGGTGTCACGCGGTTCCCAAGCTTGCGCCTGATCGTTCAGGTTTGTCGAGTGGGACTGCGTCACGGACTGCCGGAGCGGCGACGGATAGCGTTCCTCCAATCCGTTGTAGCAAATATCCCATTCCTTGGTTTCGAGAGTCGATTCAATGGGATTGTCGCCGACAGCCCAGCTTGGCGTTCCCGGAGGGACGTCGATGTTGTGGATCAAGGGGGCCACATAGTCACCACAGGGGCCGTTGTTGCTGTACGCTTGGGAAATGCCGCGACGTGTGGGGCACCACCATCCGGAATAAGCCGCCGCCAAGGATTGTTGGTTCGGAACGGTTGCGGCGTCCATCCACCAACTGCGTGGTGACATGCCGAACCCGTTTTGAGCCGTCGTTCCGGACCCGATCGACGTTTCTTTGATATTGTCGTACGGGGCCTGCATTTCCATGAACGGCATCAGGAAAAGAACATAGGTGAACCGCATTTCCGTCGCCGTGGCGGGACCACGATAGCTGAGCGGAATGGAGATGGCAACAGGAACCACGCCGCCGACGGTGTCGTGGAAATTGTGGACCGCGATGCCGATCTGCTTGAGTTTGTTGACGCATTGGGTTCGCCGTGCCGCTTCACGAGCGGCCTGAATGGCGGGTAACAGCAGCGCGATCAACACGCCGATGATCGCGATGACGACGAGAAGCTCCACCAATGTGAAGCCGTGCCGCCGACAGTGTTGGGAATAAGTGCGCACGGATAGGGTCTCCATGAAAAATGAAGAAGAATGACAAGGAAAGACGCCGACCTGCCATGAGGCGGCGTCGAAGTATCGAACCAGAGGAAATTACGGCAAATCAATGACGTTACCGTCGTTGACACAGGTGAGCCAGGCGAGCCAGTCTGTCGGCGTTGTTGCCTGGAGACCTTTCACCGAGCAGTCGCCAAAGAGGAAGTTTGCTTGACCGGGGTGCCAACTTCCGAAGGCGAACCCGTTGCGTTGCGAAAATCCGGTATATCGGATGTGGTCCTGCGGATTGACCCGAATCGGAAGGCGAGCATACCGGAAAAAAGAATAATTGTTCTGAAGGATGGAACAGTCGGCCGACAACCAAGTGTTTCCGTCGGGAGCGACGTCGGGTGTTCCAGCCGGAGCCCCGCATTTCGCCAACGCATGATCGGAAATATGGGCTTCCGCAAAGATGATTTGATTGCTCGTCCCATCAGACCACCAAGCCATTGTGTCGCGGGGACGCCAGGTATTAATATCTACCGCCGTCGCGGAAGTGTATCTAAAGAACTCGGCGATTCGGAGGGGACCTAAATAGCGGCCCGCCAACTCGACATCGTAGTAGTTCCATTCTTTGGTTTCAGAGGGGCCGGTTGAAGGATTGACCGTATTTCCGCCGGAAGTCCAGTTCGGTGTTGCCGGAGGAACGTCAATATTGTGGATCATCGGCACGCAATAATCGGAACAGGGACCGTTGTTGGTGTACCCCTGCGCAGCGCCTCGACGTGTCGGACATCTCCATGTGTTAAATGCCGTTGCCGCCTTGGCTTGGTCCGGAATGTAATTGGTCGCATCCTGCCATCGGGTCGATGGATTGAAATTGTATGTAGGTGTACTGGGAGTCGCGGTGCCGAACATCAATTGCGACTGGAACGCCTGCATTTCCATGAACGGCATCAGGAAAACGCTGATGGTGGGAAAAGCACCGGTCAGGTTTCCCGGTGGCAGACCGCGATTGGTATCATGGAAATTGTGGACCGCCGTTCCGATCTGTTTCAGATTATTGATGCACTGCGAGCGTCGTGCCGCTTCACGGGCCGACTGAATCGCGGGCAAAACAAGAGCGATCAAAACACCGATGATCGCGATGACAACAAGAAGTTCGACCAAGGTAAAACCCTTGGTCCAACGTCGATTGCCCCCCCCCCCCCAGTTTGTCATGGGGCGGCAAGTTGGGCTGCATGAAACCAAAGAAAGACTTTTTCACAGCAAAACCTCACAGAAAAACAAGAAAAATAGCGACAAAAACCCTAGTCTTCGATTATCAGTTCCCTGACAGCATATGTCAAGAGGTTTTTTGGTGGTTTTGGAGAAACGACTCTTTCTTGAAAACGCTGCATTTTGTCGAATTTCCGTGGTTTTCTCTTGACAATGAAGCATCCTTCACGTAAAATGCAATTGCATTCAATAAAGAGGCAAACGAATTTTCAGCAAAAAGTCATGAACATCCGCATTCCCGAGTCCGAATGGGAGGTGCTCCGCGTCCTTTGGAAGCGGGGAGCGTGCTCCGTGTCTCAAGTCCAGATAACGCTTTCGCAGAACGGTAACGACTGCACCTTGGGGGCGGTCCGCTCGTTTTTGGTCCGACTGGTCGCCAAGGGGGTTGTCCGTCAGCTCGACGACGAGCCGATCCAACGGTTCGAAGCACTCTACCCGGAGGAGCAGCTTCTCACGACGGAACGGAATTCGTTCCTTGAAAAATATTTCGACGGGACCGTGACGTCGTTCCTCGCGCAATATCTGCAAAGCGAAAACGTCCCGAAAAAGGAGCTCGACCGCCTGCAACAACTGCTCGACGATTACCGTAACAACGATTATTGAGCAGGTGATAAAATTGGGTCCGTTGTTTGACCGACCGATATGTATGGTCCGCCGTGTTTTGAACTCCGTTCCTTGTTATTGCCACCACAGCAATACGGAGAATTCCAATGATGCCATCCGAATTTTTGTCGCCGTATTTCTGGGAAGTCCTCGCCCGATCCGGTCGGGGGGCGATCGTCGTGTTGCTCCTCCTGGCGGTTCGAGGGGTGTTGCGGAACCGAATCTCCGCCGGGACGCGGCACGCTCTTTGGCTTCTCGTGCCGCTCGCGCTTTTCCTGCCGATGTTCCCGCCGTCGATGTTCAGCGTCGAAAACCTGACCGGCGAACCGACGGAAATATTGAAACGGGAAATCCCGCAACGCTTGATTACGATGTCGGAACCGATCTCCGTGGAAAACAGGCCGACAAAAATTTCCGTGCTGAATCCCCTCGACGGGTTCGCTGAAGTTCCGATTCCATTGACGTCGAAAACGGAAATGCGGTCCGAAATGGACGCCGTGGTTTCAAAAACTCTCGCCGTGCAAAATCGCGTTTCCGTGCGGTTTTGGAATCAATTCGGCATTCCGTTGCTCGTTTGGACTTGGGGGACGATCGTCGTGTTGATGCTCGGACGAATGGCGTGGAAGTCGATCGCCTTTCAACGAAGTCTCGGCAGGGCGAATCGGTTCGACCCGTTCTCCGCGAAAACGGTCGCCGACACGCAGTGTTCCGCCTGGATTCGTTCCGTGAAATGTTCCGTGTTCGAATCGCCGGAAATCGCGTCGCCGACGCTTTGCGGATTATTCCGTCCGAAAATCGTGTTGCCCGCCGGTTTGACGGAATCGCTCGAACCGGCACAGCTTCGACATGTATTTCTGCACGAATTGGCTCATTGGCGGCGCCGTGATTTGTGGTTCGGCTGGCTCAACGCGATCATGCTTACGGTGCATTGGTTCAACCCGTTCATCTGGCAGGCTGTGCGGAGGATGAACGCGGACCGGGAGGAAGCGTGCGACGAGATCGCGCTGTCGATGCTGCAAAACGAAGAACGCGCCGACTACGGTGAAACGCTCCTGTTGCTCTCGACGCAGCTTTCCGATACGAAAAAGGTTCGGATCGTTCCCGGCGTCGTCGGAATCATGGAATCGAAATCTTTTCTGGCACGCCGGATCGAAGCGATTCTTTCCGCGAGAAAATTCTCGTGGTTCGCCGCAACACTGGCCGGGCTCGCCTTTCTCGTGCTCGGCGTCGTCTTCCTGAGCAGTGCCGTGAAACGAAATGCTTCCCCATTGAGCCTGTACTCGTCGCTCATGGAAACGAAGGTCGAAACGCCGAACGACGCACAAATCACGTTCACGAAGTTTTTTCGCAACGACGAATACAATCGCCAAGATCGAATCACCATCACGGGAAAATTCGTAACACCCAACAGGGAGCCGCTCGATGACGCCGCACTCAGCGGCTTGCAGAGCACGGAATTCTTTTCAGGGAGCATCGGTGCCAAGGTCGCCAAAGACGGTTCGTTTTCCATGAAAGGATACGACCAAACCGAAGGAGTCGTTTTCTTCAAGGACAACACGGGACAATGGGCCGCCCCGCCGTACACCTTCAAAACGTATGAGCCCGACAAGACCGAATACACGTTTTCGATCCCCGTTTTTCCGGCTCGACACGTCGTTGCAACGGTGCAGGACAAGGAGACCGGCAAGCCGCTTCCGGGAATCCGTTTCGAATATTGCCCGCTGTACGGCGATGATTTCCGGTTCGGCGGACCGAAACGGTCTCGATTCGTTCAATCGGTCAGTACCGACGCCGAGGGGAAATTCCGCTACGTGATTTCGACAGGCGAATACGTCTTCGGACTCGCAACGGCGATGTCGAACTATTTTTCGGACGGTTTCGACGACGAAGAGGAGAAGAATGTTTTTGCTCGAAAAATTACTGTTACCGAGGAGTCGCCGGAACCGGTCGAGATTGCGTTCGAGTTGCCGAAACTCTTTACGGCGAAGCTGTTGAATCCCGACGGTTCCCCGGCGAAGAATCAAACGGTCGGGTTTCAAGGATATGGTTGGAACGGCACGTCTTACAGTACGGCAACGGACGACAATGGGATGTTTCAGGTTTACAAAACGCCGGAATACGTCGAGATGAGCGTTAATTCACCGGATCCGTATCGGAACAAGGCGGACCTTCCCCGGCTGCAGCTTTGGTTTGCCAAGGAACTTGCGACGGAACCGGAAAAGTACGAAGAATTTCGGTTGCAAAAACCGGCGACGATTCGCGCAAGGTTCGTCGACGCCGACGGGAAGCCGTTCAACGATTTCAAAGTGAACTCGTTCCGATGTTGCAAACCGGGAGAACCGGCAACGCTCGGTAATAACAGTCACGGTTTCGTGATGCAAAAATCGGACATTCCCGGTGAGTTCGTGTTTCCGGACGCAACGCCGAACGTCGAATACCATTTCGGGGGATCGTTTCCGAAGTTGCGACACAACGCCCGCGATTTCCTTGTCGTTACGGCACCGGAAGAGGGGAAAACGCTCGATCTGGGCGACGTGAAAATCGAAGACCCGCCGAACGATTCGCCGCTCTGGGGATTAACGCCCAAAAAAGTTCCGATCAACGTTTTCGACGGAACGACCAAAATCAATCGGTTTGATTACACTTACCTGGAACTTTACGGCAACGGGGCCGGTCATGGGTACGGCCTCGTTTCGAATGGTGATTACGTCCAATATCTTCGGGGCGACGAACGGCGGCATTGGACGGCGTTCGGATTTCGGGATCCGTCGAACCGTTGGGCCGCCGATCCGCTTGTCGTGTCGGCGACGGAAGGTTGGGACTCCGTTACGGATTATCGTGTCGAGACCGTTCCCGGTGAAATGATTCGCGGTGTCGTGTTGGACGAAGCGACCGGTAAACCGATCGACCGGATGCCGCTATTATTGGCTCAAAAAGTCGTTGTGAAAGGAAACAATATTCCGCCGTCGAACAAGTTGACGCTCGACTGGAAGTTGGCGACCGACGCCCAGGGCCGTTTCGCGGTTCGCATGGTTCCCGGCGATTTCACTGTCGGAATCGGCGATTCACTTGCCGTTTTCGGGAACGCTTCGCCGGACAACCGCAACCGAAAAACGTGGACGCGGAATTTTCGTCTCGAAATAGGAAAACCCGTGGAACTGGAGTTTCGGATTCCGACGCCTTTCGTCGGTCGCGTCCTGACGGCATCGGGAAAACCGGCGGGGGATGCGGAAGTTCGGGTTGATGGAATCTCCCGACCGACGTCGTATTTGAGAACCGACGACCGGGGTGAGTTCCGGCTCATTCAGGCACCGGAACCGTATTCGTACCTGACGTTCCAGTCGAGCGGCGGCGATGATAAAGCGCAACGGTTAATCCGGTGGACCGAGCCGGGTGAAATCCGGGCCGGCGCAACGGGAACTCCGCAACATCCGATGGAATACCGTTTAAGCGACATCGCCGCCGTCGGAAAAATGCTCGACGCCGCTGGAAATCGGCCGAAAAACAACACGGCGATTTACGTCGCCGCCGAACGGCCGGATTCGACGCCGAACGCCGCCAAGTACCAATCGACACCGCAATATTTCACCGCATGGTGGTCGTTGAAAGAGGACGGTTCGTTCCGGATTACCGGTTTGACGCCGGGGGTGAAGTTCACGCTCCGTTACAACGGGAACCCCGGGAGCGATGCGGTGATCGTCGTCCCGGCCGAAAAAGGGAACACGATCGACCTCGGCGAATTGCGTGTCGATGGGAAACCGTAACGCTTTATTTCAGCGGCGAGATTTCCAACGATTCGACGCGGTATTCCGGCGATTCGCCGTGAAGCGACACTTCGCGTCCGTCCGTCTCCTGTATCGATTCGGTAATCGTTCGGGAATCGTTGATGCAAAGGTCGACCAGGTATCCCGAGACGATCATGTCCAGCGAAAGAAAGCCGGGCGAAAAGTCGACACGCTCCAATTTTCGTTTCCCTAAATAGATCGCCCGTTCCGCGGGGACGATACGGAGCCGGGCATCCGAATGGTACTGGAGCGTCCACTCCGGCAACGAGTCCCGCGACTCCGGATCGAAGGCCAGCACGGCACGAAGTCGGTAGTTCGGCGGGAGATCGGAAAACGTTTTGTTTTCGTTCGACAAAATCTTTTCCGAAACGACGGGCTCTTTCGTCGGCGGAATCATTTCCGGAACGAATTTTTCGCCGAGCGTTCCGTCGGCGTTGCGGAGCAGTTCGTGGAAGACGGCGTGTCCCCCGAAACCGCGTTCGTCCGTCCAGCCGCAAATGATCCGGCGACCGTCCTTGAACGCGGCGGTTTTCGGAACCCGCGGAATTCCCGGCATGAGCATGTCCGCTCCGCAAGGTTTTTCCCACGGTCCCGTCGGCGAATCGGAGACTCGGTAGAAACCGTTCCCCCAATTAACGATCAAATAATATTTGTCTCCCCATTGGAACCAATCCGGACATTCGGGATCGCCGCCGCCGGAGAAGACCGGACGCTGCAAGTCCCATTTTTTCAAGTCGTTCGACGTCAGATGCGCCCAGCAGCCGTTCCCTTTGACGTTCGACGTGACGTACATGTGAAACAAGCCGTCCCGTTCGTTACGAAAAACGACCGGATCCCGTCCGGCTCCGGAGTATCCTTGATCACGGGGGAGCACGACGAGCGGATTCGGTTGTTGTTTCGTAAAATGAATTCCATCCGTGCTCGTTGCGCAACCGACGAACTCCCCTTGATATTTTTTGCCGTCCGGCGCCGGAACATCGGAAACCGCGCGGGTTGCGTAGAACGCATAATAAACGCCGTCGTGAATGAAAACCGAGCCGGTACAAATCGAGCCTTCCCATTGCTCCGTGATCGGCAGCAACATCGGTTGGTGCGTCCAATGAACGAGATCGGTCGAGGTCGCTTGCGCCCATTGATGCGCGCCGAGGCCGTTCTTCGCGCCGTGGTGTCCCTTGTCCAAAAGGTACGCAAAATGGAAGACGCCGCTCTTTTCGTCGTAAAACGGGAGGCAGTCGCCGACGAAATAGTTGTTCGGCGGTCGCCAATACTGGAGCGATTCGTTCGGGATTCCCCGGTCGGTCCGTTCCCGCAGATCCGCGTTTTTCCGACCGCCGCTGAGAAAAAGAATTTCATCGTCGCTCAGCGCACGGTTCCAAATCGCGACGTGGTCGATCAGTCCCTCGAAACCGGTTTTGATGTTTTCGTCGCCGTACGATTCGCCGCCGATCAGCAGCGGTTGGTCGTTTTGTCGCAACTCGCCGAGCATGAAATCCTCGTTGACGCAACGACCGTCGACGAACATTTCCAGTTTTGCCCCATTGACGCGGCAAACGACATCATGCCAGGCGGTCCGGCCTTTTCCGTGCGGTAAAAGATCGTCGAAAGCGACGGTCGCGGTGATGAATCCTTTGTTGCGTGTCGTTCCAATCTCACAGCCGATCCATTCTTTCGCCGCATAAAGATTATAGGCAAGGTGTTCGTGTCCGCCGTGCTTGGCGATGATCGGGAAGTCCCAATCCCCTCGCGGAACCTGAAGTCGGACGGCCAGCGACATCGTTTTGCCTTGCAGATCGAGCGCACCGTTTTTTCCCTGCCCGGCGGAAAGATAGGTTCCCTTGGAAACCCGGAAAACCTTGCCGTCGCCGCCGCGTTCCCGGGACGCTGCCGCTTCGCTTTCCGGAAGTTTGACGCCGAACCGAACGTCACCGTGAACGATGAGCGGGTTCTTACCGCCGACATCGTCCGGACCATCCATGTGCCAAACGGCAACGGCGTCATCGAACGGTGTCGGAGCGGCTCCCCATGCTTGGACGCCGAACAGTAAAACAGCGAAAAACGTCAATCGAATCGTTGGAGACATTGGTTGCATCGGTAAAATGGGGTGTGACAGTGAATGTCGCCTCATTTTACGGTAAAGCGTTTTGCCCTACCACCCGGTAGGGTCTCAAACCGCTAAGGCAACCGCACCGGCGTGTTGTCGCAAACGTCGGTCAATTGATGAATCAGAAGAGGTGGCGTCGTCACGGCGACACCTCGTACGGAACCGTCGCCGAGCAGGAAATTGACGATTCCCAGATGGGCGCTCCCCAATGCGTTGTTGAACGTCGTCGCGTTGGCGTCTTGTTCCGGCGTTCGCGGAAGCACGTCTCCGTCACGACCGAACACGACAGAGCCCCGGCTGACCGGACGAGCGGCATTCGACGCGAAATTCGCTGCCGTGTAGACGGCAAAGCAAAGTTGATAGCCTCCGTTCCACTCTGAAGCGTTGTTCGACGACGGCGAGCCGTCCATCGCCCAATTCGGAATGAATTTCTCCGCGATCAAAAATTGGTTGCTGGTTCCGTCCGTCAGCCGTGACAGGCTGTCACGCGGCGTCCAATTCGACAGCCGATTATAATGGGTGGGGGCGTTCGGGTCGCCTCCCGATGTCATCGAAAACAACGCGATGCGGAACGGACCGAAAAAGTGGTCGACCGTGCATTGATAGACCGGCTGCTGGTTCGAAAGATAACAGCGATCCCAATATTGCACGGAATCCCGATCGGCGGAATAACAGACGAGCGGAACGTAATCGGAAATCATTCCGTAACCGTTGGTTGCGCCGGTCGCTTGATCGGAATACGCTGTTCCGGCGCGGCGCGACGGACAAGTGTAAATCGAGATGCCGCCGAACGCTTTTTTCCAATCCGGCGTCAGGTTTTTGAACCAGATGTCCGAATTGCAGATTGCTCCGCCGGTCACGGAAGAGCCCGACGCCATGGTGAGAAGATCGTCTTCCCGCATCTTTTCGTACAGCGACTCCTTTTCGATGAACGGATAAAGGAGCATGAGCAACGTCGGACGTTGCGCAAACAGGCAGAGCGGCGGCAGCCCCCCTTGCGCATCGTGAAAATTGTGGACGGCGATCCCGAGTTGTTTCAGGTGATTGATGCATTGCGTCCGCCGCGCCGCTTCCCTTGCCGACTGGACCGCCGGAAGGAGCATCGCGATCAGAATTCCGATAATCGCAATCACGACCAACAGTTCGACCAAGGTAAAAGCGCGGCGGTTCATGGCGGACCTCCCAACTCGCCGAACATCGTTCGGCGGCTAAAAGTTACGGAAATAATTGAATCTCGTTGATCGTCGGAACCTCCGACGCGGAATGGATACAGAGCCTGAAATACCGTGACATGATTGGTTTCTCGAACGCGATTTCCTTGTCCGCACCGAGTTTTTCCCCATCGGCGACGGTCTTGCGCCAGCCGTCTTCCTTGCGGATTTCCAGCGACCAGGACGTCGTCCGCGGAAACGAGCTTTCGTCGATCAGGATTCGTGAAATCGCCGTTTCTTCGCCGAGGTCGATTTCGATCCAACCGTTTCGGGAACCGTTCGCCGCCGCCCAACGACTGCTGAACGAACCGTCGAACGCCCGGGAAGCGTCGTAGTCCGCGTCGCCGTGCCATGAAGAGGACGCCGTCGCTTTCTTTCCTTCCGAGAGCGGCTTTTCCAGCGTCTTTTCGCCGCGAATCAACTCCCCGACTTCGCGCAACGTTTTCACGTCGATGTCGCGGATCCGCCCCACGTAGTTCGGGCCGATGTCGATCGAAAAAAGGTTGCCGAACTTGACCGCTCCGAGATAATCCCGATAGAGCCGCGACGCCGGACGAACGAGATTGTCGTGTTTCGGTAACGAATAAAACCAATTCGCTCCCCCCTGGTGGGGCGGCAAAATCGGATACGTAAATTCGGCGAGAAGATATTTCGAGCCTTCCGGAACCGGGGCGGGGTTCCCCATTTCGCCGAGCTTGATATCCGCGTCGCTCGGTTCGCCGTGATTGAAACCGATGAAGCATTCCGGTTGGAAACTTTTGCACCATTCGAACGTTTCCGGGTGTCCGAATCCACCGTTCCCGGCCGCGCGGTCGAACCAAATGTATTCGATCGGACCGTATTGCGTGAGGAGTTCTTTCAGTTGCGCTTTTTTCATTTCGGGATTCGTCTTTTCCCCTTTCGGGTCGCCGTCCTTGCCGTCGGTCGCGTTCGGCCAATTCCAGTCCGCTTCCGAAAAGTACAGCGCGAGCTTGATTCCATGTTTATCGCACGATTTTTTCAGCTCGGCCAAAACGTCCTTGCCGAGCGGCGATTTCGTGACCTTGAAGTCGGTTGTCTTCGTGTCCCAAAGGCAAAAGCCGTCGTGATGTTTCGTCAGGAAAAGGATGTATCCCATTCCGGCTTCCTTGGCGGTTCGAGCCCATTGGTCGGTGTCGACTTCGGTCGCCTTGAAAAAATTGACGTTATTGACGTTCCGCGACCATTCGTGTCCGGAAAACGTGCTGAACGACCAGCAGATGAACATTCCCCAATGGAGCGACTTGAGTTCCTCCGCCCGCTTCTGCATGTCGGCGGCGAACACGGCGTTTGAAAAAAAAGTCGAGGCCAACAACGTGTAAGCGAGAACAAAATGTTTCATGGAATGTCCTTTCGTGTGTGATGACGTTGGTCGGCACGAAAAACCGGGCGCTGCGGGAATACCCTTCGCTTCCGGCTACCATGTCGATCCGATTGTATGTTACACTGGACTTTCGGGGTCGGCAATGGTAAAATTGCGTCAAACAGTTTCGTTTTTGCGACACGCCGTTATGAAACAATTCCGTATTCTTCTTTCGATCGAGACCTCTCACGGACACGGTCGCTCGATCATCGACGGGGCGACACGGTACGTCGACGAACAAGGGGGGAACATCGAGTTCGAAGGCCGCATGCTCTTGGAATCGGCGCCGCGCTGGCTGAATTCGTGGAAAGGGGACGGAATCCTGATCCGAAGCAGCCACTCGGCGGCGTGCCGGATTTTACGGAGCGGGACCATTCCGTTCGTCCAGCTTTACTGCAAGAACGACGCCGACGGATACGACGTCGGTTCGGACGAAACCGCGATCGGCGAAACGGCGGTCCGACATTTTCTCGAACAGGGACACCGACATTTCGCGATGTTTTCGCAGCGATCGCTTTATTGGGCGAAAATTCGGGAAGACGGTTTCGTCGCCGCTTTGGATCGTCATGGGTTCACCTGTTCGGTGTTTCAATCTCCCCGGCCGATTCTGGAGCCGCTGACGCTCTGGAATTCACGCGACCGCAACCGTCTGTCCGATTGGTTGCGGTCGTTGCCGAAGCCAATCGCGCTCTTCGCACCGACCGACATGCACGCCCGACGGATCGTCGATCTCTGCCGCGAACTCGATTTGAAAGTTCCGGAACAGCTCGCGATTCTCGGTGTCGACAACGACGAATGGTTCTGCCGACACCACACGCCGACATTGTCGAGCATCGACCAGAATGGCAACCGAATCGGATACGAAGCGGCAACGCTGCTCTATCGGTTGATGAACGGTGAAAAACGGCCCGAATCGCCGATTTTCGTTCCGCCGGTCGGTGTCGTCAAGCGGGCGTCGACCGACATTCTGGCGATCGACGACGAGGATCTTGTTGCCGCCGCGAGTTTCATTCGGAACCATCTCGGGGAGAATATCGACATCGACGACGTGGTCGCGGAAGTCGGACTTTCCCGACGGACTTTGGAGCGAAAGTTCGTCAAACAGTTCGGACGGACGCTCGGCCAGGAAATTTCACGACTTCGTTTGGAGTCTGCGGCAGCGCTGCTCCGGGAAACGGCGATTCCGGTCGGCAACGTCGCCCGCCGCTGCGGATTCGGGACTCACGGATATTTCATCAGTGCGTTCCAGAAGGCGTTCCAGCAGACACCGACGGAATACCGAAAACGATTCGGCACGGATTGACGAATTGCTCTGGACATCGTTCGGCGAAATTGCTAGGATTCGCGAGTATTGTTCAATGTTGCATCGAATCCTTTTCCGAATTTGATTCCATGGCCCTGTTTTCCTTGCGTGGTACGTCCAAAAAAGAAGTCGATCAACCCCGTTGGTTCGCGGGGATCAACATTTCCAGCAATTGCCGACGGATCGAAGCGTCGATGATCGGCGTGCACGGTCAGGGGAGCGGTGCGCCGATCGAAATCCGCAAGGCGATGTCGTTCGATCTGCCGCACGAAATTACCGCCGGATTCGCCGAACTTCAGGAGTTGGCGTCCGAAGGGTTCCGCCACCATTCGGAAGAGAAAACGTCGAGTCCCGACGGATTTGTCAACCAATCGCTCTATTTTCACATCGTCCGTGAGCTGGCGAGTGTCGAAGAGGAAGCGTTCGAAGAACTCGTTTGCGAATCGCGGATCGCCGTCGGCGACGTGTTGGCGTTAGGTGTTCACGATCCCGGCATTCGGCGGACGACCCGTTGGGGAGTCTTTCACCAAAGCCTTTGCGACGCGCCGTTCCTCGCGGAGCAAACCGGCATGAATATTATCGATTCGTTTCCCGCTCAGGACGTCGCTTCACGGGGACGCGGCGGGCCGCTCCTCACGATGCCGTGCTGGGTTTTTCTCAAATCGGATACGCAGGACCGCATCCTGTTGGATCTCGGTCGGACCGCTCGGCTGACGTTCCTGCCGCAAGCGGTCAATTCCTTTTCGCACCAACGGCTTGTTCACCAGGACATCGTTCCGTGCGGCTCGCTGCTCGATTCGCTGACGTGGGAACTGACGCAAGGAAAAACCGCGGTCGATGCCGGCGGAAAACTGACCGTTCAAGGTTGCCAAATTCCCGAATTGCTGGGCGAATTCCATCAACTGGCGAAAAACCAATCAGCGTGGAACACGTTCGGGCTTTCGCCGACGCCGTACATTACCGCCGCACTGAACAAAACGGCAAACGGACATTCGTATCAAGACGTGCTCTGCACGGCGAGCTGCTTCATCGCCGAAGCGATTGCGGAAACATTGAACCGAAAAATCAAGGAATCCGGCGGCGAACCGGAAATTCTCCTGACAGGTTCCGCACGGCAGCACGGAATGCTCCTGAACCAGATTTCCAGCGGCTTGAACAAACGCCCCCTGACGCCGATCACGCAGTACGGTTTTCCATCGGAGACGTTCGATTCGCTCTGCGTCTCGATTCTGTCGTTGATGTGCGTTGATCGGATTCCGAGCAACCTTCCCCATTTGACCGGCTCCGACGTCTCGAAACCGCTCGGTCGGATCACGCCCGGCTCCGTTGGAAATTGGCAACGGCTGCTCCAAGCGATGGTCCAAACGAAACCGGTCGTTCGGACGCTCCGCAGTGCCATGTGATCATCATGGCTGCGTCCCGCTGCCATGGGGTGGCACAAAACTTTTTGTGCGGAAGATTGTATTCTTTTTCCGGTTGGTTATACTCAACCGGATATCTTAACAATCGACCAATCCTTTCCGTCCCAACATGAGTAACACCCCTTCTTCGCCGTCTCCCGACACGCCGACTGCTTCGGCACCATGGTACCAATCGATGACCCGATACCATTGGTTCGTCTTCATCGTCTGTTCTCTCGGTTGGGGACTCGACTGCTTCGACCAACAGATCTTCAACGTGATGCGGAACGCGTCGCTCGGCAGCTTGATGGGGAAGGCGGAAACGGCCCCGGAGGTCCTTGCGATGGGAACCTACGCGACTTCGCTCATGCTCCTCGGCTGGGCGGTCGGCGGAATCCTGTTCGGCGTCATGGGGGACAAATACGGCCGCGCCAAGACGATGATCATCACAATTCTCGTCTACGCAACCTTTACGGGTCTTTGTGGCGTTGCGGTGAGTTGGTGGGACTTCCTGATTTACCGTTTTCTCACCGGAATGGGGGTCGGAGGCCAATTCGCTGCCGGGGTAACGCTCCTTGCCGAGTCGATGCCCGATAAGGCGAGACCCAAAACGCTCGGCCTGCTCCAGATCGTCGCCGCCGCCTGTAATCTGTTGGCGGCCTCTCTGGCAATGACGTTCGGAATCCTGCAAGAACACACGGGACTTTTCGCGGGGATGGAAGTTTGGCGAATCCTGTTTCTGATCGGCTTTCTCCCCGCTCTGTTGGCGTTCTTCGTGATGCGGAAACTGGAGGAGCCTGAAGCGTGGAAAGCGGCGATTGCCGCCGGCGGCGTCAAAAAAGCGGGGTCGATCAGCGACTTGTTCAAGGATCGCCGTTGGCGGTATAACGTGATTATCGGAATGCTCCTCTCGACCTGCGGCGTGATCGGACTCTGGGGGATCGGCTTTTTCAGCGTCGACTTGATCCGAACAGCGTTTCGAAACGTTCGAAACCAAGAGGTTCGGGCTCG
The DNA here is from genome assembly GCA_031549705.1 of Thermoguttaceae bacterium. Classification (GTDB taxonomy): domain Bacteria; phylum Planctomycetota; class Planctomycetia; order Pirellulales; family Thermoguttaceae; genus WRKP01. The sequence goes on from JAVBPI010000215.1 coordinate 23,647, forward strand.
TGGCGACGTCGAAAAAATGGACTTCGAATTTACTCGAATGCTCGCCCACTCCCCGAAGGAATTCCTGCCGATTGCTTTGAAAAAAGGAATCTCGCCGCAAAGTTTGATCGGAATGAATCTCAAATCAAACGATCCGGGCGCTGTTTTCCAATTATTCAACGAAAAATATCAAGCCGAACTCAAAAGATTGACGGAACTAACGAAAAAAGAGAAATCGTCCCAATCTGTCGACTTCCAATCAGTTCTGTCGGTCCTGGATGGTTTGAACGCCGAAGCGGTCTTGAAAGCGTTGGATGCCCCCTCGAAAGACGGATATCGTAAAGCCCAAACCGTCGAGGAAAAGGAGCGTCGAACCACGATTCTTGACAAATCCCCTCTCTCCACGGACAAAGCCGAGTTTGAAAAGCTGGCCGACAGTATTGCCGATCGCGCGAAAAAGATCAACGGTTCTGTCAACAAATGGGGGGGGATCGCGGCGATGCTCTTCAATCTTGGTGCGATTTTCGGAACTTGGGGAATCACGGTCGTCGCCGAAATGTTTGGACGCAGGATCGCCTTTACGCTCTTCTTTGCGGCGTCGTTCGTGATGACGATCGTCGTCTTTATGACGCTTCGCACGCCGGTCCAGGTATTTTGGATGCAGCCGGTGCTCGGATTCTGCGTGCTGTCGATCTTCGGCGGGTACGCGATTTACTTCCCGGAGCTTTTCCCGACCCGATTGCGGAGCACGGCGGTGTCGTTCTGCTACAACATCGGTCGGTTCATCGCCGCGACGGGACCCGCTGGGTTGGGAATCCTCACCCATTACGTTTTCTATGACGCCGCCGAGCCGCTCCGCTACGCTGGTGCGACCATGGCGGTGACGTTCATTTTCGGGATTATCATTACGTGGTTCGGTCCCGAAACGAAGGGAAAACCGCTCCCGGAAGAATGATATAAAAGCCGGAATGGAGCGCAGCGTAATGACGGTCGGTGCGATTTCCGTCATTACGCTGCGCTCCATTCCGGCTGTTGTTTTATTGCTCGGGATTCAACAGTTTCATGGCGAATTCCTTGCCGATCTTTTGCGGGTCGTTACCGTCGAGCGGCTTGAATTTCGCTTCCACTTCGTTGTCGACCAGCATCCGTTGCGTCGGGTAGGCGAATCGGACATCCATCTCCTCGGCGAGCCGTAAAATGTTGCCGAGTAGTTTCGCCCGCTCCCGGTTCTCGGTGTCCGTCGACGGACAGATGAAAAAGACGTTCAGGAGCACATCCAAGGATGACGGCTGCAAGTTATAGAGGCAGACGAAATAGTTCTCTTTGTGCGTAAATGGATTGTTCAGGATCAACTCCTTGACCCCTTCGCAGAACGCTTCGACTCTCGCCGGGCCGTTGTCGTACTGGAGCGTCAGCATCGTTCGGAAACGGCGGAAGCGGCGGCGGCCCATGTTGTCGATCACCGCCGTCATCAAATTATTGTTCGGAATCGTGATCACCGAATTGTAGAACGTCCGAATCCGCGTGCTCCGCATTCCAACCGCCTCGACGGTCCCCTCGACGCCGTCGGTGACGATCCAGTCGCCGATTTCGAACGGTCGGTCGATCAGCACCGTCATGGAGCCGAAGAAGTTTCCGACCGTTTCCTTGGCGGCAAACGCAATCGCGATACCGCCGATCCCCATCGTGCTGAGCACGCCGACGAGCGGCCAGTTGAACGCTTGCGCCAACGACGCGGCCCCGATACAGAACGCAATACCTTTCATCGACCGCGATACGAGCGGAATAATCAGGTTGTCGACGTTGGCGTCGGAATATTTCGTCGCGATTCGAATCCGCAGCGCTTCCGCCAAGAGGTCGATCAGTTTCATCACGACCAGAATCGACATCACGATGGTAAAGATCCAAAACATTCCCCGCGCAATCGCATAGAGGGTCGGATCAAGCACGATCGCCGAAAACGTCTGGAACCAGACGAACACCATGCCGATCGCCGCGATCTGCTTCCAAAGCTTACTGGAAAGAATCCGGACGTCCCGATTGGCAACGTGAATGTACAAGCCCGCCAAAACGCGGAGAATTCCCTGAATGATCCAATAGTTGAGCACGCCCATCAGGAATCCGAACGCCAACATCGTCCATTTGAACAGGGAGAGGTTCAGGTAGGTTCGAAACATCCAATCCGGAACGTGTCGTGAGAGCCAATCGCCGTGGATCGGTGGTTCGTCGCGGAGTTTTTGGTACAGCGTGTCGGTTTGCGCGATGCTCGTCGAGGCGAGCTGCCAGCAACTGTTCGGTTCCGCTTTGACGAAATCGAGATCGATGTAGGAATTCGACGTGTAGAACCGATGCCGCAGCGTCTTCGAATAGTTTGGAAAATCCTGCGGGAACCGATCGTCGAGCCGTTCGATGATATGGGACCAGAGGGCGAGGCAATTCTGCTGGAGTTGCTGCGTGGCGTATTTCGTATCGCCGAACGCCATGCCGAGCGCTGCGCCGCGGTAGTTGCGGGCCTGATATGTCTTTCGGATGTAATCGAACAACTCTCCCGGTCCTTTGAGCGAATCGAGTTTGAGCAATTGTTCGTGCAGTTTCTCGACTTCGGCTTCGGAAAGTTGCGGCGTCGTCGGCGTCGGGAGCTTGTTGGGGTCCGTTTTGGGGGGCTCGGCGGCAGTCGTGGCTGCCGGAGTCGGAACGGGAACCGGAGCCGGAGCCGGAAGAACGGGGGCGGTCGCCGGAATCGACTCGCCTGAACTGTTTGCCGTTTCGTCGGTCGGCAATTGGGCCGACAAGGGGCGATCGGCAAAGAGGACCAACAGAACGAAAAGAAGAGTTGACAGGCGAATTTGCATGATTTTCGTACGCATAATGAGAATCGCCTTTCGGCGTTGCTTTTTCCAAGGGCGCATGGAGGAACGATTCGATCCCTTGATTTTATCGGGAGTTCGAGTTGTTTTCAACCGAGGTTATCATTGCCGTGGGTTCACCGCAGCACGTCGAGAACGGCGGCATCCAAGATGTCGTCGGCAACGGCGCAAGCCCCCAATCGGGTCGGCAACACCAGCCGTAGTTTGCCGGCGACCGATTTCTTGTCCTGCCGCATCCGATGGAGAACCTCGGCAGAATCGATTTCTGGCGGAACATCGGTCGGCAAACCGAGCGCACGGTGGAGCCGAAGTTGTCGGGCAACGAAATCGGCATCGACCATTCCGAGCTTTTCCGCAAGTCGGGCAGCGCAGATCGAACCGATGGAAACCCCCAAGCCGTGCAACAACGAAAAATGACTGAGCGATTCGAAAGCGTGTCCGAACGTGTGTCCGTAATTCAACAAAGCCCGCAGGCCCGTCGTCTCGAATTCGTCCTGCGCAACAATCGTCGCTTTGATCCGGCAACAAGTTGAAACGATTTGTCGCAAAACATCGGCGTCCCGTTTTTGGAGGGGCTCGACGTTCGCTTCCAGAAATTCGAACAATTCCGCATCAAGGGAAACGCCGTATTTGACGACTTCGCCGAGCCCGGAAGCGTATTGGTCATCGGAAAGCGTTTGCAGCGTTGCCGTGTCAATGAGGACGCCAAGCGGCTGGTGGAACGCTCCGACCATGTTTTTCGCGGTCGGGAGATCGATGCCGACTTTGCCGCCGACCGAACTGTCGACTTGGGCGAGCAACGTGGTCGGGACCTGAAAGAATCGGATTCCGCGAGCATAGGTTGCGGCGACGAATCCGCCGAGGTCGCCGATCACGCCGCCGCCGACGGCGACGAGCACCGAGCGTCGGTCCGTTCCTTCGTCGAGCAGGGCTTCCCAGAGCGTTGCCGCCGTTTCAATCGCCTTGCTCTGTTCGCCGGCGGCGATCGTCAGGACGCAAACGTCGATTCCCGCGTCGGCGATCGATTCCGCGACGCGGCCGGAGAGTCCGAGCCGATTGACGTTTTCGTCCGTTAAAACGATACATTTCGAAACACGGTCGAACGACGCCAACGTCGGGCCGATTTTTTCGAGATTGCCGGAGTCGACGTCGATACTGTAACTTTTTTCGGCGAGTGAGACGTAAACGGTTTCCATGGTGCGAAAAGGAGAGAAAACTATCGCAGGACGTGTCGGATGAAACAAAACATACGATAATTTTCCGAAAAACGCAAGAGCGGGCATTTCTCCTGCCTGTCGGACGAAACCCTTGAAAAAACGTCGTTACCGGTTAAACTAAAAGGGCCGATACGCCGGAACCTTCGGTTCGCGGCCCCAACGGAAAAGTTCAACTTGGAACCATCGGAAATTCATGTTTAAACGAATTCTTATTGCGAACCGTGGAGAGATCGCTCTCCGAATCATTCGGGCCTGTCGGGAGATGGGGGTCGAATCCGTTGCCGTCTACAGTGAAGCGGACCGCGGCTCGGCGTATCTTGATCTTGCCGACGAAGCGATTTGCATCGGTCCGGCAAAGTCGGCGGAATCGTATTTGAAGATCGACCGCATCATCAGCGCCTGCGAAGTCGGCGGCGCCGAAGCGGTCCATCCGGGGTTCGGATTCCTTTCGGAAAACGCCCATTTCGCGGACGTTTGTCGGAGTTGCGGTTACGAGTTCATCGGCCCGACCTCCGAAGCGATGAGCTTGGTCGGCGACAAGAATTCGGCGAGGGAAATCGCGCAGAAAGTCGGCGTTCCCCGTGTTCCAGGGAGCGACGGCCTGATTACCTCCGATGCCGAAGCGCTGAAATTCGCGAAAAAAGTCGGTTTTCCCGTGCTGATCAAAGCGACTGCCGGCGGCGGCGGTCGCGGCATGAGGGTCGCACGGGACGCCGATCAACTCAAGACGGCGATCCAACAGGCGCAGCAGGAAGCGCAGGCCGCTTTCGGGAACGGAGCGGTCTACCTTGAAAAATATATCGAAGGGCCGCGACACGTTGAAGCGCAAATCATCGCCGACACGCACGGCAACGTCGTCCATCTTTGGGAACGGGACTGCTCCATGCAGCGGCGGCACCAAAAATTGATCGAGGAAAGTCCCGCTCCGAATCTGAAACAGAGCACTCGGGAAGCGCTCTGTGAAGCGGCGACGAAACTCGTCAAGGAAGCGAAGTACTCAAACGCCGGAACGATCGAATTCCTCGTCGACAAGGACGAGAACTTTTATTTCATCGAGATGAACGCCCGAATTCAGGTCGAACATCCTGTCACGGAACTCGTTACGGGAATCGATCTGATCAAGGCTCAAATTCGGGTCGCGGCGGGGGAAAAGCTTCCGTTCAAGCAGAAAGACATCGTTCACCGGGGCTGCGCGATCGAATGTCGGATCAACGCGGAAGATCCGGACCACAATTTCCGTCCGTCGCCGGGAAAAATCGAAAAAATGATCGTCCCCGGCGGATTCGGCGTCCGTTTCGATTCCCACGCTCACGCCGGATACACGGTCAGCCCGACGTATGATTCGATGATCGGCAAGCTGCTCGTTCACCAACCGACACGTCAGGAAGCGATCGACTCGATGCGCCGCTGCCTCCGGGAGATGAAGGTCGAAGGGATCAAAACGTCGATTCCGTTGCAGCTCAAGATTTTGGAAAATCCCGATTTCCAAGCAGGCAAAATCGACACGATGTTCATCGAACGGAATTACATGAAATGATTTAGCCGGTACTCCGCGCTCCGTTGCGCTTCCTCTATTTCTTCACGCCCCATGAAAAAGCTCCTGCTCGTCCTTCCGTTGGTCCTGTTGTTCACGACGGCATTGATCGCACAACAGCCTCCCGTCAACTTTCCCGTCAAGGAAGCGGTCGAACCGTTCGTCGCCGACGGAGGCATCGCCGGAGCTGTTGCGGTGATCGCCGACAAAGACAAGGTCCTTCAGCTCGACGCTTTCGGTTACGCCAATCTTGAGGACAAAGTTCCAATGAACGGCGACACGCCGGTTTGGATTGCGTCGCAGTCGAAACCGATTACCGCCGTCGCCGTGATGATGCTCGTCGACGAAGGAAAGCTCGATCTCGACAAGCCGATCACCGATTACCTGCCGGAGCTCAAGGATTTACGCGTCGGCGTCAAGCAGGAAGACGGCAATACGCTCCTCGTTCCGGTCGACAAGCCGATCACGCTCCGGATGCTCCTGAGCCATTCCAGCGGCATGGTCTGGGTCCCGCCGCTCCAGCAGAAGCACAGGATCGACGTGCTGCCGTTCTCGAAAGCGATCACGACTTGTGTGATGACGCCGCTGAAATCGCAGCCGGGTACGGAGCACAGTTATTCGAACATGGGAGTCAACATCGCGGCGACCGCCGTGGAACGGGTCTCCGGAATGCCGTTCGAAGATTTTCTCCAAAAGCGGTTGTTCGATCCGCTCGGCATGAAAGACACGACGTTCTGGCCGACGCCGGAACAGGTGAAAAAGCTCGCGATCATTTACCGCAAGGACAAGGAATCCGGCAAGCTCGTTCCGGTTCCGAACGGGCAGTTGACGTATCCACTGGAAGACCGCCAAATCCGGTATCCGGAAGCGGCCGGCGGTCTTTTTTCGACGCCGAACGATTTGGTGAAATTTTACCAAATGCTGCTCGGTAAAGGGGAATATCACGGTGTCCGGTTCCTGAAGCCGGAATCGGTCGAAGAAATCGCGAAGAAGCAGCCGGGACACCTTCCGCAGGGATACGGACTCGGCGTCGGAACCGGCGGCGGCGTCTTCGGACACGGCGGCGCTTGCGGCACCGACAGCAAGGTCGACACGAATCTGAACCTCACGTATCTCTGGTTCGTCCAGGAACAGGGGCTCCCCGAAGCCGGAAAAGCTCGTGAGGCGTTCTTCAAAGTCGTTCGGGAAACGGCGAAAAAGTAGTACACCGCCAAGACTCATTTTATGAGTTGCCCGTTTCGCTGGAACACCGAAGGTGTCCGTGCAGCGTCCAAGGTAAACGACAATTTTAGGGTTGGCGGGGTAATAGTCAATTTGGGGTTGTCACCTTTGAAGCGTCTGGTAAAATTGAACGGACGATATATGTTTTTGAACGGTCGGTCAGCCTGTTATTTTGAATCCCCTAAAAAATTATGTCCTCAACGAGGGAAGAACTTACGAAACGTGTTCAGGCGGTCGGCCAGGAACAGCTTTTGACATTTTGGGACGAGCTTTCCGAAGCGGAGCGGCACGAACTTGCGCAGCAAATTGAAGAGCTTGATTTCGCGCAAATCGCATCGCTTTACGAACACCGGGACGCGCCGCCGGAGTCGTTGACGCTTGCCAATCAGGCGACGGATCCCCCGGCTTATAAATTTTCAACGGTTCCACCGGGAACCCCACCGTGTCAGGCGACCATCGCCGTTTCCGCAAGGGAAGCGGTTTCCGCCGGTGAAGCGGCTTTGGAAAAGCAGTCGGTCGCAACGCTTGTCGTTGCCGGAGGACAAGGAACGCGGCTCGGATTTCCGCATCCCAAAGGGATGTTTCCGATCGGACCGGTTTCGGAGGCGACCCTTTTTCAGATTCACTGTGAAAAAGTGCTCGCTCTCTCCCGGCGTTACGGATACGGAGTTCCGCTCTGTTTCATGACAAGTCCCGCGACCCATGCTGAAACGGTCGATTTTTTGGAAAAGAACGACCGCTTCGGACTCGCCAGGGAAGACGTTTTCGTGTTCCAACAGGGAACGATGCCGGCGGTTGACCTTGAAACCGGCAAGATTCTGCTTGACGGCAAATCGAGCATCGTCCGCAGTCCGGACGGACACGGCGGAATGCTTGCCGCGATTTCCAAAGCGTCCCCTCAAGAAAAATCGGTCCTCGCCCGACTTCAAGAACGTGGAATCAAGCGACTTTTCTATTTTCAGGTCGACAATCCGTTGGTCCAAATCGGGGCCGCGGAACTTCTCGGGTACCATCTGCTCAGCCGCTCCGAGTTTACGTCCGAAGTGATCCGAAAGCGTTTTCCGACGGATCGCGTCGGCAACGTCGTTCGAGTCGGAGAACGGCTTTATGTGATCGAATACAGCGACTTGCCCGAATCCGTGGCGAAACGGACGAATCCGGACGGCTCGCTTCAAATTTGGGCCGGGAGCATTGCGGTTCACATCATGGACATTGCGCTGCTTGATCGCATGTCGAAGAGTTCGGCCGGTTTACCGTTCCATATTGCCAAAAAGAAGGTTCCGTTCGTCGACCTGAAAACGGGCGAGTTGCAGCATCCGACGGAGCCGAACGCGATCAAATTCGAACGGTTCGTTTTCGATCTTTTGCCGTCGTCGAACAACGCCGTGGTTGTCGAAGTCGACATTCCGAACCATTACGGCCCGCTGAAGAACGCGCCGGGTTCGTCGAGCGATTCGCCGGAAACGGTTCGTCAACAGATTTCCGATCTCCACACGACTTGGCTTCGGCACGCCGGGGCGGTCGTCGCTCCGAAAACGCCGATCGAAATCTCGCCGCTGTTCGCGGATTCCGCCGAAGCGGTCGCAGAAAAAATCGCCGTGGGAACAACCTTCGACCAGCCGACCTATTTTCGCTGAACGAGAATCCGGATCTTTGTATTACTAACGTCTGGGATCGTGAATTTTTTTCACGATCGGCGCCGGCAGGATCGGGAGCGGAGCGACCACCCTGTGGGTTTTCACGACGAGCGGAAGCTCAATTGACGGCCCAGCCGCGCTGGGGAAGAGGCGGTGAAAGGACTGCTTGAGTCTTGGAGCGATTCAAACACGTCGCAGCAAACTCAGTGTTCGCTTGACGAAAAGGTCGTCGATGATATCGGGATGTCCCGCGAATCGATGAACTTCCCAAGCGAGCGTCGGCAGCGGTTCTTTGTCGTTGCGTCCGTCCGCCAGGGCGATGAACACCTCGTCGCACCGTTGTCGATCCGGCGCCCCCATCGGATAGGGACCGACGAGTAGAAAATAATCCGCTTTAAAAACCGTACGAGCCGTTTTGATCATTTCTTCGGCGGTCGTTTTTCGGTGCGGATGAACGACAAGTCCGCCGACGAAACACTCGTTCGCTTCCGGCGACGCCGCAACGGCATCGGAGAGCAGCCCACGAGTTCCCGACTCGACAACGGCCAATGTTTTTCCCGACTTATTCAGTTTGCGGCAAACGACGTCCTGCAATCGATCCGTTCCTTCCCCGAAAATGAGGTCGCCGAGCTTTGCGTAAATCGTCGCTGCCGTCGGTTCCATGATCGTTTCGCATTCCGCTTCGGTTTTCGCTTCCGCCGCGATTCGGAGCGTGATCGTTCCCCGGTCCGCAGTGATTCCGACTCGCGGCGAGTGCTTCCGATTGACGATATCGGGGAGCATCGCTTCGATTTGGCTTTCCCCGGCACCGAAACAGTGGATCGTCCGGAAACGGAGCACCAACTTTTCGTTGCGATATCGATTGAGCATTTCCTGAACGAGATTGCGTCCGGAGGCGATCCACATTTCTTTCATTTCGGCGGGAACGCCGGGAAACGCCAAGATTCGGAATTCATCGAGCCGTCCACGAGCCGGGACCTGCGGTTCCGGTTTTCCCGAATTTTCGTTGCGTTTGACCGAGAGGTCGATTCCAGGGGCGGTTCCGTGCGGGTTGTGAATCGCTATTGCTCCTTGCGGTAGGAATGCTTGCATTTCGTTCGACGGCGGCATCTCGCGGCCTCTTCGCTGGAAAAGCGAGCGAATTTGTTCCAGTAATGCTTCGTCTTTGACCAGCGGAACGCCGACCGAATCGGCGACGGCCTGCCGGGTCAAATCGTCCGCCGTCGGGCCGAGTCCGCCTGTTAAAATCAACAGATCCGCTCGGTTGGACGCGATTCGAAGCACGTCGACGATCGGCTCCAATTCGTCGCCGACCGTCGAATGGTAAAGCGTCGTCACGCCGAGGTCCGCAAGTTCGACGCTCAACCATTGTGCGTTCGTATCGAGGATCTTGCCGCAGGTCAGTTCGTCGCCGATGGAGATGATTTCCGCTTGCATAGTGGGAAGATTATTTGATGATCAAGGTGTCGCCTCGAATCGTGTATTCCACGGAGAGCGGCGACAAAAGTTTTTGAAACAGCTCCTGAGCGGTTGCGTTTTTGACGTCGAAAGAAACCGGTTGGTTCAATGAAACCTGTTTTTTTTCGAGCGACGGTTTGTCGATTTCGAGCGTCAATTCGAGCCGTGCGGCGAGAGCGGTCAGGACGGCGTCGAGCCGTTGGTCTTTGAGCGTCAGCGTGAATCGTTTTTGCGACAACGGGGTTTTCCTGCCCGCCGCTTTCGTTTTCGTTTCGGATTTTTCCGGCGGCACGGTATCGGTTGCGAGAAGAGATTCGAACGGAATCGGAACGATTCGGAGCGTTTTCCCGTTGTCGCTGATTTCGAATGTTTTGTCGAAACCGATCAGGAGAATACAGAAAAGCTCTCCCAACGCCATCGGCGGAAGTTGCCTCGCGGCCCAGAGATCGTGAGGAAGTTGGTCCAGATTGGCCCAACGGAGCCCGTTTTTCGTCGCGAGTTCCTCCAAAACCTCCTTGGGGGACGCCAGCAGCGGAATTGAAAGCGGAAATTTTCGTTTAAACAATGGGGTCGAACGCCGGCGGTCGGCGACGAGCAGGGGAAGCACACGAACCGACTCCTTCGGTCCGAAATACGCAACGGAACCGAGCGGGCAGAATCCGATGTCAAGCGTTTTCGCAAAATCGCCGAGCAGTATGGAGATCGGTTGCCGATCCGCGTCGAAATCCAACGGCGTCGACGGATCAAGACGACGATCGAGGAAGATTCCGATCTGCTGTGTTTCGGCGAAACGATCCAACGATTCCCGGAGGGGGACCGCCTTCCAGTGAACGCTCGCTTCCTTCTCCCAGACCGCCGCCGAAACCGTTGCCGACAGCAGCATGATCAAAAAAAAGATCGACAAGGGGATTTTCATGGGTACTGCTCGCACGAACGGTCGAGAACATCCTCGTCGATCAGGATCGGCAGCGGCGGATCGAACGCCATGGCGATGGCGATGGCGTCGGACGGTCGGCTGTCGATTTCGATCATTTCGTCGCCGCGAACGACACGAATCGCCGCGAAGTATGTTTGCTCTTCCATTCCGTAAATGCAAATGTCCCGGATCGTTCCGCCGAGCATTTCGATCACGTTGCAAACCAGGTCGTGGGTCAATGGCCGCGGCGACGAGATTTTTTTGACCCGGCGATCAATACTCGTTGCCTCGAAAATCCCGATCACGATCGGAAACTCGCGATTGCCGCCGATCTCACGCAGCATGATGATTTGCTGACTGTTAAGTTCGGAGATGATGATGCGGGACAATTCTATCGGAATCATGTTCGGAAACCGGTTGGCGACGGGACTGGAAAAGCGGACACGGATAGTATACACTATTTTCGGGTGTTGGGTGTTTGGTTTTGGGGAAGACACAAGCGGATTTTCCCCCACTCTCCACTCTCCACTCTCAACTCCCCCAGCCCCCCATGAAGAAACTCGCCGGTGTGATGGCCGCCGGAAAAGGGACCCGCATGAAATCCGACCTGCCGAAGGTCCTGTTTCCCGTCTGCGGACGTCCGATGATCGAATTCGTGCTCGACGCTTTGGAAGCCGCCGGAATCGACGAAATCGTCGTCGTCGTCGGTTATCGGAGCGATTTGGTCCGCGAAACATTGGCTCATCGGAAGAATCTCCGGTACGCCGAGCAGACGCAACAGCTCGGAACCGGACACGCCGTGATGTGCTGTCGGGAGCAGCTCCAGCCCCACGTCGGCCCTGTGATGGTCGTCGCCGGAGACTGTCCGATGATCCAAGTCGATTCGATTCGTCAACTTTTCGACGGATACGCTCTATCGCCGCAACCGGCTTGCGTTCTGGGAACCGCCAACAAGGAGAATCCGCACGGTTTGGGGCGGATCGTTCGGGACGCCGCCGGTGAATTCGAAAAAATCGTCGAAGAGAAGGACGCAACCGATGCGCAAAAGAAGCTCACGGAAGTCAACATGAGCTATTACATCTTCCACACGCCGGAATTGCTCGACGCCCTGAAAGAATTGAAGACGGACAACTCGCAAGGCGAATACTACATCACGGACGTTCCCGCCGTGCTGAAATCCCACGGCAAGCGGGTTGTCGCCCTTCCGGTGCTGAAACCGATTGAAAGCCTCGGCATCAACACCGTCGACGAACTCGCCGTCGTCGAAAAAGCGATGCGGGAATTTCAATAGAATGCTTCCCGCCTTCGAGCCCCAAGTGACCGTTCCCTTGAGGCTCTTTTGATGTTCATGTCGATTACAGGCATCGCAGGAAGAGGACGATATCCTTCTTCTCTTCGGCGCTGAGTTTCGTGCCGAGTACCAGATTGTGGAACTCAACGGCGTCTTCCAGTGTCAGGCAGCGCCCGTCGTGCATGTACGGCGGCGTGTCTTTGATCCCACGCAACGTAAACGTCTTGATCGGACCGTCCGCCGAAGCGAGGCGGCCGTTGACCATCTGCTCCTTGTAGAACCGCTCCGCCTTGAAATTGTGCATCAGGTTGTCCATGTAGTACGGAGCCGGATGGCACGTTGCACAGCGTCCTTTGCCGTTGAAGGCGACTTCCCCTTTGAGTTCGGCTTCCGACGCGAGATCCTTGTCGAGCTTTCCGAACACGTCGAGCTTCGGCGCCGGTGGGAAGTCGAGAATCGCCTGGAATTCCGCCATGAAATGCGCCTGCGATCCGCGTTCAAGAACGTTGACCCCTTTTTTCGTTGCGATCACGGGGTCGCCGTCGAAGTACGCCGCCCGCTGTTCGAACTCGGTGAAATCCTCCAACGATTTCAGGCCCCGTTGCGATCCGAAAATCTGTTGGATGTGCGTTCCCCGCAGCGCCGGAACGTCGAGCCGATGCCGGTATTCCTGCGGCCGGATGTCGCCGACCAAATGCGTTGCGGCATTCGTCGAACCGTTCGTGTGGCAGTCGAAACAAGTCACGCCCAAACTGGCCTTCGCGCTGTTGCGGTCTTCCGTCGCATTGAATTGCTGTTGCGGAAACGGTGTTACGAGAAGCCGCAATCCTTCGAGCTGCTTCGGGTTCAGGATGCCGTTGAACAGCTCGTAGTAGTTCATGATCGTGACGACTTTTCCCTGCGAGACGTCGCCGAGATCGGGCCGCGTCGTCAGGTAAATCGCCGGGGGGAATTCCGGGAGCATGTGATCCGGCAAGTCGAGATCAATGTCGAACCGGGTCAGGTCGCGGCCTTCCTGTTTCAGGATTTCGTTGATGTGAAATTTCGGGAACAGCATGCCGCCAGCCGCGTGGTCCGGATGCGGCAACGGAAGGAATCCGATCGGCCAAAGATTCCCTTCCTTGATTTGCGCCGGAGTCATTTTAGCGAGTGTTTCCCATGATTCGATTCCTTGGGGAAGTTTCGCCCGAATTCCCTGTTGGACATTTTTGCCCCGCGACATTTTGACATCGGCCGGGTTGTCGCTCAAGTCGTATCGGGCTTGGAGCAGTTCGGCCTGACGCTGTTGCGTTGCGGCTTTGGCGTTGCTGAGCCGCTCGAATCGAGCCGCGAACGGCTCCGTGATGTCAACCGGCGAATAACTGGTCGCCTGTTGAGCGGGCTGTTGCGGTTTCGCCGACGGTTGGGCGATCGTCTGTTGGGCCGCCGCTTGAAGCGTCCAGCCGAGAAGAGCGAGTCCGCCGCAGAGGATCATCGCCTGAAAACGTGTCGTCTTGGTCATGGTAGTACTCTCCGGGGTGAAGGGGTGTCCAGCTTAGCCGCCCCGCTCTGCGGGAGGCTGCCGTTTAAAACGGTTGCATGAATTTTAGGGGCGCAATCATCGAGAATCAAGCGGGCCTGAATTTTGTGGTGTTTATCCCTGCTCGTCGAAAGAAACGCTTACGTTTTGGCTTGCCGATTTCCCCAACACCGAAGCAGCTCCTCAAGCGGTCATGAAAGAAAAAAGCCCCAAGCGCAACTTGGGGCTCTTCGGTTCAAGAATTGGGCGTTTTTTACGATCGGCTCTTGCCGGTCGGTTCCGCATAGTTCGCGGTGAACGGGACGTGTTTTCCCTGGGCGTCGAAACATTCGATTTCAAGGTGTTCCGGCCAAAGGTCGTCTTTGCCCCGAATCACGATCGCGGTGTTTCCATCCCGTTCGATGGTCGCGAGCTCCATCCGTTTCTTGTTGTTCAGGAATTCGACGACTTCTTCGGCAAGTGTGACGTGAATCCGCGAAATGGTCGGCTGCTGCGACGCAAGAACCAAAGCCCGAAACACTTCCAGCGACATGCTTTCCGGCGACTTGACGACGCCGCCGCCGTGACAGCACGGGCATTCCTGGTAAACGCTCCGCTTCAGCGACGGACGGACCCGTTGCCGCGTCATTTCGATCAAGCCGAATGGACTCGTTCGAAGAATTTTTGTCTTGGCACGGTCCCGTTTGATCGCGTCCCGGAGCGTTCGTTCGACCTGCCGACGGTGGGCGTCCTTTTTCATGTCGATAAAGTCGTTCACGATCACGCCGCCGAGGTCGCGGAGCCGAATTTGCCGGGCGATTTCCTTCGCCGCAATGAGATTCATCTGGAACGCCGTTTCCTCCGCATTGTCTTCTGAGCGGAAGCTGCCGCTGTTCACGTCGATCGCAACGAGCGCTTCGGTCTGATCGATCACGAGCGAACCGCCCCCTTTGAGCGGAACCCGGCGATAATTGATCTTCGCGATCTCCTTGTCCATGCCGAACTTATGGAAAATCGGCTCCTTGCCGTCGTAGAGCTTCAACCGGCTGACGTACCGCGGCATCACCTGTTCGAGAAACTCCTTGGCCCGTTCGTAGGCGGCCTGTTCGTCGATCACGATGGAGTCGATCTCCGAGCTGAAAATGTCGCGGATCGTCCGGATAATCATATCGCTCTCTTCATAAATATCGATGGGAGCGGGCATTTTTTTCATCCGGCGGACGATTACCTTCCAGAGCCGCATCAGGTACGCCAAGTCGCGTGAAAGTTCCTTCTGCGACCGATCCGCTCCGGCGGTTCGGACGATGAATCCGAGTCCTTTCGGCGGCCGGAGTTCGTTCATCATGTCGCGGAGTTTGCGGCGAACCCCTTCGTCTTCGATCTTTTTCGAAACGCCGACCCGACCGAGCGACGGCATCAGGACGAGATACCGCCCCGGAATGCTGATGTATGTCGAGAGCGTCGGCCCCTTGTTGCCGAGCCCCTCTTTGATCACTTGGACGAGAACCTCGTCGCCGCGCTGGAAAACTTCCTGAATCGGCGGCTTGAAACGGGGACGGTTGGAATTGTATCCGTCGTCGGGAACCGAGCTGCGGTTCGGCGGACGTTGTTCGTCGCGATCACGTTCGGCGCGTCGGGCGAGTTCCTTCCGTTCGCGCTCCGCCCAACCGGGAACCTGCTCGAAATAGCACGGTTCGACGTCGCTGATATGGAGAAAGCCGTTGCGACCGACGCCGAAATCGACGAACGCCGCTTGAATACTCGGCTCCAGATTGACGAGGGTTCCTTTGTAAATGTTGCCGGCCCAGTTTTCCTGGGCGGTTCGTTCAACGTAAAGTTCTTCGAGAACTCCGTTTTCAACGACGGCAATCCGACATTCTTCGTGCTGCCGCACGTTGATGAGCATATCCTGCGTCATGCTTGCGCCTTTCCGATCGGCGGGGAAGCGTGGACGACTTCTTCAGAGGGGTCGGTCGGCGTGTCGTCTGCCAATCGGCAACCGACACGAACAGTAAAAACCGTCTTCAAATACTGATCCTCCAACCCGAAAACGACGAGGAGTTCGCGAACTCCCGCTTCCGGACCGTTTTGCGTGAGGAGTTCCGTTCGGAGGAGTCCCGATTCTTCGTTGAATTGAAGGTCGGCGACCGCCGCGCGGACATCGACAGGTTTACCGTTCATCTTGTCGACAATCACGGACTTTTCAGGCAAAAACGAGGCGATTTTGCCTGCCGTGGAAGATCGGAACGGCTCCGGAACGATCATTTCGTAGACGGAGGAGACGAGCCAAGCCTTTTTGTCCTTTTCACCGAGGCGTCGGGCCGAGAGGAACGCAAGTCCGCCAATGGAACTGCGATTCAGATCGACAAGGAGAGCGCCCGGGTCGACATTACCCGCCGACTCGTCCATTTCCAATTCGAGAACCTCATCGAAACCTTCGATCCCGAGCGGGAGGGCGGACGGAAAACTCATCCGAACTTTCGGATGGTATCCGTTGCTCATCGCCAAGGGGAGCCGGGCACGACGGAACAGCGACTCGAAAGCACGCAGTAAATCCTTGTGTCCGATGTATTTGAGGCTTCCCGACTTGCTGAAGCGTATACGTACACGTTGTCGAACCATCGGTTCGATCAAGCCCCAACGGCGCCGAGCCGTCGGAACCATACAGTTAAAAATTGAATTGTGAGCCGAAACGGATGTTTCGGCGAACCTATATCCCTATATATAACCAAGACCGGACGGGTCGAACCGCTCCGGCGCGATTTTCAATGATTGTGGAAAGAGTATAGTCCACGCCCCGCCCCTTGGCAAGCAGGCGAAAAATTTTTCCTCGGTCCCGGCCGAGGTGTCTTTCGCCCCTCGATGCCGTTGGGGGTGGTAATGTCGTCCGCGAAATCGTATATTATTGAGCAGGTGATAACATTTGATTCGCGGTTTGACCGACGGTCATGTATGGTCCGCCGTGTTTTCTTTATTGCCACCACATTCGAGGTGAAGTCCTTGACGGTTTCCGACTCGGTCCGAGAGTGCAGGCTCAAACGCAAACGAAATTTCAGCAATTTTTACGATGATGAACACGAACTTGATGAACCGCCGTGATTGGCTCGCGGCGTCGGCTTTTTCGTTCCTTGGATTGTCCGCGTCCGCTATTTTTTCGGACGGAATCCGTAAGGCGGCCGGCGGCAACATGAACACGATTCTCTTGATTTCCGGTTGGCAGGACGTCAACATCGGGGACATCACCCACACGACGGGGCTGCTGCATGTTTTGGAAACCCATTTTCCCGACACGAAGATCGTTCTTTGGAAGAGCAAATTCGACGATCCGAACAGTCCGGCGATCTCCATGATCCGAAAATGTTTCCCGAAGGTCGAAATTATCAAGGGAAGCGTCGATCGAAAGGAATTCACGATCAAAGGAGCCGACGTGTTGAAAGCGGTCGACGACGCGGATATTTTCATCCACGGGAGCGGTCCGTCGGTCGTCCGTTGGGACGCGTTGACGGCGTGGACCAAGTTGACGAAGAAACCGTTCGGCGTTTTCGGAACGACCATCGAGCACATGTCACCGCCGTTGAAGGATGTTCTCGGTAAGGCGTCGTTCATTTTCACACGGGAAACGGCGTCGCTCA
>JAVBPI010000054.1:0-6130 GCA_031549705.1 Thermoguttaceae bacterium
CGTTCAGAAAAAACTCAATCTCATGGCTTCCAATCCTCATTTGCTCAAAGCACTATATTTCCGATGCTGTGTCGCCGATTTTTTGTGTTGAGCACTTGCGTCAAATCAAACGTTGCAAAACTTTTGTGGAGACCTATAACACTACGCTACTTACCAAGGTCCTGTTTGGTGTGTTTGGTTTTGTTCCGGCTCTCGATTCACTGTTTCGAAAAACGATGCGTATCAGTAGGCAGTATTTCGACGCAGACCCCCAATTATTCAGGCGACAATTTTCCGATGTGTTGAATCGAGTCGGGAGAATTTATATGGCCAACCAAAAAATCATTGACGCGATTTACGAGGAAAAAGGGTACGAAACATTGGTTTTCAATGCCGACGAAAAGCCGAGGCGGTATACGAAAGCGAAAATTATCGATATGTATGGGTTTTATCGACAATTTCAACAATGAGCCCCATCATGCCTTGCCTTTTTCGGACGGAATGCGGTTTGTCACGTTGTAAACATCGCCGCCGCCTCCGACATCCACGTTTTCCCCGATGAACGACAAACGCCCATTTTTTACGTCGCTGATCGAGGCGTTTCGCGGTTTTACCGATCATCGGGCGTTCGGGGCACTCAAGAGCCGCAACTTCCGGATCTTCATGTTCGGCCAGTGCTTCTCGCTGACCGGCGTCTGGATGCAGCGCATGGCGATGGGTTGGCTCGTGCTCCACGTCACCGGCCGCGCCCAGGATATGGGGCTGATCGAATTGACGAACCAGGCGCCGATCTTTATCGTCGCGTTTTTCTCCGGCGTGTTGATCGACCGATTCGACACCAAACGGCTCCTGATCGTCACGCAAGTGCTGATCCTGATTCAAGCGCTTCTCCTTGCCCGATTGGCGTTCGTCGAGGACGTGAGCCAGATTTCCTTTGGGCAACTCCTCGTGTTGAGCCTGTTTCTCGGGATCGTCAACTCGATCGATGCGCCGACACGGCAGTCCTGCGTTCCGCAAACGCTCGACGATCGGAGCCGACTCCCCAGCGCGTTGTCGCTCAATTCGATTGCGTTCAACCTCGCCCGGCTGATCGGGCCCTCCATGGCGGGGTTCGTGATCGTGTTCGTCGGGGAAGGGGGATGCTTTCTCCTGAATGCGCTGGCGTTTCTGTTCGGTATTATTACCGTGTCGCAATTGCGGATGCCGCCCCGTCCGGCGCAAGTCGCCGTCTCGCCGTGGAAGTCGCTCAAGGAGGGGCTCCATTACGTCGCCGTGAATCGGGTGATTCGGTCGATGCTCGTGGTCTTCTACCTGTTCAACTTCTTCTGCATTCCGTACATAATCCTCCTGCCGCTGTACGTGAAAACGGTTTACGTTGCCGATGCCCGATTGCTCGGATTCATGCTCGGCGCATTCGGAGCGGGAGCGATTCTCGGCGTGATTCATCTCGCCGCTCGTGTGACATTGCGGGGACTGCTGCCGCACATGAGCGTCTGCCTGTCGGCGTTCGGCGTGACGTACATTCTGTTCTCGCAGATTCGGAGCGTGCCGATCGCGCTGCTGCTTCTGGTGGTGCTCGGCTTCGCTTGCATTTCGACCGCCATCGCCAACAACACGTTGATCCAAACGATCGTCGACGAAAAGATGCGGGGAAGGGTGATGAGCTTTTTCGTCATCGGCACGATGGGTTTCGGACCGATCGGGTCGCTTGTCGTCGGAAGAATTGCCGACTGGGGGGGCGTTCAGGCCGCAACGGTGTTCTGCGGCTGCGGCGCGATTTTGACAGCGGTGTTTCTCGCCGTGATTCGGCGCTCGCTGTTGAAAGAAATCGAGCCGACGCTCGCCACGATGGATTAACAACAAAAAACACAACAGCCGGAATGGAGGCGTACTCGCCGTAATGACGGTTTGTTTGGCGTTGCAGAACACAAACAAACCGTCATTACGCTGCGCTCCATTCCGGCTGTTGTTGGAGAAACCTTTACACCTTGTCGGGTGTCGGGACGACGTACGGAGCCCGATAGTCCCGGGTCATCATCGCGTTCGCTTCGGCGTTGTCGATGAATTCCTCTTTCTCGACGTCGATCTTCAGCATCGGACCGAGCGCAAGCGGCGTCCGCTTGAGATCGACGCCGTCCTTTTCGAGATGTTCCACGGTCCGATCCAACGTTGCAATGTTGTCGTCGAGCGACTTTACCGATTGTAACGTCTGCCGCAGTTCGTTGACACCGACCTTGTTTTTCTCACCGAGGTAATACGATGTGTTACCAAGATGGCTCACCGCCGCCGACAGGGCGCCGCAACGGGCGTCGGCGTTCAGCATCGTCGGATCGTTCGCCAGGACCGCTTCGACGAAGTTGCTGTAATGCATGTCGTCGTTGCCCCCTTTGAATTCTTCCAAGAGCTTGCCGTCCAGATCGTACGCCGCCGAATACGAATACGATTGTCCCTTCGCCGCTCCCTGAATCGCGTAACCGTTCTTGCCGTAAGCGATTACGCCGACCTGCGTGCCGAGGTTTTCGCCGACCGGAATGTTCATGTTCGGCGTTTCCAAACCACGGGTTTCGAACACGATGCACTTGTCGCCGTAATCGTAAATCGAGACGATCGTGTTGCCGACGTCGCCGGCGTCGACGTAATTCGGGTCCTTCATTTCGACGTCGTAACCGAGCCGACCGCCGTAGGAGATCACCGATTGCGGAAAACGGTCCACCTTGAGGAACCAACGGGCGATGTCCGTCTGGTGCGGCCCTTGATTACCGAGGTCGCCGTTGCCGTAATACCGTTGCCAATGCCAATCATAATGGAACCGCTTTCGCGTCGGCGTCTTGATTTGGGCCGGACCGCTCCAGAGATCGTAGTCGATTCCTTCCGGAACCGGATATTCGCCGAGCGGACCGATCGCCTTACGGCGTTTGTAGCACATCCCACGGGCGAAATTCACTTCGCCGATTCCGCCGTCGTGGACGAACTTGACGACGCCGATGTTGGCGGGCATCGAACGGCACTGAGTTCCGGTCTGGACGACCTTGCCGTACTTCTTTGCAGCGGCGACGATCGCCTTTCCTTCGTGAATGTTGTACGAAATCGGTTTTTCGATGAAACAGTGCTTTCCGGCTTGGAGAGCCCAGATTCCGGAGAGAACGTGCCAGTGGTTCGTCGTTGCGCAGGTCATCACGTCGATCGCCTTGTCGTCGAGCGCTTTACGCATGTCGGTGACCGCCTGCGGACGGGTTCCCTGCTTTTTCTCAATTTCCGCGCAACGCTTTTCCGCCATGGCGAGGTCGGGATCGGCGACGTACCGGATTTCCGTGCGGGGATCCTTGGCGTAAAACGCGATATGGTTGCCGCCGCGACCGCCGCCGCCGACGAGCAGCACGCCAAGGCGATCGTTCGCGCCGACTTTCTTGTCGTCTTGCGCCAAAGCGGTTTGTGGAACGGCACCCAAGGCCGCTGCAGCAGCTCCTGCCGCAAAGGTCGCGAACAGCGAATCTTCAATAAAACGACGTCGTGAAATGTTCGACATGAGAGTTCTCCGAAATGATTTGAGGCCGGAACCTTCGGTTCACGGGCTAAACAAAGTAATGCATGCAAATACCCGTCGCTATTTTACACAAAAGGGGAAGGGGATACAATCGCAATCGGCGACTTCATGTCGTTGAGGAATTACTTTCGCTTGTGGATGAACCGATGGTCGCGCCGTGGCAAAATCAAACACTTCGTTCTTTTCGGTGTTTGATTTTGAGCCTTCGCAAAAGTCCGACCCGCGATGGTGAAATGCCTAACGTGTAAAATACAAGCATTTTAGTGTTTTTTGGGCAGCCTTTTTTATTTCTGGTGCGAAACTTGCATCTGGTTCAGGTTGTCGATAAAACTTGGATGTGTCGCATTCATGGTGGATGCCTCGGAAAGCGGCCGCCCGATGGAAAATCGGGGCTTCAGGTGAAATTGATGGGAGTTGTCGCTCGTCTCACGGAAACCTGTTGATATTAAAGGAGATTCATTGTGAAAAAAGTATTCGTTCTTTTCGTAGGCATTTCCCTGCTTGCCACTTTCTTACGAGCGGATATCGATCGTGCCACGGCTTTGGATTTCATTAACGCCTTCAACGCCCTGAATGACCATACCGGAGTTCACTTCGACTACAGCTCCAGCGGCAGTCTGGTGACGTTGACAGGAAGTGTCGGTGCCGAAGGTGGTTTCGACACTGGTGCCTACTCCTCCACAAGATCGGGAGGGAGCGGCGACTTGGCGTTTATTCAAACCTTTTGCATCAACCCGAATGTTCCCCACGCGACGGAGACGGCGGCCGGCAGGTTGAACTACAATGGGTCGCAATCGGTCAACTCCTCGGGATATGCCATGACTTTGGGGGCGGCTTACCTTTACACTCAATTCGCGACCGGTGAAATAACGTCCGTCAACAGCATTCTGTTCGGAACGGCTCTCAATGAGATGCTGGGACAAGTGAAGGCCAATTATTCGATCAACACATACCTCAAGCAACTGATGGCGATCAATTCCGATGTCAACTATTGGAAGCAGAGCTATGATCCGTTGGCTTACTACGAGGAAATCGGCAATTATGGCGTCTTTGCCATGAACGTCACCGACACGGACGGAACCGGCAATCACCAGGACTTTATCTATGTCACCAAGTGGACGGAATCCAACGGCGCGACGACACCGGAGCCCGGCACGATGCTGATTCTCGGGTGCGGTTTGGTCGGAATGGCGTTGACAAGGCGTTTTCGACAAAAGCGGATCGGAGAAATCGCCTGAGAGATTTCTCAACACGAGCCGGGCTTTCCGAGCCCGGTTCGCCAACTCGTTTTAGAGGCCGCCTTGCTCGTCGGCCAGTTCTTTTTTCATTTTGTCGGCTTGTCGTCGGTACGCTTGCAGATGTTTTTGCGCGAGGTCTCCGCTGACGCCGGCGCTTGCAATGATTCGGCGGTATTCCTCGTCGGTGAAAAACCCTTTTTTCTGGCGGTCCTTGCAATAGATGGCGTGGCCGCGCCGGGCGGAAGCCAGGAAATCCTCTTTGTCGCGGATCAGGACCACGTCGACGTTCCGCTCGTTGCAGATGTCGTCGATCTTCTCTTCGTGCTTGTCCAGCAGCGTTTCGATCGGCGTCAGCGGCGGGAATTGCTGGATGATCGAGCCTTCGACCTCTTCCACCGGGTTCACGCCGTGGGCGTTGTTCGTCGCCAGAATCAGGCCGTCGGAGAATTCCGTGACGAATTCGATCATCCGGGCATTGACGCCGGATTCGACGAAATCCCGCGCCCTTTTCATCTTGATGTTGGCGAAGTAACACCGAATGTCGTTCTCCGCGTTGACGTAATACCGGAGCATCGTTTGCATGTTCGGCCAGGCTTTCGTCAAATGCGTCTCCTCCCAATCGCCGAGATGGTGGAATTCAAGCGATTCGAGCTCTTTCGACGTCGTTCGGTAAAAATCGGCGTCCAACCACGGATAATCCTCCAACGAGGCGTCGGCGATTTCGTACGGACTTGAATAAAGCAGCTTCATTCGGCGGGCGTTTTGCTTCGCCATGACGCTGATCATGTAGTACGACAAACCGAAAAAGATCAGCGTTAACAGCCCGAAACCGAGTCCGGTTTCCCACCAGAAAACGATCTCGGAGGCGAGGATTCCCGTCAGCAGGGTACCGATCAGGACCGGCGACTTTTCCGTGTGCAACGCATACAGAAACACCAGGAGGAGCAGGCTGAAAACGCCAAGACAGGCAACGGGATAAATCATCGACGGTTCTCCATGAAAAAAGGGGATGTTGTGTACGTCGGAAGGACGCTTGCGTTTTAGCCGCCCAGCGCGGCTGGGCCGTCATTCGAGCTTCCGCTCGGCGAATTAACCCGCGAAATGGTCGCTTCGCTCCCGATTTCGCGGATCAACATTCTGGAAATATTTCACCATCCTGAACATTAGTGAGGATTTTGACCAGGTATTCCCTGAACACGTCGTTGGTATTCCTCCCCTCTCCCTCGGGAGAGGGCTAGTACAAAGTTAACGAAATAGTGTTCGTCATACCCGCGCAGGCGGGGCCCCCGGGAGTTATTTTAAATGCGCTCTTGCACGCGATATTCACGGAAGCAAAAGGTTTATAACACATACGTAGCGGTCCCCGCCG
>JAVBPI010000072.1:0-12469 GCA_031549705.1 Thermoguttaceae bacterium
TATTGCTCGGAACCGTTCCGATGACGATCTCCGTCGACGAACTCACCAAAAAGGTTCCACGCTGGAAACCGCCTGAGCAGGCCCGTTATCTCGGAAAAGTCAGCCCGCCGCTCTACACTTGGATACCTTGGGACGGATTCATTCCCGAACGACAAAAAGAACGCCGGAATCTTGATCCGAACCGCAATCTCCGAGAACTTGACGGAAGCTGCGAGTTTTGGTGGAGTTTTCACGACAAAGGAGCGTCGTCACTCGGAAGCTCGACCTTCCATACCCCTCGGCGCGACGATTTGAAATCGAGATATTTGATGGCGAACATTTTTTCGTTCATTTATCCAGCCAAATATCCGCTTTTTGAAATCATGCTTGCAGAATTGGTGAAAAGCGATTACAAGCCTTCGAACGATTGGCTCGATTACGTCGCTAGACACGGCGGACTTCTCGACGACATGTTGACGATGGCCGGTCAGCCTTATGTTCAACATTTGGAACCCGTTCTCGACGCCATTGCCCGCCGTCGGTACGGACTTTCCGAATCGCCGACTGCCGATGAATGCGATCGCGCCATCGGACGGATGCTGGAAGACAACCGTGTCCGAGGCGATTTTTCGGCTCGGTGCGGCATGGCATGGCGTTCCTCGCTCAACAAGGACATTTTCGGCGACAGTTATTTTTGTCGGAACGATATTGTCGAGAAAGCCGTCCGTCAATTGGGACCGAATTGCAAAGAGCCGCTGATCCAACGGCGGCGTGCAACTGAATTCGGAGAACGTCCCGACAACGCACGGGACCGCGAAGCCTTGGCCTATCTTTGGGGACAATACCCCTTCCCGGACTGCTTCGATGAAACGTTACGATATTATGCGCAGGACGGCAGGGGCTTCAAGGAACTGATGTCCTTCAATGACCCGCGACTTGTTCCGCTACTCCAAACCCTTCTTCGGGACGGACGACGCAATTGGGACGACTCGGCGAAAAACATCCAACTCAAATGCGCGGCGCTCGTTCTCGTCGATAATCCGATGCTGGAACCGTTGATCCGGGATTACATCGCAGGAAACATGAAAGCATTTCGGTATCACGATCAATATTTACACGATTTGTTGTACGATTTTATCGTTTGCCGAATCCGGCGTCCGGAATATGCAGAGAATGCGGAGGCGACGAAAAATCTGGTCGCCTGGGTTGAGTCGTTCCCCATCTCGGGCGATTTCAAACGCAATCTCGTTCAATTGGCAAGCCGACAAGCGTTCTTTTCACCGCCATCGGACTACGAACCGATCGGGGAGATCTATGTTCCGCCTGTTTCCGAAACAGAATTGGAGAAATGGTGTAATGACAACCCCGAAACGCCGCTCGCCGTATTTCTTGCTGAGAAACTCAAAAACGTCGACGAAGAAGACATCCGCATGTACTTGCATGGCAGGTGTATCGATATCCTCCTTTGGGGCAGTCCTTTGAACACCGGACGGCAGCAGCAGTTTCTGCAATATGCGTGGAACGATGAATCGGTTCGCAAAACTCTTTTGAAGAGCGTTGTCAATCCTCAATCGTTCTGGAAGGGCAATACGGCTCGCACGGGAGAGAAGAGCGTCTGCGAGATCGGATATTCGAACTCGTTTTCGATGGACGTTCCCGGTTTGACCTTGCCGCTCCTCTGTGAAATACATGAAGGCCATACGCGGCTTCGGGAATTTCGTTACACGGACGAACTGAACAGAATAACGCTGCCGGGAGTTTTCGTTTCTTTTTTGAACGAATTGCCCGAGCCTCGGGAATGTTTGCCGTTCGTCGATCTCATCAAGAGAGTCGAAACGCCGGAAGCAGCGGCGCTGCTGGAAAAATGGAGCCGTTCAAACGACAAGCGATTGGCCGAAAAAGCCGAACCTGCCTTGAAAGCACTTCGAAGCCGTTTGGAATTCAAACGAAACATGCATGAACTGTACGGGAAAATCATCGACGGAACGATCGGCCCGGATGATCTGCTCACTCCCGAAAAACCCTTCTCCTGGAGTGGCAAAGGTTACAATGATATCGTCACGGATTATCCTTTGAGCAAACGGCCATAGTGCTTCAACGAGTTTTGTCGAAGACCTGCCCATTGAATTTTCAGGATCCCGCCGATTCATCGTCGAGCAATAATTGTCCCGAATACCCGTTCGGATGTGTCGTGTGCCAACGCCAGGCGGAGGCGAGCACTTCCTCGACGTCGATCCATTGCGGTTTCCAGCCGATCTCCTTTTGGACTTTGTCGGAACTCGCGAAAAGTCGGGCCGGATCCCCCTCACGGCGAGGTCCGTAGGCGGTTGGAATGTCGGTGTCCGTTGCCCGTTGGGCGGCGTCGAGGATTTCCCGCACGGAATATCCCCGACCGATTCCCAGGTTGTAAAACCGGGCGTCGCCGTTCCGTAATGCCTCGATTCCGAGAATGTGCGCGGCAACCAAATCCTCGACGTGAACGTAATCCCGGATGCAGGTTCCGTCCGGCGTCGGATAATCCGTACCGAAAATCGTGATTTTGTCCCGTTTTCCCATCGCGGCGAAGAGAACCAGCGGAATCAGGTGTGTTTCCGGTTGATGATCCTCGCCGATGCTTGCGTCGGCGATCGCTCCGGCGACATTAAAGTACCGAAAAGCGACGAACGCGAATTCCGGATCGGCGACGACGACGTCTTTCAGGATTTGCTCGACGAACCACTTGGACCGTCCGTACGGATTGATCGGCGACTGTTTGGTCGTTTCGAGAATCGGCGTTTCTTCCGGTTCGCCGTAAGTCGCGGCGGTCGAACTGAAAACGAACCGCTTCACGCCGGTACGCAGCATCGCTTCGAGCAAGGAAATCGCCCCTGCCGTATTGTTGCGGTAATAGAGGAGCGGTTTTTGCACGGATTCGCCGACGCTGATCAACGCCGCGAAGTGCATCACGGCTTCGATCTTGTTTTCACGGAGAATCGCTTCGATTTTATCGGTCTCCGCCAAGTCGACCTGGAAGAACGGAACGTTTTTCGGCAGTGCCTCGACGTGTCCGTAACTCAGGTTGTCCAGGACGAAAACATTGTGCTTCGCTTCGATCAATTTGCGGACGGCGTGGGAACCGATGTATCCGGCTCCACCTGTAACGAGAATGTTCATGGTGTTGAATAGAGTGTGTTGTGAAACAAGCCCCAAGCGTAAATGCGGGGTGATTTAATGTGGCGGACCATCCATGGCAGTCGGTCAAACAACGGGTCAAATTTTCACCTGTTCAATAATCCGTGAATTCGTGTTTGCCCGACCCGATTTCGTGCGTTTTTCCGGAACGGGGCATCACGACGGTCGCTTTGACGTTGGCGGGAACCGATAATTCGAGTGAAAATTCCTTCTCCGTGTTCGTGAACGCAACGTCGATGGGGCCGCGGATCGTTGGAATGGTCGTTGCGGCTTTTTGAAGCGACGCCGGTTGCGGAGCGATTCGAACTGTCGCGAATCCCGGCGAGGTCGGCTGAACGCCCATCAACCAACGGGGTACGATGTTCGCCGGAGCGGCTCCCCAGGCGTGGTTCCAGTCCTGGTTCGGTTTGTATTTGTTGTCCCACGCTTCAAGGGAAATCGTACTTCCGACGCGGATCATGTTGTACCAACTTCGTTCGTCTTTCGACGTGAGGAGTTTCAAACCGTAGGACGCATCCTTCGCTTCGTAAACGGCGTCCATGAGAAATTGCGACCCGTAAACGCTGCACGCCATCCCACGGGACCGGATGAAATCCATCACGGATTTTCGGTGTCCCGCCGGAACCAACTCGAACGCCAACGGGAACATGTTTCCATGCAGCGAAGCGTGCTCCGTTCCGATGCCGTCGACATATCGTCCATTTTTCGTGTCGAAAAGCATTTCATGGAATGTCTTTTTGAACGATTGCGCTTTTTCGGTGAAAAATTTGGCGTCGTCCTGCTTGCCGAGGACTCCGGCGAGCTCCGCCATGCAACAGAGCGCACGATAATGGTAAGCGTTGACGACCGTGTTCACGTTCGTGAAGACGAACCCGTCGGTTTCACCCCCTTCCGCCTTGCCGAGTCCGAGAATTCCGGTATGCGGCCAGTCGACGATATCGCGCAACTCCTTACCGTTGAAGTGGATCGACTTAAGCAGCTCCGGCGTCTGTTTGCCGGTTTTCGTGCTGATCAGTCCGTCGTCTCCGGCGAGCGGCAGGAGGAGTTTCGCCTTCAAGTCGTCGTAATGGGACGTTACGGAATCGGCATTGCCGGTGTACAGATAATCGGTCCGGCCCATCAGGACGGACTGTAAAATCCATTCGGTCGGCCAGGTGGCGTGATCGATCAAATATTCGTGCGAATACCGCGAGATCGAAAACTCACGATCGACGGCGTAATACCCGAGTTGGTTGATCAGCGCGTCCGCTTCGTACGGAATCCGTTCGCGGTCCCCGTCGACAAATACACCGCAGAACGACGTCGCTTTCATCGAATACTTGCAGAGATCCCAAACGGCGTTCAGGGTTTCGTCGGAACATTCGAATGTCGACGCTTTTTCATCGAACGGATAGTGAACCATGGCACGAATCGCGTCCTTCGCTTCGACGTTGCCGACGAAATTTTCGATTTCAACATAACGGAACGGATATACCTCGCCGATGTAGTCCGGCATTTTGATTGCCGCTCCGCCGGTGTTTCGTTTGTCGGAACGGAATTTGATCGTGTAGGCTTTCGTTCCCCGTTCGACGTCGAGTTCGTATTCGGCGTATCGGATCGTTCCACCCGGCTTGCGGTTCACCCAACCGTCTTCGGTGATGGCTTCGCCGAAATGGACCTTGATTTTTCGGTCGATCGTCGATGTCAGCGTCAACGTCAACTGACCGAACGCCGCCTTGCCGAAGTCGATGCAAGATCGTTTTTGTAACAAACGATTTCCCGAACCCGAGTCGCCGATTTGTTCGTTGAGCGTGACTGTTTTTACGTCGACCGCCGGTTGGTCGGTTTTCTGCAACGGATACCGCGACGTCGTTTTCGGGTCGAGCTTCGGAGCCGTGATGAACGCTTTCGGTTCGGAGAACGGGGACTCGATTCCGTTGTTCCAAGTTTGAACCCGCCAATAATAAACGGTGTTCGGTTCCAGCGACTTTCCGGCGTACCGAACGGCGACGGAATTATCGTTTTCGATTTTCCCGGAGTCCCAGGCGTCGCCGATTTTGTTATCGCTTTTTTTTCGTTCCGTCGAAACGAGAATTCGGCAAGCGGTTTGGAGCACGTCTTTCCGGGAATCACCGACGACCCAGCCGAAGCACGGATTCGGCATGCAAATCGCCGTCGTTTGAATGTCTTTGGCATCCTTGTCGACTTTTTCAAGCGGGATGTCGACGGGATAACCGTTTCGATAAACCTGGTCGGTGTGTTCGAGCAGGTCGACCATCAAACCTGTCGGCGAGATCGGCCCCCCGGAATCCGCAACAGCAAAATGTGCAACAATAATAAGTGCGGCGGCGAAAAAGAATGAACGCATGGAACCTCCAATCATCTCGTGGTTTATGACGGCAGACACCCTTTAAATTATACTCGAATTCGCTTGAAAGAACAGACCGGTGGCGTTTTCTTTGCGATTTTCCCCGTTGACAAAAGAAGCATATCGAATAAACTGACGGAAGGAATTTCGCTCGCTTCCAAAAAACAACATTGCCATGAACATCATCCTGATCGGTTATCGCGGAACCGGAAAGACGACGATCGCCCGATTGCTCGGCGAGCGGCTCGGCGTGCCGTCGTTCGACAGTGATCCGGAGATCGAACGCCGCGCCGCGAAAACGATTACGGAAATTTTTGCCGACCACGGCGAACCGATGTTCCGTGACATGGAAGCGGCGGCGATCGAAGAGATTCTCCAACGGAAACCATTCGTTTTGGCGACGGGTGGGGGTGCGATTTTGCGAGAGTCGACCCGAAAACTTCTTGGTGATAACGGTTTCGTGGTTTGGTTGACCGCAACTCCGGAAACGATCCTCGACCGCATGCAAGGAGATGCGACCACGGCGTCGACCCGCCCGAATTTGACCTCGCTGCCGCCGCTGGATGAGATCGTCGCCATGCTCGAAAGGCGACATTTATTGTACGCGGACGCCGCCCATGCCACCATTACCACCGACGGCAAGTCGCTCGACGAAATCGTCGATGAAATCGTACGAATTTCCTCATTTCATGAACCGGGACCTGTCGGTTCCGACTCTTGACACGAAATGTCGCACAGTACCCGGGGCCCCGATTACGATGCCATGCTTGCTGAAAACCGCCGCCAAACGGATCGACCGCTTGACGTCGAGTTGGGCAAACCGCCACTCCCGATATTGGTAACGGGAATTACCGGGGTCGCCGGATATAACGCCCTCGCATATTTCCAGTCACGTTTTCCCGGCCGGGTTTTCGGGCTGCTTCCGCCCAAAACCAAGGACTTTACCGCGCCCGATTTGATTCTCGCCAACGGCGACGATCCGAAGGAACTCGAAGCGGTGTTCGAAAAACACCGTTTCGGGGCGGTCCTTGATTGCGCCGGAAATTGCGATCTGAAGGGTTGTCAACTCGATCCGAAAATCGCCTGGACGCTCAACGTAGAAATCGTACGAAATCTCGGTCGGTGGACGCGAAAGCTCGGCATCCGTTTCGTGCATCTTTCCGTCGATCTCGTTTTCGGCGGCAAGCCCGGCGGCGGATATGTCGAAACCGACCCGACCGATCCCGTCACGGTTTACGGCCAAACGATGGTCGAGGGCGAAAAAGGAATCGCCGACGAGGACCCTTACGCCGTGACGTTACGAATATCCTTGCCGATCGGCGTGAGCTTCAACGGTCACGCCGGGGCGCTCGATTGGATTTCGAGCCGGTTCAAAAAGAACGTCCCGGCGACATTATTGTACGACGAAATCCGGACGCCGACTTACACCGATTGCCTGAACCGAGTTTGCCGGGTGATGCTCGCCGACGACGTGAACGGTTTGTTTCATTGCGGGACGCCGTTGCCGTTGAGTTTGTACAATATCGCGCAAGTCGTCAACCGCGTCGGCGGTTTCGATTCCGGATTGTTGTACGGTTTGCATTGCATCGAGATGGGGCCGATCCCGCCGCGTGCCGGAAACGTCTCGATGAACTCGGAGAAACTGTCGAATTTTCTCGGATACCGCCCGATCGATCCTTGGCCGTGCGACGAAAAATTCGTTCCGACCTCGAAACGCTGGCATGCCGAACGCCCCCGCAACGAACATGGAAGCGTTGCGCTGATGTATGAACGGCTTGCCTGGAATCGAAATCGTTACGATTAACCGGGTTTTTCTTCGAGGCGTCGGAGGAGTCCGTCGACGACGGTTTCCGGCGACTCGAACCAATCCTTGGCGAACACGACCGCGACATCCCATTGGAACGCGCGGAGCAGTTTCGGCCGCATCATTTCCCGTCCCAACAGCGCCGCCGTTCTCGCCGCTGCGCCGTCGGCCGAACCGTCCGTTGCCGTTTGCCGATAGTATTCGGCGTTATCGATCAAGATTCCGAGACGATATTTCCGGTCCCCTTTTTTGCGAACGGCCAAATCGCAACGAAAATCCGACGAACCGATCCCGAAATCGACGAGATACCCGTTCGCCTCGAGTTTTTTGGCAAGCCGGACCGGCATCGGATCTTTTATCGCAACGGTTTCATTTCGTCCGCCTCCGGAACGTCCGGACACGGTTCGGAGAATTGCCCGTGCGGCGTCGGTCTGTCCCGTGGAAACCGCTTCGGCGTATTTCAGGTAATTTTTCAAGCACGCCGCCCCCGCGTTGTAATCGTTGGTGATCGCATCCCCCTTGATCGATGACACGACGATCATTCTCATTTTTGCACGGGAAAACGCGACGTTGAGTCGGCGCTCGCCGCCGCTCTTGTTGATCGGCCCGAAATTCATCAGCATTTTTCCGTTCGGTCCGTATCCGTAACAAATACTAATGATAATCACGTCCCGCTCGTCTCCCTGAATATTTTCAAGGTTCTTAACGAGTAAGCCGACGAATTGTCCTTCTTTTTCCCGTTGCCGTTCCGCTTCGAGAAACTCGGCGAATTTCGGGTCGGCGTCCGCGAGGCGTTCGAGAGCGTCGTCGATCTCGCCCTGTTGTGCCTCGGAGAACGCGATGATCCCGATGGTCGGGTGCTCCGGGCTTTCAAGCAGTTGTTTCGTTATTTGTGCGATTTTTT
This sequence comes from Thermoguttaceae bacterium, assembly GCA_031549705.1. Taxonomy (GTDB): domain Bacteria; phylum Planctomycetota; class Planctomycetia; order Pirellulales; family Thermoguttaceae; genus WRKP01. The sequence continues at coordinate 8,206 of JAVBPI010000072.1, forward strand.
CCGCTTCATCCCGGTTACGGCGGTCCTCGTACAGCCCTTTGTGCAGGTAAATGAACTGGAACGGATTGTCGTTCTTTTCGTCCGGCTTTTCGGAATTATGATCGGCGGTTTGCGGTTCGACGACACGAACATCGGGGACCGTCAACAAACGGCCGTGATAAAACGCGGCGTTCGAGAAACTGATGAGCGACTCGCTACGGCTGCGGTAATGCCAGCCAAGCATCGTCGAGGCCAAATTTTTCGCGGCGTGATTGAGAAAACTACTGCTGTCCAAATCGTATTGTACCTGGGCGCCGTTCCCGTCGTCGTCCTCTTCATCGTCGACGGCTGCGTCGTCGTCACGATTTCGTGCGAAAAAGTTTGTCGGTGGGAGCTGCATCTCGTCGCCGACAACGATCGTTTGCGTTGCGCGGCAGACCGGCGGAACCGCCTCTTCAAGCGTGATCTGGCTCGCTTCATCGAAAATCACGACGTCGAAACAGTTGACGTCGAGCGGCATCGTATCGGAAACGCTGGTCGGGCTCATGAGCCAAATCGGTTTCAGGTCGCGGACAACATCACCGGATTCGCCGGCAACGAGGTCGCGAATCGACTTGTATCGCATCGTCTTGCCGAACTCGTGTTCGAGTTCGCGGCGGCCCGCATTGTACCGCGATTTCCAGCCTCGGCCGGATCGCTGGTCGGTCGGGTCGGTGTTCGTTCCATTAGCGAAACGAATATTTTCGCAAAACCTGGCGTGGAATCGGCGACGAATTTCGGCGGCATTCGCGTTTTGCCAGTCGTCGTAAATCTTTTCCAGTCGAGCTGCTCTTTTGTCCCGCTCGTCGCCGTTGAATTTCTGGACGGTTTTGTCGTGTCGAAGGATCGATTCCGAGGTTTTGCCGGCCGACGCGGTTTCGAGTTCGGGGAGCGTCAACGGGATTTCGCGGATGGCGCTACGCAAATCTTCCGGGAGTTCCTTCAGTTCGGCGATGCAATCAAGAACATCGTTGAGATCGGTCGGGTTTTCTTCGAGCAATTTGACGACGCCGGTCAATTCGGAGTCGATCTGTTCCAGCGTGATCGAGTCGGGAACCTCGAGGATTTTGCGGCAATTGTTTTCGAACGCCTCGAATACCGGTTTGGCGGCAAGGATATTTGAAACCGTATGTTGTGATTGGTCGGTTTTCCCGGCGAGCAGCGAAGCGTGAACCGAGGTGATTGCCGGGGGGAGTTCCGCCAGGCGTTTTCTCGTATCGGAAAGTCGGGTCGCCCATTGTTGCACGTTGCCGCTGACGTTCCATTCCCGTGCGAAATCCTTCGTCGCCGATTCGAGTTTCGCCGCCGCCTTGTTTTCCTGGTCGAGCGATGTCAATACCGTCGTCCAACTCGGGGGGATCCGGTGGGCGGCAAAATTGTACGAATTACTGAGCACCCGCCGCAACCGCCATCGCGCCGGGCTCAACCAGGAAAAGAAATTGTTCTCGAACCCTTTGGCTTGCTCGAGGGCCGTCGTCGTTTCCTGCGGCGAAAGCTTTTTGCCCTCGAACCAACCGCCGTTTTCCTTTTGAGCTTCTTTGAGCTTGTCGTCCAGGTCGGCGAGAACTTTCGTCTTCTCATCGAGCGCTTTGGAGCGATCGCTGTTTTCGGACAACAAGGAAAGGTGATCGGAAGAGACCCATTCGGAAACGAGTCCGGCGTACTCGATCAAATTCGTTGCGCAAGAAATCGTGTTCCACGAATTTTTGGGAACGCCGCAGCGGAGAAACGAATTCGTCGCGTCAACGAGCGATTTTCTCGCCGGCTCCAGGGATTGCGTTACGGTTTCAAGAGGACGTGACACGCCGACCAATTCCGTTGAAAGCCGCCGTAGCGGATGAGTCGCAAAGACATCCTTCGTCGTCGCTTCAATATCGTCGACCCTTTCCGAAAAGCGTTCCAGGTGTTCCGCGTTTGCGATCCATTCGCCGTAATCGGGAAGTCGTTCTTTGTCGAGGGGTGACAGTTGCGGCGATGGGCCTTCGAGTTCCATGGAGCGTCGCAACAAATTTCGTGTCGTCAACGGTTCCGCGTTTTTCGGCGTGAAGAGCGGTTTCTGCATCAGGGCGTCGAACGAGTCGAACGGAGCCAGTTCTTTGTCGATGTCTTTCAACAGGGCGTCCCGTTCGGCGCTTGTTTTCGCCGGGTTTTCCGCTTCGGCGAGCACGTTTTCGTAAACCTGTTTGAGATCCATCACGAATCCCTTTTTGTCCGTTTGGGAATCGTGGATCAGCGAACAGAGACCGTCGAGTCCGACCTGTTGCAATCGTACATAAACGACGTCGATCGCGGCACGTTTTTCGCACACAAACAGGACCCGTTTCCCCTGTGCCGCGTAATCGGCGATCAGGTTCGTGATCGTTTGCGACTTTCCCGTTCCCGGCGGGCCCTGGATGATATAACTTTTGCCGGTCCGCGACTGGGCGATCGACTCCGCCTGGGTCGGGTCGCAGGCAACGACGTCGAAACGTTCCTGGAGCGGCAGGATCTCGCGATGGACGACGAGTTCTTTCGGCGAAAGGGAAAAAATCGCTTCAAATGCCGGGTTTTCGAGTTTGCCGTCGAGGAGCGATTCGTAATCGCGGACCAACGACATCGTTTGGTAACGGAAATTGCCGAGCACCACGTTGCATAGATCGAACGTCCAACAATGCGATTTCGGGCCCGTCGGTTTCGGGTCTTGCGGAACGGTTTCGGTGTTATTTACGTCCGACAATGATTCCGCGTCGAGGGATTCTCTCGTTTCGACGGACTCGGCGGATTTTCGTTTCGGATCGGGCGACTGCTCGGGATCCTCGGCGGTGTCCGTCAAGGAAACTTTCGGCAACTTGCGGGATCGTTTGAGGTGCTGTTCGAGGCGGGATTTTGCTTTGGCGTGAATTTCCGTGACGTTCGGTTCGTCGATTTTCGCCAGTGAGACTTTCGCCTCATTCGCGGATACTTTCTGTTGCAGGAACGTGAAAAAATCTTCGAGCGACGTCTTTGTCAGGTCGAGCGATTCCGGCAACTCGATTCCGTAGTGCTGTTTGAAAAGATATCGTACGACCGGGTTGACCTGCGCATCGGAAGACTTGATTTCGAGTTGGTAACTGTCACGAACCCCTTTCTTTTTTCGGAGTCCGACGGGGATCAGGACGAGCGGCGAGTCGTATTGTTGTATCGGTTGCGCTTTCAGGTCGGTCCAGTGGAGAAAGCACGCGATGATGCGAAGTTGCGCAAATCCGTATTCGGCTTCGTCACGGCGTGAATCCGTGATGAGCCGGTCCAACGCTTTCGGGAGATAAACCGATTCCGTGAAATTCAGGTAATCGTTCAACGAGAGCAAACGGTTGGCTTGTTCGGCGGCGACGACCACCTGTTGGAAGTCGGAGTTCCAGACGAAAATATCTTCTCCGGCAATCCCCTTTTTACCGGATTCAATCGGACAAGAGCCGACCGTCAGGTTGACCGACTGCATCGACGGGCGGTGGTGCAACAGTTTATTTCGTCGCGAAATATCGAACAGCCGCTGTTGCAATTTCGTGAGGATCGTCTTGCGCTGGTTCTGCGACGTTTGGTTCTTGAAATCCTTGATCTTCGACAGCTCGAAATCGAAATCGACCGATTGGTTACGATAATCCTTCAGGTTCTTCAGGAGAGGCGCCAAGTCTTGTGCACGATGTCGGCGGTCGAGTTCCGTCATCCGGACGATTGCCTGCGCAAGAACCGGATGGAGGTCGCCGCGTAACGCAAACAGATTTTTGCGGGAACCGACGAACCGTTCCAAGTCGGCCTGTTTGGTGAAGTCGAGACCGACGGCGAGCGACGCGAGAATCATCCCGAGCGAAAAAACGTCCGTCAACGGATCGTGATTGCCGATCTTTTGTTCCCACGAAACGTATCCCGCTAAATAAACGGGACGATTAATCACGGCGTCCGGCTTGCCGATTTGCGACGAGTCGCCGGAGACGTCGGCATCCTGAATTTCGGCGACTTTTTCCGGGACGGTCGTAGGTTTGAGCTTTGCGGTGTCGGTGAATTCGATTTTGGCGTCGATGACCCGCAGCGCGTCGAGTCCGTCAAACGGGGCGACGAAACCGGCGTCGTGGAGGTCGATCGTTTGCTGAACGAGCGGCAAGAACCGCAATAAAACGTCGTCGGTGGAGAGTCCGGTCGTCGGCAGGGTTTCGCGGAATGAGGTCATGGAAACAAGCAATGAATACGGGGAGGGGGACGCGGGGTATCGGCTAAATGGTCCATTCGGGGA
>JAVBPI010000060.1:0-2876 GCA_031549705.1 Thermoguttaceae bacterium
ACGGCGTATCTTTTCGAACTGGCGAACCGGTATTCGACGTTCTTCGAAAACTGTCCCGTGCTCAAGGCGGACGAACCGACCCGAACGAGCCGATTGCTCCTCTGCGATCTGACCGCTCGAACGATCCACAAGGGGCTCGAACTCCTCGGAATCGAAACCGTCGAGCGCATGTAATCCATTTAGCCGGTATTCCGCGTCCCGGGTCTTGACAAACCCCGTCGTTTGGGTAAACTCAAAGTTTGACAATTCAAACTTTCCGCAGCCCCGGTCTTCCATGCACGACTATCACGGGCGCTCCACCGAAGAGCACGAACATCACGAACTTCTCGTCGCCCTTGTCGGCCAACCGAACTCCGGTAAGTCGACGGTGTTCAATCATTTGACGGGCTTGAGTCAAACGATCGCGAACTATCCCGGCGTTACGGTTACGAAAAAATCGGGACACTATCACGAAGGGGAACGCAGAATCGAGGTCGTCGACCTGCCGGGAACGTACAGTCTGACGTCGTACAGTCAGGAAGAGCGGGTCACGCGGGATTTTTTGCTCTTGGAGCGACCGGAAGTCGTCGTCGTCGTTGTCGACGCGGCGAATTTCCGGCGACATCTTTATTTGGTGTTTCAATTATTGGAGCTCCAGATTCCGTTGCTCCTCTGCCTCAACATGATGGACGTCGCGGCACGGCGGGGGCTCGAAATCGACATTCCGGGCTTGGAAAAGGAGCTCGGCGTTCCGATCGTTTCGACCGTGGGACGCAAAGGGGAAGGATTCGAGCTGTTACGCAAAAAGATCAACGCCGTCGCCGACGAAAACAAGCACGAATCGACCGGTTGGAAAATCGATTACGGTCCGCTGGAAGAAGTTGTCGCGGAAATCGAAACCGTCCTTGCGCAAAAGGAACACCTCGTCGAAGATTTCTCGCCGCGCTGGCTTGCGGTCAAGCTGTTGGAGAACGACCGGGAAGCACGGCGGATCATTCAACATCATACCCACGACAACGACTGGGAGCGTATTTTGGATCAAGGAGTCCAAAAGCTCCGGGACTACGAAGAGCGGACCGGCGATTCGCCGCGAAAAACAATCGCACAACAGCGGAACGAACGGGCTGAATCGATTGAAACGAAGTTCATCAAGCGGATCAAAACGCCGATTCGAAATTCGGATCGGATCGACAAAATCGCGTGTCATCCGATTTGGGGAATTTTCGTAATCGCTTTGGTGATGTTCCTGACGTTCGAATTTGCGTTCAATATTGCGCAAGGTTGGAACTGGATTCCGTGGTTCCATGGTTGGACTTCCCCCGTCGGGGTTTGCGAAATGCTGTTCAACGATTGGATTCCTGCGGCGGCCGATTCGTGGTTGCGGCTCGAAGACGGGGATTTGAAATCGCTGATCGACGACGGAATCATCGCCGGGGTCGGCGGTGTGGTCGTTTTTGTTCCGGTAATTTTCTTCATCTTTCTTTGCTTGGCGATTTTGGAACAGAGCGGATACATCGCCCGGGTCGTCGTCGTGCTGGATCGGGTGATGCGGCGATTCCAACTGCACGGTCAGAGCGTGCTCCCGATGATTCTCGGCGGCGGAATCGTCGGCGGTTGCGCGGTTCCTGCCGTGATGGCGACGCGGACCATGCGGGAGCCGAAAGAACGGATTTTGACGATCCTCGTAATTCCGTTCATGAATTGCGGCGCAAAGATTCCGGTGTACGCTTTGCTCATTTCGGCGTTCTTTTTTGCGTACAAAGGACTTTTGATGGCCGCGATCATTTTTCTTTCCTGGGGGGTCGCGCTAGCGTCGGCGTGGTTGCTCGGAAAGACGATCGTTCGCGGAACCCCGACGCCCCTGTTGATCGAGTTGCCGTCGTATCAACTTCCGGATCCGCGGGACGTTTTGATGACCGCCTGCCGGCAAAGTTGGTGGTTCCTGAAGAAAGCGGGAACGATTATTCTCGCGGTCAATGTGTTCCTCTGGGTGATGATGTACTATCCGACGCCGAAGGAACCGAACGCCGACACGAAAACACGCTTGGCGGGTTCCTATGCTGCGCAACTGGGACGAACGCTTGCTCCGGTTACGAAATACGCCGGATTCGATTGGCGGGATAACGTTGCGCTGATCGGCGGGTTCGCGGCCAAAGAGGTGATCGTCAGTTCGCTCTCGACGATCTACGGAATCGAAGCGGACGGGGAGGAAGAAAAAACGGAACGAAAATCCGATGAGCCGTTCATTGCGAAAACCGACGTTCCGACGAAGCTCGGTCCTGTAGAGGAGATCATCGAATCGGAAGAACTCGACGCACAGGGAAAACGGTTGGCGTCCAAGCTTCGTACGGAAGAGGGTTGGTCGCCGTGGAAAGCGTTCGCCCTGTTGATTTTCGTGATGGTTTACGCTCCATGCATTCCGACCTGCGCAGTGATCTGGAAGGAAACCGGAGCAATCAAATACATGTTCCTCGCGATGGTTTACAGCACGACGCTGGCGTTCGCCCTCGCCGTGCTCGTCTACCAAATCGGGCGGTTGATTACGTGAAACAAAAAGAGCCCCGAGTGGAGCGGTACTCCGCGCAGCTCGGGGGTTGCCGAGAATTCAATTCGCGCTGCGCGGCTAAAACGCAAGCGTCGACAAACCGGGAACGGAATTGTTGAACGATATTCACGGTTTCAGGACCGCTTTGCGTTCCTTGATGGTCTCTCGCAATTTCTCCATATTCTTTCGCATGATGGGCCGGTTTTCCGGCGGGAGCGGCTTGTCGAAGATGTCGCTGACCGTATTGACCTTGATCGGCGGAACCTTGAGTTCCGTTTTGAGTCGTTCCAGTTCGGCGGCAAGACGTTTGATCTCTCCGGCGTTCGCGGCGTCGGAATAAACGTTGCGCATC
>JAVBPI010000102.1:0-25786 GCA_031549705.1 Thermoguttaceae bacterium
CCCCCCTCCCCCACCCCGACGCCCCCCCCCAGCCACCACCCCGCCCGCCTCCCGACGAACCCACCCACCCGCCCCCCACACCACCCGCTCCACCGAAACCGGAGGAACAGAACCCCGCGCCCCCAACTCCACCGGCTCCACCGACACCGGAGGAAAAGAACCCGGCGCCGCCCACTCCGGCTTCGCAGAAGCCGGCTCCGATTGCGCCAGCGTCTCCGACACCGCCAAAGCCCGAAGAGAAAAAACCGGCACCCGCTCCAACACCTCCCCCGACTCCACCGAAACCGGAGGCGCCCGTTTATGCTCCGAAACCGGTCGTTGTTTCCGAGAAATCATTGTCGCAAAGCGATCGGGATAATATCGAACGAGCCGCTCCATGGCAGCCGATCATCAAGCCGCAAAAACCGCGCAAGCTGTTGGTTTTCGACCTCAATGTCGATTATGGCGGCCATCGTTCCATCGTACAGGCAAACCATGCGCTTACCCTATTGGGAAACCGCACGAAAGCATGGGAAACCGTGGTTTCACATGATCCGCAGGCGTTTGAAGCGGAAAACTTGAAAAAGTTCGACGCCGTTGTCTTTAATAATACCGTCGGAAATGTGTTCGCCGATCCGACGCTACGCAAAAACTTGGAGGAGTTCGTTAAGAACGGTGGCGGACTCCTGGCAATCCATGGAGCAACAGCCGCATTCGTTCATTGGGACGGCGACAAGAAAGGACAAGACGACTGGCCGACGTTCGGAGAAATCATCGGTGCGCGGGGAACCAAACACCGTGAACCGGATGAACGGATTACCGTCCGTGTCGACGACAAAGAGCACCCGCTTGCGCAATTCTTCCCCAAGGACGGGTTCATTTATCGCGACGAATTTTTCCGGGTCGACAACCCCTACTCACGACAAAAGCAACGGGTCCTGCTCAGCATCGATAACGGTCGGAGCCATTTGAATCGTCCTCCGTACGGGGACCGCAAAGAGCGGCCTGACGAGGATTACGCCCTTGTCTGGGTGAAAAACTACGGAAACGGTCGTGTTTGTTACAGCACGTTTGGACACGGCTCGAAAATCTTCTGGGATCCGATGATGTTAAAGTTTTATCTCGCCGCAACGCAATTCGTGCTCGGCGATTTGGAGGCGTCGACAGCACCATCCGCTCCCCCTGCTCAATAATCGCGGGCGACTTTGACGCTCCGGCTCAACGGGATGCAATTACAAATTTCCCGGAGCGACAACGCCACGTTGGATTAATAGGAAATTTTCGCCGCGGAATTCCGTGTAGATGCCATCAATCTTCCACGCCGAGCGGGACGGGTTCTCTTCGATCGAAGTCAAGATTCGTTCGAGGTTCAGGTTCTCCAAGCAAACGAACCGTTCCGAACCGTCCAATGAGCAAAAAAGCGTTCGTTGTCCGACAACACGAAAAATCCCCCTAAAGTCCTTAAACTGCGTGCCTTCTCTGGTTCTTTTCTTTTTCTCGCTCATTGTTCCCGACGTCGCGACGACTTTCTTAATCTCCGTCTGCGTTTCCGTCATCGGGGTTTCTCGTTGCGCTTGAGCCGCGACGGCGAGTAAAGCGGTGAGCGATAAGAGGGTGAGGATCGTTTTTTTCATTTTCGGGGACGCCGGGTACGGGCTAAATGGGGACATTATTCGGCAGCATCTTTTTTGGGAAACGCTCGCCGGGATTTACGTTCGAGCTTTTTGTCGGGAGCGCCGTCGCCGGGTTTCCATGAGTTGACGCCGGGCATCCAATCCGGGAGCATTTTCATCGCCGTAGCGGTCAGAAACTTCGGCGGTTTCGACATCAGGTCTGCCGCTTTTACAAGTTGCGTTTCGGTCAGGACATCCATGCGACGTTTTTTCAGATCCTCCGAATATTTCTTGAACTTCTCACCGAACGCTTCCAGTTCTTTGAGGTCTATTTTTCCTTTTTTGAAAAACTTTCTCATCTCACCGGCGAATTCGTCGAGCATTTTGTTCCGATCATCTTTGGTATCCTTTCGGATTGCTTCAAGCTTTTCCTTTTGCTCGTCGGTCAGGTTGAGAACGTTCATGCTCTTTTCGTCGAGAAACGGCGATTCGAGTCCACCCATCATCACGAACATCATTCCTTGCATTTTGTCCAACTGCTCCGGCGTGAACACATTCAGCGTCGCCTCGTTGACCTTGTCGAACACTTCATTGAACAACGCGTCGAGCATCGCATCTTCCTCCTCCGTTGGAGCATAGTCGAGATTTTCCTCGATTTTTTTCTCAAAATCCTTGAACGACGATTCGAAATTCTCCGGCTTCTGAAGATTGCGCATCGAATCCTGAATCTGCTTAATCTGCTCCTCGGTGACTCCAAACTCTTCCTTGAATCCGGCAAACATCGGATTCATCGCCAAGCCTAACAGCATCACGCCGCTTCGGTCGCCATCGAACATCGTTCGAAAAACGGGGCCCATCATGATCCCGGCGATTGCTCTTTGCTTCTCCCCAAGCGGAAGTGGAAAGCTGATCTCCTGGGCTATCGTCGGGATTGCGGTCAACAAGAGAATTGCCAAGGCAAGGAAGCGGAGTTTGAACATGATGATCCCTTTTCATGGTGACATAATCGTCGTCGTTGGCATTATAGCGCGCAGAGCGAGACCTTGCAACAAATTTTAGTGAAATTACAATTTCCCGAATGAAATACGCTTTTGATGTAATTGTTGTCGGAGCCGGACACGCCGGTTGTGAGGCAGCGCTTGCCGCCGCTCGGCTCGGAGTTCGAACCGCCCTGCTCACCGGAAATCTTGACACGGTCGCCCAGATGAGTTGCAACCCGGCGATCGGCGGCATCGGCAAGGGGCACATCGTTCGGGAAGTCGACGCCCTCGGCGGCGCCATGGGGCGTGCAATCGATTCCACAGGTATCCAGTTCCGAATGCTGAACCGCCGCAAGGGGGCCGCCATGCAGGGGCCTCGCGCCCAAGCCGACAAACGGGCCTACCAAACGGAAGTCAAACGGATCGTCGAGAACCAACCGAACCTCGAACTCCGCCAGGAAAACGTCGTCGGCCTTCTCCACGAATCCGGACGGATTTCCGGTGTACTTCTGGACGACGGGACCAAGATTCACGCCGAAGCAATCGTTCTCTGTTGCGGAACCTTTATGGATGGAATGCTCCATTGCGGAGAGAGGCAGCATCCCGGTGGACGGTTCGGCGAAGCACCAGCCATCGGAATCAGCGCGTCGCTGCGGCAACTTGGAATCGAACTGCGCCGTTTCAATACCGGAACGCCGCCGCGAGTCAACGGACGGAGTATCGATTACACGAACCTCGTCGAGCATCCGGGGGACGAGGATCCGATTCCGTTTTCTTTTCTTAACGAGGTAGGCAGCCGACCGCCGGGCGGCTGCGTGCAGTACTCTGCACCGGAATCTGATTCAAGTCCGGGGTACCGGACGTTGCCGCCCGGCGGTCGGCAACCTACCTTGCCGCAAGTTTTCTGCTGGATGGCGTGGACCAATCCGAAATTGCACAAACTGATCCGCGAGAACCTTGCTTCGGCGCCGATGTACAGCGGGCAGATTCAGTCGACCGGTCCGCGATACTGTCCGTCGATCGAAACGAAGATCGACCGCTTCGGCGACAAGGAGCGGCACCAGATTTTCCTCGAACCGGAAGGACGCAACACAAACGAGGTTTACGTCAACGGCTTTTCGACCAGCTTCGGCCGTGAGATGCAGGAGAAGATGATCCGATTGATCGACGGCCTCGAAAACGTCGAAATCATGCGGTACGCCTATGCGATCGAATACGATTATGCGCCGCCGGACCAGCTCAAGTTGACGCTCGAAACAAAAAAGGTCGCCGGACTTTACCTTGCCGGACAACTCAACGGAACGACCGGATACGAGGAAGCCGCCGCGCTGGGTTTGATCGCCGGAGTCAACGCCGCGCTTGCCGTTCTGGGAAAAGAACCGTTTATCCTGCGGCGGGACGAAGCGTACATCGGCGTAATGATCGACGATCTGATCACGCGCGGCGTCGACGAACCGTACCGGATGTTTACAAGTCGGGCGGAGTATCGGCTTCTTCTTCGACACGACAACGCCGACCGTCGTCTGACACCGCTCGGTGCAAAGATCGGTCTGGTCGAACCGGAGCGGATCGAACGGCTGCAAAAAAAGGTCGCCGAAATTGACCGTGCCCATCGAATGTTGACGACGAATCACGATGCCAACGGTTCAATCATGAAATTGCTGACCCGACCCGAAACGATCTGGAACGATGTCGTCGATCGGATCCCGGAGCTCGCCGAAATCACGCCGGAAGCCGCCGACCAGGTTTGCATTGACGCGAAGTATGGTGGGTATATTGAGCGGCAGAAACTCGAAATCGGACGGAGCCGCAAACTCGCCGAACGCCGAATTCCTGAAGACGTCGATTATTCGACGATGCCCCATCTTCGCGTCGAAGCCCGTGAGAAGTTCGCCAAAATCCGACCGATCAATCTCGATCAGGCAAGTCGGATCAGCGGGATCACGCCGTCCGACATTGCGGTGCTCGCCGTCTATCTGGGGCATTAATTCAACCGTCATCCCGCGTAGACGGGGCCCCAGAGATTCACTTTTCATGGGCTCTTGCATCCGTTGTTCACGGATGCAAACGGATGCTGGCCTTTCGTCGAGGTCCCCGCTTGCGCGGGGATGACGGAGGACTATTTCCCGGCGGTCCAATGAACGGCGTTCTTCAAGAGCGTTCCGAGTTGCGGAGCGGCGAGCGCTCGGGAATCGTGTCCCAACACCGTGTGGAATACACGCCCTTTTCCCTGCTCGAACACGAACGCGATCGGATACCGTTTGCCATCGACTTTCGAAACCGCCTCGGCAATCGGATGAATTTCGCGGGTTCCGTCTAAACAGGTATACAGTTCGTCGGTGATCTCGAAGTCCGCAATTGCCTTCGTGATCGGATGCTCTTTGTCGACGATCTCGACCTTGAACGTCCCAAACGGATCGTGTCCCCGCAGCTTCGGATTCCAGACACGACCGCTGATCGTTTCGAACTCCGGCCAATTCTGGAACGCGCCGCAAGTGAAATGGTAGTACATCAATCCACCGCCATCGTTCACGAATTTCAGCAGGTTCTTCTTCGCCAGCTCCTGCCGTTTGAGCGGCTCGTAATTCTTAAAATTACAGCACAGCACGTCATAGTCGAAAACCACGTCGGTCCCCAAGATCTCCATGTCATCGACGAGGCGGCAGTCAATTTCCTTATCCCCGTTCAACATGTCCCGCAACTTCGGACCGAGCTCCCTCCAAGGATGCCCCTTGTAATCCTCCCCGGTGACGAGCAGAACGCGGATCCTTTCCGACTTTGGTTCCTGCGACCATACGGCGCTTGCAAAAAAAAGAAGCACGAGACAGAAGGAAACTCTTTGCATGATACTTACCATAATGATTTTGTTTTCTCCCAGCGAATCTGGGGCGTCAACATGCACGCATCAGAGATAATTATAGAATTCGCGACCTCTCAAAACAAGTCAGTGTTCATCGAGGGAACTCTGTGCTATAATTTTGAGCGGATTGATTGGAATTTCCGCTCACTGATGCACTGGAACCTTCGGTTTGCGGGCTAAACGGGAAATGTGATATGCTGAATCTTCGGAATTACATCATGCTCGGCCTGTTGGCCGTTTTCTTCCTTTGGTACGGTACGACTTGGGCATACCAGACCCTTTACAAGGAACCGCGTCAACGGCTCGGCCAGAAGATCGCGCAACTGAAACAGGAGATCGAAAACGGTAAAAAGATGATCGCCAACGGGCAACAGTTCATCGGCAATCAGCAGTTGCTCTACTACCGATCGTTGCCACGAGTTCCGAACGAAGCCCGCTCCCAGTACTCGTTCTGGCTGCTCGAACTTCTCAAGTTCTGCGACTTCGAAGGAGCCGAAGCTCCCAGCGATAATCCGACCCGCGTGCCGTTGGGGTTCAACCGCTTTGGAACGAATTTCCGGTTTCACGTTCGCGGAGTCTGCACACTCGACCAATTGAGTCGGTTCCTTTTCGAGTTCTACTACGCTCCGTTCCTGCATCGGATTACGTCGATGAACATCACGCCGCAGGAGAAAAGCGAGAAAGTCGTCGTTGCGATCACGATCGATGCCTGGACGATTCCTCCGGCGTATCCACAGAATCCGTATCCGTTGGCGAACCAACTTCCGACCGGACATTATCGGCGACTGCATTCCGACAAATTGGACACCTACAACGTCATCGCCCAGCGGAACCTGTTGCAAGCCGCCAAGGGGGGCGTCGACAAAGCGGACTTCACGTTCCTGACCGCCGTGAACCGAATCGGCGACGAGACCGAAGCCTGGCTTTCCGTGCGGACCGACGGCACCGTGATCAAGGCGAAAGTCGGCGAACAGGTTCGTGTCGGTTCGTTTCACGCCACCGTCAAGGAGATTCTCGACGAAGACGTCGTCTTCGACCGCGACGGAATGCTCTGGCTCGTGACGCTCGGCGAATCGATCAACCAGGCGTTTGCGCTGCCGAAAGAAGTCGCGGCGCCGGTTGCCTCACCCTGAGCACCGGAACCTTCGGTTCACGGGCTAAACATTGGAGAGCGTTTCCTTGACGGTGTCGAGCCAGCGATTGCGGTCCTCCGGGGTGCTGAGGATCATCTGCTCGAAATTTTGCCGCACGACGTTCTTCGCGCCGCAGGTTCCAAAAACGATCACCTTCCAGAAATGGTCGATCGGGTCCTTCAGGATGTTGATTTCAACCTCCCGTGGAGTATTCGATGTCGAGAAGACGTACATCGATTTGTCCGAAAAGTGAGGAACCGCCCCCTTCTCCGTGAAGTGATACGCAAACCCTTGTCGGATCACCCGGTCGATCCAACCACGGAGCATCGCCGGGGGACCGCCCCACCAATTCGGATGGATGAACACCAGCCCATCGGCGGATTGGATTTCCTCGATTTGCTGCAAGAGGTCTTTCGGCAGTTCGGAATCTTTCGCCGCGATTTCCTCCGCCGTCAGAATCGGATCGAATCCCTCGGCGTAAAGATCGTGGAAGATCACCGAATGTCCCTGAGACCGAAGCGTCTCGCAAGCGGTTTGGGCCATGGCGTGATTGAAACTCCCGGGCTTCGGATGGCCGAGAATGACGACGAACTTTTGGGATGTGCTCATATTTTCAGGGTTATTGTTCTGGTGGGGAAAAGCTCCAATCCTTGACGTCGGAATCGGCGTCCCAGCCGGTTGTTTTACGATACTCTTCAAACTTGTCCGTCGCAAAAGAAGTGTTGCCGAACTGGGCAAGTGCGCCGTGTGTCGACTGCCAAAACGTGTTTTTTTCGGAACGGATCACTGTCTTGGTTTGGTCGTTGGTCTTATCCCGAACAGCGAGTAGCGGACCGGACGCTGTCGACAGGCGATTCGCTTTCAACTGGATGGAGCCGGGAATACCGAAAACGCTGTCGAATTGAAAATGGATTCCTTTCGTTCGGTCCCGTTCCGTTTTGCCCCAGCCTGCACCGGCTCCGAAGCAACTGTTTTTTTCCAAGAGACATTTCTCGATCACCGTGTCGGGAAAAAAGCCGACGGAAACGTCGCAGTTCCAGATTGTGTTGCCGCGTATGATCAGATTACTTCGGCGATTGTTGGCTCCACCAACGAACGCCAAACCGGTCCCAAAAATCTCGCCGATCTGGCAGTTTTCGATCAGGACGTTTTCGGCGTTGCCGTAGAATTCGATTCCGTTTCCTCCCCGGGCGTCCTTGTTGCTCGCCGAAGTGTGACCACCACCGATCCACGAGACATCGCAATTTCGAATGATGACGTTGCTGACCCCCGATCCTTGGATTCCATGTCCGCCGGTGTGGCGAACATCCAAACTATCGAGAATGACAAAATTTTTACCGGAAAGCGAAATGGTCGGGGAGCCCATCAAGGTTGCCTCAAGTTTTGTGTAGGCTGCCGCAGGGTTCTTCTTTGAGAACATCAGGATCCGCGACTCATTTTCATCGAGGTAATAATCCCCTTGTTCCCGGCACTGTTCAGGACTTGCTTTGCGAATGCCGTATCCGGAATTGTAGATCAGATTGCCGACGCCGTATTCGAGGCCGATCGAGTTGGTTTCCAGTTCAGTGAAAGCAATCGGCAGGAACTGGAAGTCACACCCCTTCGGAATCACTTGGCCGAGTGAAAGAACGAGTTTGGCCTTGGATGTCGTTTTCTCGTTTTTGAGGAGAATCGAAAACTCGTTCCATTCCTTCTTGATTTCGCAATCAGGGCAATCGGGCTGGCAGTAGACATCATACGGCTCTTCCGCCTGCAAGAACCGAATGTACTTCGATTTCATCGTGAACGGTATCGACGCCTTCGCTCGGAAACGGAACACATATTGCTTGCCGGCCTCGATGGAGATCGGAACGAAGTCGTATCCCCGGTTCCAAAAATCGGAGCCGGGGGACTCGCAGAGCAACCGGATTCCCGGCTTGCCGTCCCAAACAAAACTTTCCAATCGTCCCTTGGCGTCTTTCAATTGAGACGTTTTCCAAGTTCCTTGGGCGCCGGGCCGAGCCGTTTTCGATTCTCTGACGACAATCGGTTTCGTCTTCCAGTAATTGTCCCCTTCGGAACCCCAAAGGATCGCCTTGTTCAATGGCACCGATCGGCGGAACGACGGCTTCGCCCCTTTGCCATAGGAGCCGTAGAGAATCGGTTTCCCCGATTCGCCGGAGACGGGGTCCAACGAGCCGAACCAAACGCCATCGGCTTTGAACAGCACGCTGTCTCCCGGCTGGAGTTTGGCGTCGTTGACCTTATTGAGGGATTTCCACGCCGCGCGGGAACTCGTTCCCATGCGGCTGTCATCCCCTGAACGAGAATCGACGTAAAACTCCGTTCCCGATGCCATGACGACACCCAGCGTCAGAAAAATAAACAAGACGGGGAGCAGATATTTCATGGTGTTTCGTATTAGCCCCAAGCGTAAGCGCGGGATGATTTGAGCGAGCTGAAAAACCGTAATCACCCCACGCTTTCGCTTGGGGCTGGTAAAGACAAGAATATCGATTAAGATTTTCGCATGAATCGAGACCAAAGTCAACAATTGCTCCGTTCGCTCAAACTGAACTACGACGCCGAGCTGCCGATTGTTCAACGCAAAGATGAAATCGCGGCCTTGCTTCGAGAGAATCAGGTTGTCGTCGTCTGCGGCGAAACCGGCTCCGGAAAGTCGACGCAGCTCCCGAAAATCTGCCTCGAACTCGGACGGGGACTCAACGGCTTCATCGGGCACACGCAACCCCGACGGATCGCCGCTCGATCGATCGCGGCTCGTATCGCCGACGAACTCGAATCGCCGCTCGGTCAAGCGGTCGGATACAAAGTTCGATTCGACGAAAAGATTTTGCCTCACTCGTTGGTCAAGTTGATGACCGATGGGATTATTCTCGCCGAATCCCAAACGGACAAACAGTTTCGCCAATACGACACGATCATCATCGACGAAGCGCACGAACGGTCGCTAAACATCGACTTCCTGCTCGGGATGATGAAACGGATTCTTCCCCAACGCCGCGACCTGAAGTTGATCATCACCTCGGCGACGATCGACGCCAAACGGTTCGCCGACCATTTCACGGAGCGGAACATCAACGGCGGCAAAAAGGTTCCCGTGATCGAGGTTTCCGGTCGGACATATCCGATTGAGATTCTCTATCGTAGTCTCGAAGACTTTGACGACGAGGACGATGTTTCACGTGAAACAAGGCGGGGAAGCGGGGAAGACTATTCCAATGTTTCACGTGGAACCGACCCGGAAGAACGGGCGCTCCTTGCGGCTGTCGACGAACTTGCCGAGATGGGACGCGGCGACATGCTGATTTTCATGCCGACAGAACGGGATATTTTCGAAACGGCAAAACTGCTCCGACACCATTCGATCCCCGGCGACGACAAAGCACGGAAAACGGAAATCCTGCCGCTCTACGCCCGGCTCCCCGTTGCCGAACAGCAAAAGGTTTTCAAAACATCGTCCCATCGCCGGATCGTGATCGCAACGAATGTCGCCGAGTCGTCGCTCACGGTTCCCGGTATCCGATATGTGATCGACACGGGAACCGCCCGAATCAGCCGATACTCAGCCCGAACCCGAACGCAACGGCTTCCCATTGAGGCGGTCTCACAAGCATCCGCCGACCAACGAGCCGGGCGCTGCGGTCGAATCGGGTCGGGTGTATGCATCCGACTTTTCAGCGAACAGGATTATCGAACCCGCGACCGATACACGACGCCGGAAATCCAACGGACGAATCTCGCCTCAGTAATTCTCCAAACGAAATCGCTCAAACTCGGCGACATCGAACGATTCCCGTTCATCGATCCTCCTCGCATCGCCGCGATTCAGGACGGCTACAAAACGCTCTTCGAGATCGGAGCGATCGACCGCAAGAACGGGTTGACCGACATCGGCTGGAAGTTGAGCCGCCTTCCCGTCGATCCGCGAATCGGTCGGATGATCCTCGCCGCCGAACAGAACGGCTGCCTGCGCGAGATGCTAATCATTGCCTCGGTTCTCGAAATTCAGGATCCTCGGGAACGGCCGCTCGACCACCAAGCGAAGGCCGACGCCGTTCACGAAAAGTTTCTCGACGACCGAAGCGACTTTCTCGGATACCTGAAGCTCTGGGACTTTTACCAAAACCTCAAGGAGCAAACGTCCCGGAGTGGACTCCGGAAGGCAACGCTGCAAAACTTCCTGTCGTTTAATCGGATGAAGGAATGGAACGACATCCACGTCCAGCTCCAGGAGTTCGTTCGAGACGCCAAAATGAAAGTCGGCCAGCGGAAGGACGATTACGACTCGCTGCACCGATCCATCCTGACGGGAATGCTCTCGGGAATCGCGAATCGGGACGAACGCTCCGAGTACACCGTCTGCGGCGGCGGAAAGTTTTTGCTCTGGCCGGGAAGCGGAGTTGCGAAACGTCGTCATCCCCGCGCAGGCGGGGACCTAGACAACACGCTTCCTAAACCGATTGCACAGCATAAGAAATCGAATACTGAAGCAGTGCAAACGGATTCAGTGCCTTCCTCTCTAGGTCCCCGCCTGCGCGGGGATGACGGTGAAAAGAAAAAAGAAGGACTCCCCCGTTGGATCGTCTCCGGGGAACGAGTCGAGACAACTCGAAAGTTTCTGCGGACCGTCGCCCAGATCGACGCCGCCTGGATCGAACCGTTGGCGGAGCATCTGATCAACCGCGTCTATCTGGAACCACATTGGAATCCGGAAACAGGATACGTTCACGCCTACGAAAAGGTTTCGCTCTTCGGTTTGGTGCTCGTTCCCAAACGGCGAATCAACTACGGACCGATCAACCCGAAGGAAGCCCGGAACATTTTCATCCAACGAGCTTTGGTCGAGGAAGAACTCGACACGAAGCTCGACTTTTTCGAGTACAACCAACTGCTCGTCGACGAAGCTCGCAAGCTCGGCGACAAACTGCGACGCCCCGACATCGTTCGCGGTGAGTTGGCCCGATACGATTTCTACCAAGCGCGAATCCCCGACGACGTTTACGATAAACGCTCCCTCGAAAAATGGTACCAACAAGAAAAGAACCGGGAATGCAGCGCATCGCAATCCCCGGACCATCGCGGAGTACCGGCTAAATTGTTCATGGGTCTCGCCGACCTCCTTACGGAACGGGTCGACGATTCGGTCTTGGAAAACTTTCCGGATTCTCTAAAAACCTTCGACGGAGGTTCGGCGCAGTTGGAATACAATTTCGCTCCAGGAGAAGAACACGACGGGCTGACGGTCGTCGTTCCGATGGAAGGACTCCGCCAACTGGAACCATCGCGGCTCGGCTGGTTGGTCCCCGGTTTGGTGGAACAAAAGATCGCCGCGCTGCTCAAATCGTTGCCGAAGGAGATCCGCCGCCAAATCGTGCCGATTCCGGAGACCGTCAAGGAACTCGTCAAGAAGATCGAGTTCGGCCAAGGCTCTCTCGAAGAGCAGATCGCCAAGGAAGTCAGCCGTTTGATTGGGCGACTTGTTGTTCCGAAAGATTTCAACGCCGAGCAGCTCCCGCCGGAACTCCGCATGGGAATTAAGGTTCTCGATCCCGAAGGAAACGCCGTCGGGCAGTCGAAGAATCTCGACGACCTTCGGAAAGAGTTCGGGGTTAAGGGAACGCCGGTCGTCGCCGATCCCCGTTGGAGCCGCACGGAACTCACGGTCTGGGACTTCGGCGACCTGCCGGAATCGATCGAGATCGAACGCAACGGCGTCCGGATCAAGGCGTTTCCCATGATTGTCGGCAACCAGCTTGCGCTCGCCGATTCGCTCGACAAGGCGGTCCGTGAAACACGACGAGGAATCGTTCGGTTGTTTTATCTCCAAACGAAACGGGACATCCGCTCGCAGGTCCAATGGTTGCCGAACGCCGACCGATTAAAAGTTTTCTCCCAGCCATTACCGGAGTTCGACTTCCAACACGATGTCGGAATGTTGATCGCTTCCCGGGCCTTTCAGATCGACGAGTTGCCGATTCCGCGAACCCAAGCCGAATTTGAACGCCGGAGCCAAAAAGGAAAAGAACGTCTCGGCGTAGCGGTGCAGGAAATCGCAAAATTCGTTGGCCCGCTTTTCGAAGCGTTTCACCAGGCCCGACTTTCCATTGAACAAAATAAATCGCAGCGAACCGATTGGGCTTGGCGCGATGCCAAGGAATCGCTCCAGCGGTTGGTCGAGCCTGGTTTTCCGCTCGACGTTCCGTGGTCGATGCTCAAGGAATTTCCACGATTCTTCAAAGCGATTCCGCTCCGTTTCGAAAAGCTGAAAGGGGGCGAAACCGCCGACCGGCAGGCAACCGACGAACTTGCCGTTTTTTGGAAAAAATACTCGGAACGATTGGAACTCCACCAAGCGGCGGGGATCACCGACCCGGAACTCGACGCCTTCCGCTGGATGATCGAAGAGTACCGCGTTTCGCTCTTCGCCCAACGTCTGGGAACCGCCTTGAAAGTATCACCGCAGCGGCTCGACAAACAGCTCGAAAAAGTTCGTCGCTGATTGAATTATTTGAGTAGTTCAGGTATACTTCTGATTTCGTGTTTTTGTCTGAATGGTGAAGTTAGGTTGCCGACCGCCGGGCGGCAACGTCCGGTACTCCGGACTCTGACCTTGTGAGCGGCATCCAGTGCGGACTACCGCACGCGACCGCCCGGCGGTCGGTCGCCTACCTTTAGGAAATTTCAATGAGCAAAGGTTTCGGAATCATCGGCTGCGGAATGATCGCGGGGTTTCACGCCAAGGCAATCAAGGACGCCGGGGGCAAATTGGTCGCCTGCTTCGATCGTGTTTCCGCTGCGGCCCAACGGCTTGCCAACGAAACGGGCTGCAAGGCTTACGACGACTTCAAGGCGTTCCTCGCGGACCCGGCAGTCGAGATCGTCACGGTGGGAACTCCGAGCGGCGCCCATATCGAACCGGTCTTGGCGGCTGCCGAAGCGGGAAAGCATATCATCGTCGAGAAGCCGCTGGAGATAACATTGGAGCGTTGCGACCAAATGATCGCAGCCTGTGAAAAGGCGAACGTCAAGCTCTCGACCGTCTTCCATAGCCGATTCCACGACTCCGCGAAACAGCTCAAGGCGGCGGTCGAGTCGGGCCGTTTCGGCAAGTTGACGCTCGGAGACGCGATCGTGAAATGGTTCCGAACACAGGAATATTACGACAGCGGCGCTTGGCGGGGAACGTGGGAACTCGACGGCGGCGGAGCCCTCATGAATCAGGCGATTCACACGGTCGACCTATTGCTCTGGCTGATGGGACCGGTCGTCGAAGTCACGGCCCAAACGGCTCTGCTTGCGCACGAACGAATCGCCGTGGAAGATACGCTGACGGCAACGCTCCGTTTCGAAAATGGGGCGCTCGGAACAATCGTCGCAACAACGGCAGCATTCCCCGGAATGCTCAAGCGGGTCGAACTGAGCGGCTCCAAAGGGACCGCCGTCATGGAAGAAGAAGACCTGATTAAATGGGACTTCGCCGACTCAACTTCGGTGGACGCAAAAATCCGTGAGCAAATGTCGAACCGAAAGTCGACCGGTGGAGGCGCGGCGGACCCGGCGGCGATCGGACACAAAGGACACGCTCAACTCTTCGCGAACATGATCGCTGCGATCGAGGGGAAAGAAAAACTCCTGATCGATGGCAAAGAAGGACGCCGCAGCACGGAAATCATCCTTGCAATCTACAAGGCCGCCGAAACCGGTCAGGCGGTCAAGCTGCCGCTTGCCAAGGATCCCGAACTCGAAGCGAGAAAGAAGAAAGGGAAATAACTCGTGATTCCAAGAGCCGGGACCTGTGGTCCCGGAGAACAGGGATTATCCTTTGCACTCCGGGACCACGGAGCCCGGCTCTGCCGTTTAGCTTTATGCTCGTTTTTCCGGGGTTCCGAAGGCGAAGTTTTCGAACTTCACGAACACGGTTCCATTCTCGATTTTCGTCTCCAGCGTATCAAGATCCCGAGGCGAGACGCCGTCCAATCGAACGCCGTCCAGATCAAAATGGGCGGCATGGCACGGACAGTAGAAGAGCTCTTCCTCTTCGTTCGTTTTCGGATTCTTGATCGGTCCCGCCTGAACGGCACATCCGGCGTGCGGACAGAGCGAATGGATGGCGATGATTTTGCCGTCCTTCGACTTCCGAAGAAACACGGAGCCGATTTTCTGATCCGGGATCACGGTCCAAGCGTCTTTCTTGGCATCGATGATCGGCATTTTCAGCGGCTTCTCGGTCAACTCGGCTTCGGCGATCAGCGGATAGAATTTCCCGCTTTCCGACACTTGGAACACGGGGGAAATCGCGGCACGGGCTCCGGCACAGATCGGCGCTCCGACTGCGCAGAGTCCGATTCCTCCGGCGACACCAAGTTTCATAAAAGCGCGGCGGTCTTTCTTCTCCGCCCCGGTTCCCGAAGAGGCGGAGTTGGTCGACGTTTCGTTGCTGACGGACGAATCCCCGCCATCCGGCGAGGAGGAGCGATTTTTCTTGGACATGCGATTTCCAAAGGCTTGGTTGAGTTACATGCGGTTCGCAAACAAAGCATTCATCATCACCGTATAGTATAATGAAAAACGTGGGGGTCGCAAGACGACCTGTATTGTCGAGTAAATCATGCTATAATGTTTCGGTGCCATTCCTTCCCCCCATTTCCCGCCACCAAACGACATGCAACCTGAGCAGCTTGGCCCTTTTCGGATTTCGCGAGTGATCGGACGTGGTGGCATGGGCGCCGTCTACGAGGGGGTCCACGTCGAAACCGGTGCCGTCGCGGCGGTCAAGGTTCTCCTGGCGATGCTGGAGGAAGACGAAGAGCTTCGCTTGCGATTCGAAGCGGAAATCGATACTCTCAAACGACTGCGACATCCGAACATCGTTCGGCTCTATGGTTTCGGCGAAGAACAGGGGGTTCTCTATTATGTGATGGAGTTGGTCAACGGACCGAGCCTCCAACAGGAGATGAAAAAACGGCGGGCGTTCGAATGGTCCGAAGCGGCAAAAATCGGACTCGAAATGTGCTCCGCCCTGAAACACGCCCATGATCGGGGGATCACGCACCGGGACATCAAGCCGGCCAATATTCTCCTGGAGCAGCGGGGCGGCTCGAAGCTTTCCGATTATGGAATCGCACAGCTTTTTGGCGGCGATCGGTTGACGGGAATCAATTCGGTGGTCGGAACTCTCGAATACATGGCACCGGAGCAAGCACTCGCCAATCCGGTCGGCCCTCGTTCCGATCTCTATTCACTTGGAGCGGTCCTTTATTCCATTCTCGTCGGCAGGCCCCCCTTTACCGCCAAAACTCTTGCGGAAATCATCCGAAAGCAGCAGAATAACACGCCGGACCCGATTCGCGCCACCCGACTCGACGTTCCTGACGAACTCGAAGCAATCATCTTCGATCTGCTGAGAATCAAACAAGAGGAGCGTCCGAGCAATGCATACATGGCAGGAAAACGGTTCCAGTCGCTGCTCCAAGCACTGGTCGGGCCCCCGGAAAAAATTCTCGTTCGACCCATGGAGGAAAACGATTCGGTTCTTCCCCCCGCTGCGGTTCATCTGCTTTCAACCGATTCCGACAAGCGCCGAGGAGAAATCGGCGTTCCTCGAGGAATCGTCGCCGAAGGGGGCCTGATCGACTTGGGGGGTATTGTTCAGCCGATCGCCAACACGGTCGCCGCCGATATTTCGAATAATATCGTGTCTGAATCCCATCTGCAGCCGTCGGAACTGCAGCACGACTCCAATGCCGATCTTCTGGAAATCTCGTTTGGCCGCCCGGCTGACGAGCCCCGGGTGGTTGACGATTTTGAGCTCCAGGCTCCATTGGTCGACAGCCCAATCGCCCCGGAATCAGAAGACGAACATGCCCGCTTTCTTCGTGACGAGTACAAACGACGTGGAATCCCCTTGCCGAACGATGTTACGAAAAACAATCGTTCCCCCCGCCCAATCGATTCATCGAACGAACTTTCAATCGACGAACAGACGCTTCGAACTCCGCTGAAAGATCCGGATGACCTCACGGGCATTAATTCGTCGGTCGCCGGTTCTTCGAGAAAAGTATCGCCGCAGACTCCCCGACATCCGAGCGTGCGGCACGGCGAGATTCTTCTCGACGAACGGAATGGATGGCGCCGGACAAAAGACGAGCCGATACCGGACGCAAGCCGATTCGATGATGTTTTTGCACGAATAGCGGACACTCCCGACTCACCGGTCTACGGAATCGCGGCGAATGATCCCGTGAACGAGCGAGAAAAGGCAACACAATGGACCGATCGCAAACCCTCGGATTCTCCATCGGTTTCGGAGGGTAAGCAATTCCCCCCGCCCCCCTCGAAAGTGCTCCCGGAGGCGTTTTCAGGCGGGCCTTCGTCTCCTGCAAACAGGTCCGATGGGGCGTTGAATGAAATTGAGAAGAACGCGGAAGGCTGCTCGGTTGCTTCCATCGACGATGATAAGCCGATTCAGTCCGTCTCACGCTTTGTCTCCGTCGACGACGATGAATTGGGCGGTTACGGCGAAATGAAAAGGTCGGGAAGGTTTCGTGTCTCGCTTCAAACCATCCTGACATCGCTCTGCCTGGTTTTGGTCGGTCTGTTGTTTTATCACTCACTGCAACCCCTTCCGCCGGACCAATTATACCAGCGGATTACGGAAACCTTGAAAGAAGACGAATATGGCGACTATTTCCCATCGTCGCTTCGGCAGGCGAGTCAGGATATCGACATATTTTTGTCGCAATATTCGTCGCATCCCAAAGCAGAAGCCGTTCGCAATATTAAAGACGAATTGGACCTCGCCAACAAAGAACAGGAATTGAAACGCCGTCAGGTGTTTGCCAATCCGGAAGCGAGAAGTCCCGCCGAATGGGCGTATATGGAAGCCATTTCGTATTCCCGGACCGATTTGGAAAAGGAAATCGTTCTTCTCCGGGGAATTGTCGATCTCTTTGCAACCGAACCACCCGCCAAACCAACCGGGCGAAAACTCAATATCCCCAACGAATCGGAAAAATGTGTCGAGCTTGCCAGGCGGCGACTCAAAAAACTTGAACCGCTGTTCGAAAAGATTGCCAAGAGCCAGTTCGATGTCGTCAAGATGCGACTTGACCACGCCGATGAACTGAACGCAACCGTTCCCGACCGAGCAACGGAAATTCGCCGTGGTGTGATCGAACTCTATCAGGACCGTCCTTGGGCCGCCCAATTGGTCGAACGCGCTCAAAAGGGATTGCGATAAGTGTTTTACATATTCGTATCGTCGTCGCGGCCGGTCGGATTGACGAGACGTTGCATCGCTTCGGCGAGCGGTTTACAGTATTCCGAACGGTCCGTGTAAACACGACAAAGACGGAAACTCTGGGGAATGAATCGAAAAAGCTCTTCCTCGTCGAGATGTTGAAGCCGCTCCGTGGCGGAATCGTACAGAAAGTTCTGTTCCGCTGTCGGAAGATGCGCGTCCGGGCGATGAAGATGCCGCGCAATGTCGATCCGAACCGACTTTTCCGGCAGCGGTTCGGAAAGCTGCGCCATGAGAGTCCGCTTGAGTGTTTCCTCGTCGGCAAAAATGCTCGTCTGTTCCCGTTCGCCGGGCTTGAACAACACCGTCGTTTCATGAGCAAGTCGCCAGGGAAGCCGCCGTTGGAGAAACGCTTTCCAAATCGGCGCAATGCTCCGTTTCGCTTCGTCCGGTGAACGTTCCCAACGAGCAACATCGACAAGGAGCGACCATTCCGTGAAGCGGAGGTATTCGTCCAGGTTTTCGAGCGGATTCGAGCTGCCGGTACCGCCGCTCCCCGGAAAAAAAAGGGCCCGACTGGTTGCGAAGAGCTCTTTGAGCGAAATGTCCGCCGCCCGAACCGTTCGATGAAAATATACGGAACGGAAAAGCTCGGCCCGCACGGCGATGAAACGGGTCAGCGTCGCAAATCCCTTCTGGTGAATCGTCAGCCCCTTCGGTGTGAAAAACGAGTAGTGAAACAGCCGGTCAATGTCGAATGCCCTGGCGCTGAAACCGGTCATGTAAGCGTCTCGCAACACGAAGTCCATGTTATCGACCGTGTAAAGACCGCTGAAGAGACAACGGAGCAGCCACAGCCAACGAGGAATGTTCGACGATTCCTTCTTTTCCTTGTTCAGATCAGGTCGAACAATCAGGAACGCGACTTGTTCCGGATCAAGCGTTTCGCCGTCGGCAAGTGATCCATTCGGATTGCGGCGAATCTTGCGGATCAACGGAGCAAGTTCCCGCCGAATGATTTCAGCCCCGAGCTTTTCGTGGTTCAAGCCGAACGTCGATAAAAATTGCGCATCAAAAAAGTGTCCGAACGGACCGTGTCCGACGTCGTGCAGCAGGGCCGCGATCCGGAGCAGCGAAATCAGATACGGCTTGCTCGGAAGTGATTCGCCGTCGTCGCCGCAAACATCGACCAGGCTCCGGTAAAACTGCCGAACCGCTCGACCGGCAAGGTGCATCGCGCCGATCGAATGCTGAAACCGGGTGTGCTCCGCAGTCGGATAAACGAGCCAGGCGGTCTGCAACTGGTGAATCTGCCGCAACCGCTGCACCCATGGGGAGTCGATCAGATCCCGTTCCGAAAATTCGTCCGGATCGGTCCCAAGCGAAGCGCTGAACGGAATGTATCCATGAATCGGATCCTGGCTCAGATTTTCGCCGCCGAAATAATGGGAAATGTTTTGCATGGAAAATTTTCGTCGACAAAAACAAAAGCCGGAAAGGATCGCAGCGCATTATCGGTATCGTGGAACCGTCATTACGCTGGAGTACCAACTCCATTCCGGCTTTGATGAGGGTGAAATAATCGTTTTACCGCACCGTCGTGTCCGGATGGTCTTCGGGATGGGGGGGAACTCCGGTGCCGTCGTCGAAGTCTTCGAGCCAATCGCGGATCTCCGGTTCCGATTCACATGACAAATCCCCTTTGACAAGCTGCTTGTGAAAGTCGGCGGCGCCGTCTTTGAACAGGTCAGCGGCTTCCGCGTTTTCGAAACGCTTGTTCGGATCGGGAGCGATCAAACTCTTGCAAAACTTCATGAGCAGCTCGCTGTCCGCCACCGATGGCGGAAGAATATGCTGCAAGCGACCGGCAAGAAACAGGCGGCCGTCGAGACCGTTCAGTTCGGAATGTCCGCCGAAGAGCCGTCGTCCGGCGAGCATTTCGATCAGGACATATCCGAGGCTGGCAATGTCGCTTCGTGGCGTAATCTCTTTTCCTTCAAGAACTTCCGGAGCGGCATAGGCCAGTGTGAACGGTCGCATCGGCGGCTTGGCTTCGATTTCGAACGCGGACCCCATGTCGACGACTTTAGTGTTGCCGCTTCGCTTAAGCATGATGTTCGACGGCTTGATGTCGCCGTGAACGATCCCTTCCCGATGCAGCGCACCAAGTGCTCCGAGACAGTCGCGGATGATCGCAATGGCAATTCCCGGTTTGACCCGCGGGTGCATCGGTCCGTTGGTGACGACAACTTCCTCGATGTGATCCCAACGCTGCGGAGGGACCCGCTTCTTGATTTTGTCGAGCATTGATTGGCGAAGGAGTTGACTCAAGTCGAAACCATCGACCCATTCCATCTCCATGATGCGGATTTTGTTGATGGACCGCCAATTATGGACGTTGAGAAGGTGATCGTGCTGGATGCGCGCAACCTTTGCCGAAATGTGTGCCAAGTACGCCATCTCCTGATCGTAACGGACGTCGTTGTCGAACCGTTCCGGCGAAAAAACCTTCACCGCGACTGGCAGCACGAACCCGTCGCTCCCTTGGCGTTCACTGTAGAAGACGACTCCTTGCCCACCGCTTCCGAGAACCCGTTTGAATTTCAGTTTTTCTTGCCAATCCGCCTGGTGACGCTCCAAAACGGCGTTATACTCCGCGGAAAGCTCCACGGAGCAGTTGGCGACACTCCCGCCGAGGGTGCGGGTGATCGATTTCTCGAAATATGAGGTTGTCACTCCGTATCCGTTGGTCATTTTCGATACGTTCTCCTTTCTCGGACGTCGATCCAGAGGGGGTAGTCCGGCGAACGCAATGGGAAGCCGAGCCGTTTGCCTTCCGGCGTCAAAAAGTTAATGAGGGGGGATCCTTCAAGCCAGCGGGAAATATTAGCGGTAAAAATGTCGACGACATCGTCAAAGCGGTAGCGGAACTGTCCGCCGACGTGCGGCGTGATGATGACGTTCGGAAAATCCCAAAGGGGATGCTCTTTCGGCAACGGTTCCGGAGACGTGACATCGGCGACCGCTCCGAGAATCCGTTTCTCCCGAAGCGCGGCGACCAAATCGTCGGTCACGACAAGCGAACCGCGGGCGACATTGACGAACAAGGTTTCAGGGCGTAAACGGCTCAAACGAGTGGCGTCGAACATCCCGCGAGTCTGACTATTCAGCGGAAGACAAAGGATGACGACATCGGATTCTTGGAGTAAGTCGTCAAGCCGTTCGGCGGGCCAAAGTTCAGTGACGTGCTCGGGTTTATTGACAGGGAAAAGGTCGGTTGCGAGGATTCGGGTCTGGAAGGGGGCTAAAACTTGCGACAATCGTCTTCCGACGCCGCCGAAACCGACGATTCCGACGGTTCGACCCGTCAAGTCCCGCGTCGGGCGTCGGATAAACTGACGATAATCTTTAGTGGTGGTGTCATGTTGTTCCTGTAAAAAAGTCGGAAGGTTGCGCATCCAAGCGAGGATCAGCGACAACGTGTGTTCGGCGACCTGGTCCGCAAGGACACCGGAAGCGGTCGTGATCTTGATATCCGATTCGATCACGGAGGGAACGAGGCACCAATCCATACCGGCGGCGGATGACTGGATCCATTGGAGCCGTCCTTGCCGAACGACGGCGTTCCAGTCGACGGGAACCTTGGCGTGTCCACAAAAAAAATCGGCGTCAAGCAGCGCAGCGGCGATATCCTTTTGGCCGACGTTGACGATATCAACACCCGGCCAGACCTTGTGAATACGATCGATCAAATACGATTCGACCGGACTTTCCTTGAAGCAAACGACGAGATTTTGCATGACACGTTGCTCTGTTATTGATTTTTATGTAGGGTGTTATTATAACATAATCCTTGCCGAATGCAACCAAAATAATTCCCTGGAAAGCACCGGGACCTGCGGTCCGCGAACTCAACGATAATACCGATGTTTTTTCCGTACAACACCGACGCACCGATTTATTATTTTCCAATCATCACCATTGGAATGATTATCGTGAATGTTTTGGTGTTCGGATACGATATTTCCCATCCGGGGGAACTGCGTGACCATTGTTTAGCCATTGGCGGCGGCATCCATCCGGTTCAATGGCTGACGAGTTGCTTCATGCACGCCGATTTAGGGCATCTGCTCGGAAACATGCTCGCTCTTTGGTCGTTCGGGCTTGTCGTTGAGGGGAAACTGGGGCCATGGAAGTCGCTCCCCGCCTTTTTGGGAATCGGCATCGCTGTAAACTGCATTATCCAGTTTTTGTTTCTCGGTTGCGATCCGACTTGCGCATTGGGAGCGTCGGCGATCGTGTACGGTTTAATGGCAATCAGTCTCATTTGGGCACCGGAAAATGAGATCAATTGCTTGCTCCTCCTTTATCACCGCCCGTTTTATTTCGACGTACCGGTCAAGATTATGGTCGCTCTTTTCGTCGGTCTCGATTTTACGATGCTGGTTTATACGCAACGCCTGCTGTCAAGTGAATTTGCCCATACGTTGGGGGCGCTCGTCGGTTTCGGGATCGGCATTGTTTTGCTCAAATGCGGCTGGGTGAACTGCGAGAACTGGGACGTTTTTTCCGTTTGGAAGGGACGGCATCTGATGACCGATCAAGAAAGAGCGAAACAAGATGCCGCCAGACCGGAAGCCGCTCAAAAACGCGCGGAAAAACGAGAAAAACGTCTGGGGATGTTGCAGGAGGGAATCGAGCTCGCTTTGAAAGAAGGAAACCCGATGCCGGCGTTCGTGATCAATGGAAAGATGAAAAAAGAGTCGCCGGAATGGATTCTTCCCGAATCCGAGATGTTGCTGTTGATACAGCTCCTCCTGGAAAAAGGTAATTGGGACGAAGCGATCGAAACGATGCGCGAATATCTGGCACACTACACGGGAAAAGCGGCTTTGGTGCGTTTGAATCTCGCCAACGTGCTCATCGAACAAAAGCAGCCGCGCTCCGCCATGGAAGTGCTTGCACGAATCAAGACCGAACCATTGGACGCAGGCCAGATTCAATATTTCCGCCGCCTCCAAGAAAAAGCGGCGAAAATGATGCAGTCGTTTTAGATCGGTAACGTGAGGGCTTACTTCCAGCTTCCGATATCGTCTTCGGTATCGCTGATTCCGTCGGGCCCCATCGACCAGAGGTCGTATTTTCCTTGACTGTGCGTTCCGGGGTACATGTATTGATAGGCATTTCCCCATGGATCGAAGTACGAGACTTCAGGTTCGACAAAAGGGCTGTCCCATTTGGAGGGATCCGGCAAGCTCGACGGAGCTTGCTTCAATGCATCCAATCCTTCTTCCGTCGTTGGAAAACGTCCAATCTGGGATTCGAAAAGCCCGAGCGGCGTCTTCATGCTCTTGACGAACAATTCCGCCTGCTGACGCTTGGCACGCTCACGAACTCCTTGGATGGCGACCACACCGGCCCCCGCCATGGCAAGGAGAATAAAGAGCACGACCATGACTTCAACCAAGGTGAAAGCGTCACGATTCCGTTTTCTGCGTTTTGTTTTCATCATGGGGAATGGAGCGTCTGTTTTCATGGAAACACCTCAAAAATGAATTTCGATTGTAGTCAATTCGGTTGTCGCTGCAAGGTCAATTCCGCTCTTTTGTAAGAATAGCAGCTTCGGATCATGACGATCCGATTACACCGTTCTTAACAATTCTTTTGAAATAAAGTTCCTCTTAAATTTTCAAAGACGCCAAACATCCTTCTTTTCCTAAAGCGTTCACTGTCCCCAGACGATCTATTGTGTGTGCGATCAGGCTAGTGTTCTTGAAATGCTGCTCAGTCGCACCACAAAATGGGCAATATGGGAATGAAGTCGCTTGAATAATCGTTAAAACCGTAATGCTCGGCAATTATCGAGACTAGGTAAAATAACAACAAGCGGCTGTCGATATTTAACGTGGAGTTAAGGTGTGGCAGCCTGTTGCCAAGAAAATTGTTTGTTTACAAATTGTAAAGGAGAGTTTGCTATGAAACGTCATGTGATTCTGTCCGTTTTGGCCGCGGTTGCCATTTTCGCGGTTACATCCAATGCCAACGCCGGAATGTTCGGTCGCCTTCATGGCGGCTGCGGCCCGTGCGAACCGGCTTGCGTCGCTCCGTGCGAACCTGCCTGTGCTCCGTGCGAAGTCGCTTGTGCACCGGTTTGTGCCGAACCGTGCTGTGGCGTTCCCACATGCAACGGCCCGTTCCGTCCGTTCGGCGGTTTCTTCATGAACATGAAGAACAAGCTGATGGTCAAGCGTTGCTCGCCGTGTGCCCCGTGCGAACCGGCCTGCTGTGCTCCGTGTGAACCGGCTTGTGCTCCTTGCGAAGTCGCTTGTGCCGCTCCGTGCGAACCGGCTTGCGATCCTTGCGGATCCTGCTCGCCGTGCCATGGCCCGTTCCGTCCGTTCGGCGGTTTCTTCGTCAACGCATGGGAAAAAGCCAAGTTCAAATTCCACAGCTTCAAGAGCTGCGGAACTTGCGGTCCGTGCGAACCGATTTGCTGTGATCCGTGCACCCCGGTGTGCGATCCTTGCACCAGCGTTTGCAACTAAGTGAACGTTTTCCGTCTCGGAATTGAGATAAAAAAGACCTCCGATGCGCATCGGAGGTCTTTTTTTATGCCGACCAATCGGGAGCTTGTCGATCACATTCCCGATTGGTCCGAAAAATATTTAGCCGGTTTCGAGCACCGGGGTTTGCTTTTTGTGAAGAAATACATTATAAAATGAAAATATTGAGCGAATTTCGATGATCGTATATTTTCCTTGACGCGCCAATTGGATCAGGAGTCCTTTTGTTGAATCGAGCCGCATCACCAACGTTAGGAGATTTGTAAACATGAGTCAACAGAGAATCGATGTAAAAAAAGTCGCAGATATCACGATCGCCGTTTGCCGTGACATGAAGCTCAACGACGACCTTGTGATCCAGGAATGGGGTGATCAACTTCTGGCGTTGTTGGAAGACAAGACATGTAAAAAGTTGCTGATCAACTTTGAAAAAGTCTTGTTTATGTCCAGCTCCGCACTCCGGGCGCTGATCACACTGAATAAACGGTCGAAAGAAAACACCGCCACGTTGATCCTTTGCGGTATTGATGACAACATCATGGAAGCATTTCGGATTACGCGGCTCGACACGATCTTTACGATCAAAAAGAGCGAAGACGAAGGTGTGCGAACCTTCACCACGGTTTCCAGCAAGTAATTGTCGATCCGGGAATTCGCCCGATCTCTTTTCGAAAGGGCGTTCCTCAGGGAGTCGAATGCCCGACAATTGAGTCGCGATGGTTTCGTTTGGAATAATGTTGAATTGAAAAACTCTTTTTCGTTCCCCGGCAAGAGGTTAAGGAGAAGTCGATGTCAAACGGAAATTGGAGCTGGACTCACGAGTGTTCGTTTCCAAGCAGCATGGAAACGGCCCATCAACTCATCGATCAGGTGATGAGCGAGTTAGGTTCTTCCGAATGGTCGATGAAAGAACAGTTTTCCATTAATCTCGCCTTGGAAGAAGCTCTCGTCAACGCCGTCCAACATGGTAACAAGTCGGATCCGTCGAAAACCGTCAGATTCTCCTGCCGGTTGACTAATTCCCTGGCGACATTCCGTATCGAAGACGAAGGGGAAGGGTTCGATCCCAACGATGTTCCCGACCCGACCGACGAGGAGCACATCATGATCGCCTCTGGACGTGGTGTGCTCCTGATTCGAAATCTCGTTTCCCGGGTTCAGTGGAACGACCGCGGAAACGTCGTCGAACTCGAAAAAGACCGCGCCGGGTAATCTCTTTGGTCTCTCTGTGATAAACACTGCTTTCCGAAAAACAGCGACGCCGAATCCAAAGCAGCGAGACATTTCGAGGGAGCATTTCTTCTTCGTTTATCGACACGCTTGAACACCTGCTGGTCATCCATGGCGATATCATCGCCAATGTGTCCAGTGAATTGCTCATGGCGTTCCTTGCGTTTGTGCCCTCTCTGGACTTCC
>JAVBPI010000065.1:0-24961 GCA_031549705.1 Thermoguttaceae bacterium
TTGGACGATCCGATTGTACTTGTCCGCCGCGTTGACGCATTGGCGGCCTTCGAAAACATTATGCGAACAGGGTTTCTCGACATAAACATCCTTTCCCGCCTGAACGCCCCAGATCGTGAGAAGCGAATGCGTGTGGTTGCAGGTCGCAATTGAAATCGCATCAAGGTTCTTGTCTTCAAGCGCCTTGCGGATATCCTGCACGCAAATCGGCTTGTTCCCGAAGTCTTTTTCGACCCTGGCGGCGTTCCCGGCATGAGTCGTCGCATCGACGTCGATCAGGTAAGCGACGTCGACATTATTCATCGAGCCGAACTGCTTGATATGCTCGTTACCACGACCTCGAATGCCGACGACGCCAACACGTAGTCGATCGTTTGCCCCCAAAGGACGGTCCGAGGCTTGCGTTCCGGAAATGGCAAATGTCGACGCCAAGCCGATCGCTGCCATGGATTTCTTCACAAATTCTCTTCGGTTTTGCATTGGAGCTAGGAGTTAGGGGATAGATAAATCGTGTCGGAAACACCCTGACATTTTATTTTGTGATTCGTAACGTAACTTTCCGGAGATAAATCTCCCCGGACGAAATCGAGAGCCGGAAATCAGAGCCGTTCGTTCCACCGGCGAACGCCGGATCCTTCAGCGGAAAGACCGCGGTTTTCCATTGCCGCGATTGTTTTTCATCCTCGGTGAGATTTTTTGATGGGGCGCCACGAAAATGTCGTTGAACGCCGCTGAGCGTCGGATCCGCGCAATCGTACTGGAGCCCGACAGTTGCGCAACAGGATGCTTCGTCTTTCGGCGGCAGGTACTCCACGACAACTTCGTAAGCGGCACCCGGAACCGCGAGAAAATACGGATCGGCCATCCTGAAATAAAGATAGCGTCCACCGTCGGCGACCTTGGCATCCGTCGTGAGATACCATGCCTGCGTGTCGCCGCCGTCGGCCCAATCGACGTTACGAATATTCAGCGGCCCGTCACCGTGGTGATCTCTGCCGAATTCCGTAACGGCAATTCCCTCGCCGGTCGTCGGCGAGACGTTCGGTGACGAAAACTTCGGCTTGAACGACACTTCCTTGAGCTGCTTTCCGGCGTGGAACATGTCGGCGTACTTTTTCGTCAGGTCGATGTATTTTCGTCCATATTCTTTCGTCTCGCAGATTTCGGTTCCTTCGTGGAACTCGGACCAGGTTTCGACATGCACCCATTTCGAGCGGGTTTTCGGGTCTCGCAGCAAAAGCTGCTCCCAAGCGAACGAGTAAAAACGTCCATCGTCTCGAGGCGTAACGAGCGGCGTCCGACCGGGAACGGCGGAGTGATCATATCCGGGACCGACCGCCGCGGTGTCGAGCAGTTTCGGCTTGACCGCTCCCCCCCACTGGTAAACGCTGTCCGCTTGCCCCGGAAAACTCGCTTCCTTGACGATGTATAAATCGCAACCGAAATCGCGCCGGAACATTTTCTTCACGGCGGGAAAGAGGGTGTCGTCGACCGATCTTGCGAAGCCCGAGGAGTACAGAAATACCACCGGCTTCCCCTCGACCGTAACACGATGTTGCGCCGGAATCAACGAAAAGAAATCGCGAATCGTCGCATAAAACCAACATTTGCCGTCGTCCGTCGTCAAATCGATCCGTGTTTTCTCGCCGTTCACCATGAGCGTGCTCGTATCGTAAAACATGCCGATGGACGCCGGTTTCTTTCCTTCGGCGAGAAGTTTTTCCCGAGCGGCAACCAACGGCGGAAGCCCTTCGTTACTGAACGATAATTCTGTCGGTCGGGGCTTTTCCGGCGTTCCCCAGTACACGGGGAGCACGACGTCGATTCCCGCTTCCTCAATATCGATCAATTGCGACCGATGCCAGTCGACGGATTTCCAACTCATGCCATCGATCGTCGGCGGATGGTCGGTCAGCGCATCGGTGCCGTCGGCGTTGACGAGATGAGCTTTACTCGGAGCGTCGTACCAATAAAAATACGACGTTGCGACGACCGGCGTTTCCTTGCCGAAATCGACG
Organism: Thermoguttaceae bacterium; assembly: GCA_031549705.1. Classification (GTDB taxonomy): domain Bacteria; phylum Planctomycetota; class Planctomycetia; order Pirellulales; family Thermoguttaceae; genus WRKP01. The sequence goes on from JAVBPI010000065.1 coordinate 2,019, forward strand.
CCCGTTCCATTTGTTACGAATTTTCCCGGAGCGGGCGGCAACGGAATTTGCGTCGGTCGTTCTTTCGGTTGCTTCTTGGGACTCCGCTTGAGCTGTTCGGCGGCGTTCCCGACCAGTTTGAGATAATAATCGCCCGGCAATCCCTCGTAAGTCGAGAACGGACTTGCGCCGACAGGCGGATTATTCGTACACTTGAAGATCGCGGTCCCTTCGTCGATCTCGTCGAACATCGCCTGGTAGATCATCCGCACCCCGCCGTCGATGTGTCCGGTGTATTGCGACCGGAGAAAATCCCCTTGCAAACGCGGCGTCGAATTCAGCGGGGCGTCCGTCCCACGGGCTTTCATCAGGTTGTGCCAACTGAAACCGGGAAACACGACCGGCAGGAATTCTTTTCCGTTTTTCGTACACCATGCCAAATCGTCGTAAGCCGTCGTCGCGATATAACGATACGCTCCCTTCGGTGACCCGTACCGACCGACGGTCCAAGGACTGACGATATCCGCTTTCAAAATAATTTCGTGCAACATCGGATCGCCGACGCTGTCCTGTTTCAGTTCCCGCCAATAGGTCGGAACGCCGAGCATCACGGTGTTGCCGCCGTATTTCGGATCGTCCTTGAGAAACGTCACCAATTCGAGGCATTGCTTGAGCGTGTACTTCCGGTTGTCGTTGAACCCGATTCCCCAGACGGAGACGACGGGCTTGCCGGCGTGTTTTTGGTACGTTTTATCCGACGTGATCTTGTCCTCGTCGATCAAACGCTTCCAATCGTCGATCAGGGCGTTCGGAAGCATTTCTACGTTCGCGCCGGAAAGATCGTACATCATCGCCCAGGTCCGACCGTGTTCGGCGGCTCCGGCGCGAACGTTTTTCATGACGGCTTGCCTGGCATTGCGGCGTTTTTCGTTTGTCGTCGAACCGATAAATCGTTGCAAGAATACGCCGTCGATCTTGTTTTCTTTCATCCAGCGAAAATGCCGCGCAACCGTTTTTGGGACATGGGGGCTGAAGACGTAAGCCGTGGAACCGTCGGCATTTTTGAACGGCGTCGCGAATTTTTCGTCGTCCTCCATTTCGCTCATGTCCGGCCAGAGATCAAAGCAACAGTTTCCCGGCTCGAACTTGCCGTTGGCGCCGTTGTAGTGGGTCCAACCGAATTCGGAACCGTCACCGTCGGCGTGATGCCAACCCTGGTAGCCGCACATCACCTTGCCGACGAGCGTCGAAGGATCGGCGTCCTGGGCAATCGCAACGGACACACAAAGCACAACCGAAAGAAAAAAAGCAATTCGATGCATCGTATTATCGTGTAAATATCCGGCTGTTTAGTCACGAACCGAAAGATCGGGTGTTATTGGGGCGGAAACCGTCTTCCTTGAGCAACGACCTGCGACTTCGGCGATCGAAACGTGTCAAGTTGCATACACTCGAAAGGCTCCGCCGGGATCGGATAACATCGGGACTGGGATTCCAAAACAAGTTCGACCGCTTCGGTTTCGTCGACGGCGAGAACGAGCCAAAGAGCGAGATACGCCGGATCGTCCGACGGAATGCGTGCCCAACCGGCGAATGCGGGAACATCCGGACTCAGCGGTTGTTTCACAATACACCGGTAATACCCGAACTCGTTCTCCGACTCGATCGTGTCGGGAGCCAGCAGAGCGGAAGGGACAAGTCCGCGCTGGAGGAGAAATCGTACGAAATCATTTTTCGTTTCAGCGGAAAGTTCGGAAACGGCGACGTGATTCCAAAGCCGCTCGCAGGGATCGTAAGCGGTGCCGAGCAATCCGTCGATTTCCGTTTCACCGCGTTGGAAGGCGGCGGCGAATGTTTTCGTCCATGAATTGTCGCCGAGTTCCGCTTGACAGAGGGCTCGCAAAAATGCCGAATCGAGCCCGACGCCTCCAATCTGCTCATCAAAAACATCCAATGCTTTCAACGCATCGCCGAACCGTTCCAGACGGCAGAGGGCGCCAATTCGTTGCGCATCAAGCATCGGATACGGAGGCTGAATCGACGTGTACGTCGAGTAGTAGCGGAGAAACTCGTCCGGCATTTCGTTGCGAAAAGCAATCTGCATCGCATTCCACAAGAGTCCCGGATGCCGCCCACCGGCGCGGGTATAGAGTTCGATGGTCGCCATGGCATCCTTGGGTCGGTCCGATTCTTCGTACAGTTCCGCCAGTGAAATGGTCGCAAAATCGTTCAGGCGGTCGATTTGCGTCGCACGGGAAAAATATCGTTGCGATTCGCGTGATTTCCCGTGTTCGCGGAAAATCCGACCCGCAATCGTCGCAATTCCCGTCCGGTTCGGTTCCATCTCGAACGCTTTGGCAATCCAATGTTCCAATGTTTCCGACGGCGGCAAATCGATCAAACCCGGGTCAAGTTGAATCGCAGCGGCATTTTTTCTGTACACCAACCCATGAAAGGCCAGGGCAGCAAGCGAACGGCCCCGATTGGGGAATGCGTCGGCCATCCGTTTCACCCAATTCCAACTCGCGGCAATATTTTCCGGTGAGCGAAGCGTGAGGAATTGCAGGAGCGGTTGACTTGCGGCATAAAATTCGTCTTCGTCGATCCGTTTATCGTTCGGCCCGGTGATCGAGTCGGGAGTCAGTGCCACGATTTTTTCGAATACTTCACGCTCCTTCGTCGCCAACTCGGTTGCCTTGGGGAAGGGTTGTGATTGGCCCGTTTCCATTTGATCGTGTTCGTGAATCGCGGCTTCCCTCCAGAGATTTTGCAACGACGCGAACCACGACTCGGCCTCGATTTCAAACGCCGACTTTTCACGCGTATCGGTCGGTTGCTCGGAAGCGGATTCGTCGCCCGGCTTTCCGACCAACGGGAGAGCCCACTCTATTTGTGCGACGGAAACAGGAGTTCCTACCGTGGCATAGGGCCCCTGATCGATCGGAGAAGCGATGCCAAGCGGATTGAGTTTCACACGCCGGTTGAGCATCGTATCGAGCGCGCCGATCGCCGACCACTGGCACGCTTTGCCGGCGTAATGCCGAAGTTCATCGGCAAGCGGTTCGACACCGACGTCGAGCGGCTTGCCTGATTCGGCGGCAAGGAGAAGCGTCGCAATCCGTTGGATGCGCAACTCGAACCAGCGATCGAGATTGTCGCATCCGAGGAGAAACCGTTCGAATTCCACGAGGAGTGATTCGGCGGCCGCGAAATCGTTACGCAAACAAAAGCGAAGCGATTCGTTGACCGTCCGTTCAAGAGCATGGTAAGGATTCTCGTCGCGGGATGGAATTTCAGGCCTCGGTTCCACGCCGTTGATTTTATCCGACAATTCATCAAGTTCGGCCTCACGCCCTGCAAGCATGCAATATCGTTCCGCGAATTGGGTGAAGTCGATCCTTGCCTCCAAAGGATCGTAATACGTTCCGGCGTACGGAATTCCTGCGAGAAGCGATTCCCTTGCAGCGGCCAACTTTCCTTGCCGGAGATAAAGCATGACGAGCTGCTTATAGCCGACATGATTCCGGTTGACGTCTCCATGTCTCGATTGCGACGTCGCGCAAAGCCGTGAATAGTGCTCCCCCATTTCGTAGTCGCCGGACGCGAGGCAAATATTGAACGCATATTCGCGAAAACAATCGACGCATTCGAGTTTTCCCGTCCGGCGGCAGACGAGAATACCGTCGTCGACCGCCCCGTGAACGATCGGCGAGTTGTATCCGCTGCGCATCGCGGTGTGTTTGGCAAGGTTGTCATAAGCGCAAGCCGTGATCCAATGGATGGTGTAACGATAAAAGTCGTCGTCGAAATCGTGCTGGAATTTCCGGGCCTTCTCTTCGCTTTCGACCAAGGCGATGATTTCCAATGCGTTGTCGGCACCGATTTCCGGTTCAAAAAGACTCTGCGCAAAATTCGTGATGGAAAAGCAAGCGTGGAGGTACGGCATTAAAAGATTGTTCGACTTGGCGAAGCGTTTCGCCTCGACGGCGACCTTCATCGCGCTGCCGACCCATTGCCGGTTGGCGAGATTGGTGTATTTTTCGTGCAATTCGTCAAATCGGGCGATGGCTTGTTCGGTGTCCATGGCGAATTCCAGGGGTGTTTTTTGTTACAACGACTCAGCAATCTGTTGGAGGTCGGTTTCGATCAGTTCACGGGCTTCCCGTGACAGCTGGGCGCCGGCGGATTGGACCGCTTGAAAAACGAGAACACGCAGCACCGCGGCACGGGAACCGGCGGCGGTTCCGCTCAGAGCCCGTTCGACCAAGGGATTCCGGCGGTTGAGCAGAATTTCGTTTTGCGGCAACTCTTCACCCTCGAGATGTCGGTCGATCATCCGTTGAAACGAGTCGGGGATGTCGCCCCCCTTTTTGAGAGCATCAAGCGTTCGGATCAGGTCGTATCGTTCGTTCAAAAAAGCGAAGACCGGTTGCGAGCCGTCGCAATCAGCACTGAAATACTTGGCGTCGACCGCTGCGAAATGCGCTTCCCAATCGTCGTCGAGCGGCGTTTGATCTTTGGCCCCGAGGATTGTTTGCGAAAACCCTTTCGTACCGGGAACGGCGACGCGACAATCAATTCGAAGATTTCGTTCCTTCATCGCATCGATCGCCATATTGCAGAGCAAAGATTCTTCGAACGCCATGGTTGCATGAACACAAGGCGTTTTCTGTCCGGAAAAAACGGATTCGATCGCCGACTCCTGTCGACGGTCTCCGTGGTACCAGAGCACATATTCGGCGTCCTCTTCGAAGATAGGCGAAGCAGGGCTTCGCTGGAGGATTTCGTCGAACGTCCATTTACCCCGGTTCGTCGAAAACCGGTACGTTTTCCGGAGCAGGCGGCGCAACCGTTCATTTTCCAACGCCGACCCCGCCAAGGCGTAGCGGTGCCAACCGAGAAGCGATTCCCAAATCGCGGGCTTTTCCTTTGCGAGTTCCTCGAAATAATCGAATAGAATCTTTTCGAGTGTCCTCTTGACGGTCGCGAAATTTTCGTCACGAACCAACTCTTCCCGGCTGGCGGTCGGACGACAATCGGGAAGCTCCAAGACGCCTCGGACAAACGACGCCCACGGCGGCATCAGTCCCTGAATGTTCCGGGAGACGATCATCCGACGAATGGTGGTTGCGACTTTCGCCTCGTCGGAGAAGCCCGGAACCCGCTGAGGTGAGACATAGAGCACGCCTTGAATCACGGTCGGCTTTTCGATCCGTACCGGAATCACACCGAGCGGTGTTTCATGGAACCAACTTTCCAAAGCGAGGATCAAGTCGTCCTCGTCCGCTTCCGGCTCGAACCAAATCGGACGCAAAACATTGATCCGTTGTTCGGCGTCGTTCAGAAAAATCTGGACGTTCAGAAAGTCGGCGTATTTTCGAACGGATTCCTCGACCGTTTCATCGGACGAAGCGAGTACCCTGTATTCGTTGCGTAAATGAAGCGAGACCGTCGTTCCCGGCGTCGTCCGGGTTCCTTGCGAAAGCCGAATAATCGTGCTGCTGTCTGCCTCCCAACGGATCGGAACGGCGTCCTCGCCGTAACGCAAACTCTCGACGACGATTCTATCCGAAAGGAGGAACGCGCTCAAAAGTCCGATGCCGAATTGTCCGATCAAGCCGTCCGAATAATTTTCCGAACGATTAACGGCGGATTCGCGGCGGAGCAGGCCGGTGATTCCAACGCCGAGCGTTCCGAGGTATTTTTCCGCTTCTTCGGCGTTCAGGCCGATGCCGTCATCTTCAATGGAAAGAAGTCCCTCTTCGAGATTTTGAACAAAACGGATCTTTCCCGAGAAACCGAGTTGCTCACGGCGTCGGCGGACGATCCCGTCGTGCGCATTTTGGATCAGTTCCCGAATCGCGGCGCCCGGCTCGCTGTACAGGGCGGTTCCCATCAAGTCGATCAGTCCCGGAAGATCGACCGTGAACGGAAATGTTTTTGCTTGAAATGATGGCAAGGTGATGTTGCGCAAATAAGGGGAATCACTCCGCGCCTACGCTTGGGGCGGGTATCGTTAGCGGATAAACTCTTCCTGGTCGTCCGGCGAGAAGGTTCCGACGAGCGGCTCGACGTTGCGTTGCATTCCCGGACGATAACCGAACTGCTCCTCGGCGGCCTTGGCGAGCGAGAGGTTCAACAGGTCGAGATCGATCCCGACGGGACACGCGGAGCTGCATGCCGCACAACCGACGCAACGGCCCGCCAAATGGAATGCCCGTAAAATGTTCCACGCGAGATTTCCCTTGAGCGTCGCTGAAGTATCGATCCGAACGGGTCTGTTTTTATCCGCAACGCAAACCTCGCAATAGCACATCGGGCAATTCTGCCGGCAAGCGTAACATTTAATGCAGCGGGCAAGCTCTTTTTTCCAATACTCGAGCCGCTCTTCGACGGACATCGCCATCAGTTTTTCGAGCTTGGCGTAGCGTTCGCGCGGGGCAATGGTTCGAGCGACAATCGTCGGTTCGCCGTCGATCACTTCATCGCAGTGAGTGGGCTGCTGCACATCGCAGGAGACACATTTATCCTCGATGCTGCCGTGCTCCCGTTCCCGAACGCCGCCGCACGCCATGCCGATAACGTACACCCCGTTGCGGTCGAGCTGCTTTTCGATTTCCAACACGGCGAGCGCCTTGGCGTCGCAGCCCTTGACGACGATCGCCGGTTTGCCGAGCTTTTTGATCTCTTTTCGTTTCAAATACGTCGCCAAGTTCGCCGTGCAGCGGTCGTTCCAGACGAGCTTGTCGGTTTTGTCGGGATCCGTGATGAACACCGCTCCGATTTCGCCGGACTCGACGATCCCGTAGCCGATCACGACGGCAACTTGTTTCGACGTGAGAATTTCCTTCGCTTTATCTCGTAGTTTTTGTTCTTGAGGCATGAGACGTTTATGATTTAGAGCAATTCCAAAAATGTTTCAAGATCAATACCCGCCTGTACCCAAATACCTCGCGGGGTTCCACGGGCGACTTCATCGCGCATCGGCACGATAGCCGTTCGAGGAGGAATCGAATTGTTTCGCAATTTTCGGTGGCTTCCTCGTTGTGAAATTTCTTCGAATCCGATTTTATGGAGAGCTTTGATGATTTCGTCGGCGGACAATACTGGATATTTCGAGCCCATCAGACGGCGACCTCCACGGACGTCAGCAAGGCAGGCGGAGGCGAGTCGTAGAGCGGTTCGTCTTCGTAATACAATTCGAGCGCTTCTTTCAGGTTGTCGAGCGATTCCTCGATGGTTTTGCCCTGTGAGGCGACCGAGATGTCGATGCAATGAGCGACGTACCAAGAGTCATCTTTTTGAACGATAACATTGAAACGTGTCGATTTCATGAACTCTCCTTGTCGCCGACGTCTGCGCCGCTCGGCTAAACGATTTTTGTTTCTACAATCTCCAAACGAACACGGCGGCAAAGGCGACCAATTCGACGGCGAGGGCGGCAACGCAGTACTTCAACTCGGCGGAAAAACGGAAGTTCGGAGCGGAAAAGGTCCGCGTCGTCTCGTCGTACTCCAAACCGTTCGGCAGCGGCGACACACCGATCCCCGCAAGCGCCGTTTTGTCCAACCGATCATGGAAAAACAGCAGCAAACTTCGGCCCGGAGCGTTCTCCTTGTCCAAAATCCGAACGATCCGCCGACGACCATCTATTCGAACACGGACAAACCGTGTCGGGACATTTTTCCCTTCCGCCGCAACGACCGTTCCGGCCAGCGGTTCGCCGTCCGTCAGCATCCGAACACGATGTCGGAAATCGACAAGGACCAATGGACTCAACGCAATGAGGCTCAGGCACAAAACACCACCGATCGGAAACAAAGCTTTCGGGAAATTGTCGTTCGGAGGGAGGAACGACAACACGAGCATCAGCCCTCCGAACAAGGTTGCCAAAGCGATCAATCCATCTGCCATTCCGTCTCCCCACATCATTGCCCAGCGGGCAGAGCGGTCGAGTTTTCTCGGACCGGTTCCGAAGCGGCGACGATCTTCGGCAATCCGTTGCAAATCCGCAGCACGCCGTTCGACTCTTGCTTCGTTTTCTTTCTCTTTTTCCCTATGATACGATTCCCACGCCGCTTTGTCGAGTCCTGAAACGATTTGTTCAAATTTCCTGCGTTTTCGGGCGTCGGCGGCGTTTCGGAAATCTCGGACCAACTGCCCGCCAAAAAACGCCGTCAGGGCAAATCCGGCGACAAAGAACAAGCAGGCGACGCCGTAATATTTTACCATGAGGGAAAAAGGATCCGACGGCAGATTTTCCGCGTTTCTGAGCGTGTCCGCCGCATTTTTCATGAATGGAGCCGCTGAGCACAACCCCACGGCGAGCGGCAAAAAAAGCGCTCCCCAGAGCCAAAACAGAGGTTTTAGTTCACGGATCACGTTCGAGCTGCTCGCTGTATGCAACCGCCAAGGTTGATATTCCTTCCGCAGGTCGGTCAGCGACTTTATGTCGAGACCGTGTTCGATCGCCCGATTGATCAGCGTGTTGAGAAACGGCACGAAATCGGGATCGTCGAGGAATTGGAGCCGGATTTCGATCTTTCGCCGCCGATCCGCTTCGATCACGAAACGGGCAACCGGATCAAGCATTGACCGCCGGACGAAGATACGGCGGACCTCATTCCACGGGATCACGGTATCTTTTCGCGGCTCCCGGCAAAAGATCGACTCGTTCGTCGTTCCGTAGAATGATGTTCCCGAGACATACCGCTTGCGCCGCGACGTGGTCGCTTCCAAGGGACGGCAAACGTCGTAAACGAGATTGAACACGGAACCCTCCGAAAAATCCGGTGGAACTGAAAACGTCGAACATTTTCAATATACCGGACTTGTCGGAGAGATACAATCTTCAGTGTAAGCTAATTCCGTGGATTACGATGGGGGCGTCCCTGCGTCCCGATACGTTGGCGTTTTCTTGCCATCAGGGCAAGTCCAATGCCACCAACGCCGAGAATGAGGAAAGTTGCCGGTTCAGGGGTTGTCGGCGACGGAGTTACCTCCGGCTGCAACGTGAAGACCGCTTGATTGATACTGACGCCGTCTTGGGCCGTCGTGTCAATCGACTGAAGGTGGGCAATCATGGAAATCGACTCGATATTCGAAGCGAATGTTTCCCAGTCGACTCCTCCCCTAAAGTTGAGCGATCCCATCACGGGCAACCAAACACCGTCCCAAGGAATCGTGCTTCCAACGAAATACTCGTCGGCGCCGACCAACTTGAAATCCTTGAATTTGACACCGTCTTTGCCGCTGTCAAATCCGGCTTCAATGCCACTCGGCGTTAAACCGAAGGTAAACACCGCTCCTGCACCGTCCGCTGATTTTTTGACGGTTATCTGGAAACCGTGAAGCAAATCGGCAACGGCCGGATCTTTGGACGACGTCATCAGAAAGGTAAACGCCGTCGGAACTTCACTCGCCGAAATTAAATCCGCTTTGGCCGTTCCCGAATACAAAACGAACACGGCCAAAAACGAAATACTTAACATGTGTATCTTCATGGAACACCTCCGTTTGAAAAGAGAAGAATTTGATGCAAAATAATGCAGGCGGGAGGTTCGTTTCCGTCTGTAATTAAATTATATCACATACCATGCCAAAGAAAATATTTTTCGCATCCCACGTAATCGCCTTATATTCAAACCTGCCAGCAGGCCACGGATTGGGAGGTTTGGTCGATTGGTTACCCCTCCTGACAGCGTAGACTTTGTGACACGGCGTAAAGCATCCTTGCGTGAACGGGCGTTCAGCGATAGAATTCGTCGTAGGTTCGCCAAATTTGCTGTTATCGGTCCAGGCAACAGGACAATGCCTGCCCGGCGCTACAGGTTCGATGCTTGCGCATTCTCTACCATGAAAAAATACGCCATTTTGATTCTGAAGCTGTCGCTCATCGTGGGAATTTTCGCGTTTCTTTTTTGGCAGGCAGCCAAGTCCGATTCGTTTTCCGAATTACTCACCACGAAGAACAAGCACTGGGACTTTATTTTTCTGGCGTTTTTGGCGCAGTTCGTTGCCGTTTCGATCACTTTTTTCCGTTGGAAATGGTTGGTTTCCGTACTGGGGCTTCCATTCACCTACCGCGATGCTTTTCGGCTCGGTTTCCTCGGATTGATGCTGAATCTTGCCCCCATGGGAATCGTCGGCGGTGACGGCATCAAAGCATACCTGCTCGCCCAAAAGAATCCGACAAAGCGTGCCGAAGCGCTCGCCAGTGTCGTTGTCGACCGTGTACTCGGGTTGATCGGCATGTTTTTCGTCGCGGCGTTTCTCGTTTGGTGGAGCGGATTCGCCTTCCGTGACGAAGTGCTGGCACGAGGAGCAAGCCAGCTCGTTTTTTGGCTGACCGGAATCGCTGTTTTCGGAATTGTCGTCATTTTTCTCCCGTTTTTTTCCCAAGGTCACTTTGAACGTATGATTGACAGAATCCCTCTGTGCGGGGAAGCGCTGGGTAAACTGACCCGCGCATTGCTTCTTTACAAAAACCATAAAAGTTGCCTGCTTCTTTCAGCGTTCGCCACGTTGTTCGTCCACATTTTTTTTGGTTTGGCACTGTACTGTGTCGCCAAGGGTCTTCTTTCGGAAGTTCCGACGGTTCTGGAAAATATGGTTGCTTATCCGATCGCGAACCTGACCTCGATGATTCCGTTGGCGGCGGGCCCTTACGAAATCGTCCTCAACAAGCTTTACCCGCTTTTTTCGACGTTCCCCAAGCCGGGAATCGGCCTTTTTGTCGCCCTCGGAAATCGGATCATCTCGATTTTTATTGCGGCGATCGGTGTCCTGTACTATCTCACCTCCCGGGATGAAATCCGTCACGCCATTGAAGAGTAACCCCTTGATGACATGAACGTTACGCCAAATCGACACGAACGGAAAACAACGAATTTTTTCGTAACAGGGGGGATTGTCAATCGTTTTTTTGCGGGTATATTTTTCCTCTTCACGCTGAGGGTGCGGGAAAACCGGCAAAACGCCGACGCCCCCTTGACGGACGCTAAGGGTCTGGTAGACTCAGATTCTTTCCACGATATTTCGGGATATGTCGTGTGATGATGTTTGGCAACTGGAATCGGAAGACAAGAACCAGCGGAGAATTACCGTGACGGGAATCGGACAAGAAATCATTCGAATCAGGATGGAAGCTTTTGACCACGCGGTGCTCGATCAGAGCGCCGGAGAGATCGTCGACACCGCCAAACGGACCGGTTCCGTGGTTCGCGGCCCGATTCCGCTTCCGACCCGAATTGAGCGATATACCGTTCTGTCTGGGCCGCATATCGATAAGAAAGCGCGTCAGCAATACGAAATTCGCACCCACAAACGGGTGATCGACATCGTTCAGGCAACCGCCAAGACGATTGACGCTCTCAATAAGTTGACCCTCCCTGCCGGCGTCGACATCAAAATCAAAGCGACCGGAAAGCGATAGGTTTTAGTCGCCGGACGTCGTTCGGTGCGTCAAGGGATCAAGGAAAACGTTCAAGATAAGGCGTAGAGCAATGGGAATCGGATTACTCGGACAAAAAGTGGGTTGCACCCAATTGTATACGGAAACCGGCGAAGTGATTCCGGTGACGGTCATTCAGGCGGGTCCGTGCTGCGTGTTGCAGCTCCGCGACATGAAGCGGGACGGATACGAAGCCGTGCAGGTCGGTTTTCTCGATAAATCAAGAAAGCGTGCATCCCGAAGTGAGCGGGGTCATGTCGCTCTCATCGAAAGCAAGCGAAAGAAAAAGCGGGCTGAAGCGGGAGTCGAAGCCGTTCCGAAAGCCAACTGCGAGCCGAAAAAATTTATCAAGGAATTTAAGATTCCAACCGAAGGTTTCGCCGTTGGTCAGGAATTAAATGTCGAAATCTTCGACGCTGTCGTCGCTGTCGACGTTACCGCGACGAGCAAAGGCTCTGGTTATACCGGTGTCATGAAACGGCACAACTTCGCCGGTCAACGTGCTTCGCACGGCGTGAAGAAATGCCATCGGCATCTTGGGGGTACCGGTTGCAGTGCCTATCCGAGCCGCACGATGAAGGGAAAAAGAATGGCCGGCCAGTATGGCGCCGATCAAGTGACAGTCCGCAATCAAAAAGTCGTGATGATCGACAGGGAAAACAATCTTCTTGTCATTCGTGGTGCCGTTCCTGGTCCAAACGGTGGTTATGTTACCATTCGGCCGACCAATAAGCTTCCCGCTCCCAAGGCGAATCCGTGGAAGCTTCAATAAGTTTCATGTGCTTACGGCAATCATCATACAACAAAACGTATCGTTTCATAGTTTAGGTGGATCATGGACAAGACGGAAGGCGGAACGCAATTTGAACTCCCGATTTTCGATAAATCCGGGAAAGAAGTCGGCAAGTACTCGATTGACACGAAAACCGTTGCTGAAAAGATTACACCGCAACTGATGCACGACGCGGTGGTTATGTACTTGGCGAATCTCCGTCAGGGTTCTGCGAAGTCGAAACGTCGCGACGAAGTTGCCGGTGCGAAGAAGAAAATGTATCGTCAAAAAGGAACGGGTAATGCTCGCGCAGGTTCACGCCGTAGCGGTGTCCGTCGTGGTGGCGGTCATATTTTTGCGAAGCATCCGCAAGACTGGTCGTATCGCCTTCCCCGTAAGGCTCTTCAATCGGCTCTCCGTATGGCTGTTGCCTCTAGGATCGCCGATTCGCAAGTGATGCTTATTGACACCCTTTCCGCCGACAAGCCGAAAACCAAAGACATGGCGGCTGTCTTGAAAGCCCTCAAGATCGACACCACGGTTCTTGTTGCCGTTGGATCTTACGACGCCAATCTTTATAAAAGTTTTCGTAACATCGACGGTGTCCGTTTTCTCCCCCTTTGCGACCTGAACGCACACGAAGTCCTTCGACCGAAGAAGGTTCTGATGACGAAAGAAGCTCTTGATCAGTTCGTCGCTTCCGTCCCGAAGAAAAAAGAAAAAGCGGAAGCCTAAGTTTACAGTCGCGACACGACCAACCAAACCGAATACCAACGTCCTTTTGACGGAGACGGAAAATGCCACGCAGTAAAGATATCACCAAGGTCAATCTTCAGCTTGAGCCTTACCAGATTATTTTGCGTCCGATTGTGACTGAAAAGGGTTTTCATCGGGCCGAGCACCAAAACGTCTACTCCTTTGAAGTGAATCGGCTTGCCAACAAGCAGCAGATCCGAGAGGCGGTCGAGCAGCTTTTCGATGTCAAGGTTGAAGAGGTCAAGACACAAAACCGCAAGGGAAAATCGCGGCGTACACGAAAAGGGGGAACTGCTAAACTGCGTTCTTGGAAGAAAGCCCTTGTGAAAGTCAATGCGGAACACAAAATCGCCTACTTCTAATCGGTTTTGTCGCTCGAGGAACAATACACGACTCAATCTATCAGCATATTGGATTTACGACGATGGGCGTTAAAAAATTAAAATCGAACAACGCGGCAAGACGAAACATGAGTGTGAGCGACTTCAAGGAGCTCACCAAAGGGGCAACGCCGGTGAAGAACCTGCTGAAGCCGAAGCGTCGTTGCAACGGCCGCAATAATCATGGTGTGATTACGGTGCGGCATCGCGGTGGCGGTCATAAACAACAGCTCCGTCAGATTGACTTCCGACGCAACAAAGACGGCGTTCAGGCCGTTGTCGCCGAAATTCAATATGATCCGAATCGAACCGCACGCATTGCCCTTTTGAATTATTCGGACGGCGAAAAGCGTTATATCGTTTGTCCTGAAGGATTGAAAGTTGGCGACAAAGTGATGAGCGGTAGTGGTGCTCCTCCGGAAATTGCGAATTGCCTTCCGCTTTCTGAAATTCCGTTGGGGGCCGAAATTCACAATATCGAATTGCAGCCGAACCGGGGTGGAGTTCTTTGCCGTTCCGCTGGTTCCAAAGCCACACTTGTCGCTCGTGATTCCGGTTGGGCACAGCTTAACATGCCAAGCGGTGAAATCCGCCGTGTTCCCGCCACATGCCGTGCGGTGATCGGTGTGGTCAGCAACATTGAACACATGAACATCGTGATCGGCAAAGCCGGTCGCAGCCGTTGGATGGGGCGTCGACCTCATGTCCGTGGCACGGCGATGAATCCGATTGATCACCCGCATGGTGGTGGTGAAGGTCGAACCAAGGGAGGCCGTCACCCCGTCACGCCGACAGGCAAACCGACCAAGGGAACGTCGACTCGAAAGAAACGTAAGCCGACGAACAAGGCAATTATTCGTCGTCGTAAAAGTCGTCGTTATGGCATCTTGAAATTGTCGTGAGAAAACGCACCCTCCCCCTGACAATTGCCAATTTTATTGTACAATCTCCGTTCCAAGAAAATTTGAAGGCTGAATATGAGTCGCTCCATTAAAAAAGGTCCTTACGTTGACGCAAAACTTTTCGCCAAAGTCGAAAAGCTCGACGCGGCCAACAAAAAGGAACCGGTCAAAACTTGGGCTCGTTCCTGTACGATTGTGCCGGATTTCGTCGGACATACTTTTATGGTTCACAATGGTAAGCAGTTCCTGAAAGTTTTTGTCACCGAAGAAATGGTCGGTCACAAGCTCGGTGAGTTTTCGTTGACCCGCGTTTTTCGTGGCCATGGTGGCAAAGGCGGCAAAAAATAGGAATCCGGACTTGCCGTTCAGGAGCTTACGCTCCGCTGATGAAATTCGCTCTCGTTTCTCGCTTGCTTGGCAGGCGGTAAAAATCGCTTAAGTAGAATACAGTCAAAGGTTGGAAAATGTCCCAAACATATCAAGCGAAACATCGATTCGTTCAGATGAGCGCCCGCAAGATTCGTCCTTTCGCCGATCTTGTTCGCGGTAAGTTCGCTGACGAAGCACTTGACCTGTTGGCCTGCTATCCGAATCGCGGTGCCCGATTTATCGAAAAAGTGATCATCAGCGCCGTTAAAAACGCCGAAGATCGACGTGCTCCGCATTTGGAAGATCTTGAAATCGTTGAAATTCGAGTCGACGGCGGTCCTATGGCGAAACGTTTTCGTCCGAAGTCCCGCGGCTCCTCCTCGATTTTCCTGAAGAGAATGTCGCACATTACGGTGGTCGTCGGCTAAGAAGAACTCATAACACAGCAAGAATACAATGGGTCAGAAAGTCAATCCGGTTGCCTTCCGCACCGGGATTATGGAAGATTGGAAGAGTCGTTGGTACGCCTCCAAGCGTGAGTTCGCTGAGCTCCTCGTCGAAGACAAGAAGATTCGCGACTTTATCAAGAAGCGTAAAGATACGCAAGACCATTTGCTGTATCCGGCGATTGCGAAGATCGAAATCGAACGAACCCGAGACGAAGTCCGCGTGATCCTCTACTCGGCCAAGCCGGGCATGATGATTGGTCGTCGTGGTGAAAAAGTCGAGGAACTTCAAAACGATCTGCAAAAGTTGACCGGTCGACGGATCAATTTGATGATCGAAGAAATCGTTCGGCCAGATATTGTTGCCCAGTTGATTGCCGAAGACATCGGCGAACAACTTGTCAAACGAGTCGGTTTCCGTCGAACGATGAAACGTGCGATGGAACAGGCGATGGAAGCCGGTGCGAAGGGAATCAAAATTCAGCTCTCCGGCCGTCTCGGCGGTGCTGAAATGGCTCGATGTGAAAAACAGATTGCGGGATCGATTCCGCTTTCGACGTTACGTGCCAAGATCGATTATGGTTTTCACGAAGCCAAAATCGCTCAAGGACATATTGGAATTCAAGTTTGGATCAATCAAGGCGAATACAGCGAGGAAGATAACAATGGCCCGAATGCCCAAAAGAGTCAAACATCGAAAAATCCAAAGAGGGCGTATAAAAGGTGAAGCCACTCGTGGAAACGATGTAGTTTTCGGAGATTTTGGACTCCAAACGATCGAAGGCGGTTGGGTCAGTGCTGCGACACTGGAAGCGGGACGTATCGCCGCTCAACAATACCTCCGAACTGAAGGACGTCTCTATATCCGGGTTTTTCCCCACAAGTCCGTAACCTCGATCCCCCTTGAAACCCGTATGGGTAAGGGGAAAGGTGAACCAGAATTCTGGGCGGCTGTCGTGAAGCCAGGAACCATTATGTACGAGATTAGCGGTGTTCCGGAAGAAACCGCCAAAATGTGTTTTGCACGGCTCGCGCATAAAATGTCGGTAAAATGCCGTTTTGTAAAACGGAAATCCATGTAAAAGCGGACAAGCAACTTGTGAAAGTGTGCAGTTATGAAAATCAAAGAATTACGTGACATGAGTCTGGAGCATCTCGACTTGGTGCTCAAGGAAACCAAAGACAAGCTCTTTCGTTTGCGAGCTCAAGCGAGAATGGAACGTCTCGATTCCCCTAGCGAATTGAACAAAAACAAACGCTTGATCGCTCGTATTTTGACCCTCAAGAAAGAAATCGCCGCCAAAGCGACGCAACAAGACAAGAAGACCGCGACCAAAGGAAAGTAACAGATGCCCAAGCAAGTTGTAATCGGTGTTGTCACCAGCGACAAAATGAAGAAAACTCGTCGAGTCGAAGTTCCTCGTCTTGTCAAGTACCCGAAGTACGGCAAGTACGTCCGACGTCGAACCGTCTGTTACGTGCACGATGAAGAGGATCAATCCAAGAACGGTGATACGGTCGAAATTATCGAGTGTCGCCCGATGTCTCGCCTGAAGCGTTGGAAGCTCGTCAGCGTTGTCGCCAAAGGTAATGTCATCGACGTAGCCGCTTTGCGTGCCTCTGCCAAAGAAGCCGAAAATAAACAATAACTTCTGACGCCTTCAGCAGGCGATAACAGTTTTCGAGAAAGAGTGCTATCATGATTCAGATGCAAAGCCGACTTGATGTCGCCGACAATACCGGGGCCAAGGAATTGATGTGCGTGAAGGTTCTCGGTGGTACTCACCGACGTTTCGCTTCACTCGGCGATATTATCGTTTGCTCCGTGAAATCGGTGATTCCTGGCAGCAGCATCAAAAAGGGGTCCGTCGTCAAGGCCGTTATTGTGCGTACGAAAAAGGGTGTCCGTCGCGAGGACGGCAGTTACGTCAAGTTTGATTCCAACGCCGCCGTTTTGATCGACAACAATAAAAACCCCGTTGGAACTCGCGTTTTCGGGGCTGTTGCCCGTGAACTTCGTGAGAAAGACCGCAAGAAAAAAGCGAAGGGCAAAGCTCAGGGCGAAGAAGGTTTCGTCAAAATTATCAGTTTGGCATCCGAAGTCGTTTAGTGTTAACCGCGTCGCCCCGCGACATGCTGAATATGTATTCGCGTCGAATAATGACGCAACTATCGATATCGTACACCAGCTTCATCGCGTCGGATGTTGACGCGGCTTACGAAAATTCAAAATCATGCGAATTTGTAAAGATGATACCGTTCTCGTTCTGACCGGTGCAAGTAGCGGAAAAAAAGCCCGCGTTTTGTCGGTCGACAAGGACAATGAAAAAGTCGTCGTCGAAGGTGTGGCCGTCGTTCACAAACATGTGCGTCGCAGCCGTCGCAACCCCCAAGGGGGACGACTTTCGATGGAAATGCCGGTCCCTATGTCCAATGTCCAAGTGGTTTGCACTGCTTGCAGCAAGCCGACACGCGTCGGCGCGAAAATTGAAGCGGACGGTACTAAATTTCGCGTTTGTAAAAAGTGTGGTGCCAAACTCAGTCAGATTTCTGCCAAAAAGTCGACTACCAAGAAATAGTTCCCTTATTCCTGCATTGTAAGTTGCGTATTCCCCGCAACGATTAAAATTCATGACAACTCCTCGACTGCTCGAAAAATATAAGTCCGAGATCATCGGCAACCTCAAAAAAAAGCTGAATAGAGACAATGTCATGTCCCTGCCGCGATTGGAAAAAATCGTGATTAATATGGGCGTGGGCAGCAATCTCAGCGAAAAAAAATACATGGAGGAAGGCCTTGATGTTCTTACTCAAATCACAGGCCAAAAACCTGTTGTGACCATTGCACGCAAGTCGATTGCCAACTTCCGGCTTCGTGAAGGTATGAATGTCGGCTGTATGGTCACTCTCCGCGGTCAACGGATGTATGAGTTCCTTGATCGACTTATTTCGATTGTTCTCCCTCGAGTTCGCGACTTTCAAGGCGTCAACCCGAAAAGTTTCGATGGTCGTGGAAATTACAACCTCGGTTTGACGGAATTCTTGGTCTTTCCGGAACTCAATCCAGACAAGTATTCCAAGAGTCAGGGGATGAATATTACTTTTGTCAATCGCATTGCCAGTGATGACGAAGCTCGTGAACTGCTTCGCGAATTCGGTATGCCATTCCGAGCGATGACGGCTCAAAATACCAAACGCAAAAAATCGTAACTGATTGTCCTCTCAGATTTTAAAAAAAGTTATGGCCAGTAAAGCGAAAATCATCAAAGCGAACTCCGAGCCGAAGTTTTCGACTCGATCCGAAAACCGATGTCGACTTTGCGGTCGACCCCGTGCCGTGTACCGCAAGTTCGGTATTTGCCGTATTTGTTTCCGGAACTTGGCAAACCAAGGTTTGATCCCCGGTGTCAAGAAGTCAAGCTGGTAATGGATTGAACGGTTGGTCGATCCATACCGCAGCAACCATCGTATTTGAAAAGAAACTGAATAGCGAGAACGGAACAAAATACCATGATGACCGATCCTATTGCCGACATGCTCACCCGCATTCGGAACGCCGTACGCATCGAAAAGACTTACGTTGATATTCCGCTCTCCAAAGAGAAAAAGGGGATCGTTGACGTTTTGAAACGTGAAGGGTATATTTGGGACTGGGAAGTCGTCGAAGGCAAACCTGTATCATTTCTCCGCGTTCACTTGAAATATGGCGCGGATGGTGAAGGTGTTGTCAATACGATCACGCGAGTCAGCTCGCCTGGTTGTCGAGTCTATGCCGCTGTCGAGGATCTTAAACCCGTCCTGAACGGTTTGGGTATTCGCATTCTCAGCACCAACATGGGCATCCTCAGCGATCGTGAAGCGAAGCTCAAAAAAGTTGGCGGCGAAGTACTTTGTCAAATTTGGTAGGTCTTTCGGCAGGGCATTCGAGCTTCCGCTCCTTGTAGAGAACCCGCGAGGTGGTTGTTTCGCTTCCGACTTCGCAGGACCTGAAGATAAGAACAACGATCATTTTATAGAGTCGATTTAGTATCATGTCAAGAATCGGAAAAAAGCCGGTCGACGTTCCGAAAAACGTCAAAGCGAATGTTAGCGGCCAGACCTTGGTCGTCGAAGGTCCGCTTGGTAAACTGGAACAATCGTTTAGTTCGAATGTCAAAGTTGAATGCGACACGCAACATCAAACGATTCAGGTTTCCCGCGCCAATGATTCTCGTGCTGCGGCGGCGATGCACGGACTTTACCGCGCTCTTTTTCACAATATGGTTGTCGGTGTGACGACCGGTTACGAAAAGAAACTTGAGATTTTTGGAACGGGCTACCTCTTCGCTATCAAGGGAGACGTGTTGCAAGTCCGTGCCGGTTTCGCCAACGAAATCCAAAAGCCGATCCCCGCTGGCCTGACGGTCAAGTGTCCCGATCAAACACACGTCAGCATCAAGGGAATCGACAAACAACTCGTCGGTCAGTTCGCGGCGGAAGTCCGTTCGATCCGTAAAGCCGAACCCTATCTTGGTAAGGGAATCAAGTATGAAGGTGAAGTCATCCGTCGTAAGGAAAGCAAAGCCGCAACGAAGAAGTAAGGAGATAGGAGTTAGGAGATAGGAGTTCGAAAACGAACGATTTCTTATATTCACTATCCGCTATCCACTCTCCATTGTCAACTTAATTGGTGTTTTTGTGAAAAAGTTCAAACAAATCAATCGTCAACGTAAAAATCGAGCATTTCGTGTTTCCAATGCTGTCAAACGAGTTTCGACTCGTGTCCGACTTTGCGTGTTTCGAAGCAATTCTCATATTTACGCTCAAATCATCGATGACATCGCCGGGAAAACCCTCGTTTCCGCCGGAACCCGTGACAAATCGATGAAAGCTGAAACGCCCAACGGTGGAAATTGCGACGCCGCCGCGAAAGTCGGTGATGCGCTCGCAAAAAAAGCGTTGGAAGCAGGTATTAAACAAGTTGCGTTCGACCGTCATGGATTTCGTTATCATGGTCGGCTGAAGGCTCTTGCGGACGCGGCTCGTAAAGCGGGACTCGATATCGGTTCCGCCGGTGAAGAAAAGCAGCCGGTTGCGAAAAATGACGCTCCCAAAAAGGAAAAAGTTTCCAAGGGAGATAAACAACAAGCGAAAGCCGACGCCGGAAAGGCCGCTTCCAAAAAGGGTGGCAAGTAAATTCTTGGCATCACTGAATTTGTCGCTGAATTTCAAGTTCTTAGCAGGTAATTATGTCAAACGAATCTACTCAAGGCGAACTTCAAGATCGAGTCGTCAAGATTAAACGTTGTGCCGCAGTTGTTAAAGGCGGACGCCGTTTCAGCTTCGCTGCTCTTGTCGTTGTTGGCGATGGAAAAGGCCGTGTTGCTTGGGGTTACGGAAAAGCAAACGAAGTTCCTCCCTCCGTCGATAAGGCGATCAAGGACGGCTCCCGCAAGATGAAACCGGTTAAGTTGGTCGGGACGACGATTCCGCACGAAGTCGTCGGTCGTTTTGGTGCCGCTCGCGTCGTTCTCGTTCCCGCCGGTCCAGGTACGGGAGTGATCGCCGGGTCCGCTGTTCGTGCCGTTTGTGAAGTCTGTGGCATTGGTGATATTCTCACGAAAAGCTATGGAACGGCGAATCCGACCAATGTTGTCAAAGCGACGATCGACGCTTTGATGAATCTTCGCACCCTAGAAGAAGTTGAAAAACTTCGAGGAGTTTCCTTATCATGAATATCAACGATATCAACAATCAATCCCAAGCGGGAAAACGAGCTCGCCGTGTCGGACGTGGAACTGGTTCCGGTCGCGGAAAAACCAGTCAACGTGGACACAAAGGCCAAGGCTCTCGTTCCGGCTCCTCGATGAATCCCGTCTTCGAAGGCGGTCAGATGCCGCTCATTCGACGTGTTCCCAAGCGAGGATTCAACAACAAGGAATTCAGCGACGTCGTTGTTGCCGTTAATGTGCTTGATCTCGAACTCTTTTTCGAAAAGGGTGAAGCGGTTACGCCGAAGTCCCTTGAAGAAAAAGGGGTCGTCAACGTCACCTTTGATAAAATCAAGATTCTCGCCGAAGGAAACCTGACTAAAGCGTTGGACGTTACCGCTCACGCTTTTTCAGAAGAAGCGAAGAAAAAAATCGAAGCTGCCGGAGGTAAAGCAACGCAACTGCCTGGCAAAAAACCGGTCGTTAAAAATAAGATGAAACCTCGTAAACCCAAAGTGTAAATTTGGTTTCGGCTTTGAGCCGTTCGGCCAAGGAGGCTGTTCAGACGAGGAGGAAAGGGTGATCGAATGAAAGGGCGTGTTCTGAAACCGATCCCCTTTCGTTTTATCACCCTTTTTGTTTTTCAGGAAAGTCGCTATACCCATTGTCCGGCCACCACTTGAAAATCAACGATTAACACACCTATTCCATCCCTACGGAGCGCTCCATGTTCCAAAAACTTCGCGTCATCTTCTCGATTCCTGAGCTCCGCCAGAAAATTTTTCTGACGCTCGGACTCATTGCGATTTACCGTATCGGTTGGTGGATTCCGCTTCCGATCATTGATCCTGCGAAAATGAAGACGATGTTTGCGACCGACGCGACCGGTTTCGGTGCCTTAATGTCGCAGGCCGCCGTCTTCACCGGAACGCAGTTTCAAAATCTGACGATTTTTGGGTTGGGAATCATGCCGTACATCTCGGCGTCGATTATTTTTCAACTCTTGGCGACGGTTGTTCCAAAGCTCGAACAACTGCAAAAAGAGGGGGAAAGCGGACGCCGTAAAATCAACGAATACACCCGTTACGCCACCGTCGTTATTTGCGCCGTTCAGAGTCTTGCTTATGTTGTCACTTTGGGACGGATGCAGTTGTTTAACGACGCCCTCACCGTCAACGGTCAGCTTTCCGGATGGTGGATTTTCGCTGCGGTTATTACGATGACCGCCGGTTCCACCTTCTTAATGTGGTTGGGTGAGCAAATCGACGAATACGGCATCGGTAATGGTATCAGCCTCCTCATCATGGCCGGTATCATCGCCAACCTGCCGCACGCCCTCCAAATGTTGGCCGGAACCGTTTACAAAGACGGACGCCTCCAACTTGGAACGACGGGGTCACACATGGGAGTCGAAATGCTCCTTGTGCTTGCGGGAATATTCATCGCCGTGGTGGTCGGCGTGATTTACATCACAAAAGGACAACGTCGTATTCCGACCCAAAGCGCGAAACATGTTCGCGGACGTAAAACCGTCGGCGGTACCCGTCAATACCTCCCGCTCAAGGTCAATCAAGCGGGTGTCATGCCGATCATCTTTGCAAGCAGCTTGCTCCTGTTCCCGCAAGCGTTCTTCAACTTCATGATGGCGCGAGACAAGGCGTCGACGTTTTGGACATTCCTGCACGACATTTTCATGCGGCAGACATTCTCGTACATCGTGATGTTTATCGCCTTGATCTTCTTCTTCTGTTATTTCTGGACCGCCGTGACGTTCAACCCGAAAGACATGGCCGACAACCTGAAGAATTATGGAACATTCATTCCAGGCTATCGACCGGGAAGTCGCACCGCCGATTACCTCGAAAAGGTTATGATTCGAATCACCTATGTCGGAGCGGCGTTCCTTTCGCTCATCGCGGTCATTCCGTCGATCATTTCGGCGTTGATCCTGCGGGAAAACTACATGCTCGCCGGCTTTTTCGGCGGCACGAGTCTTCTGATCGTCGTCAGCGTGGTGATCGATCTGGTCGACAAAATCGACAGCCATTTGATCATGCGAAACTACAAAGGACTACTCGATAAGTCGAAATAAACCCGTTAGCCGCGTCGGGCGACCCCCCCCAACACAAAGGACAAAAGCGCGCGGGGCCGCCCCCGCGAAAAAAAAAGAAGGGGTTTTTTTGGGGCGCCCGGGGGC
>JAVBPI010000062.1:0-40445 GCA_031549705.1 Thermoguttaceae bacterium
GCGGCGGCTCCGGCTCCTTCCTTTTTCAAACCTTCGATGTACTTCGGGTTCCAGAGCGACGTTCGGGCTTCTTCACGAAACGACAACGAAGACGGTTATCGAACAATTTCGGACAGAGCGACACTTGCCTGTACTGCCGGTTGCAGAGGAACCTGGCGTTCCCGTTGACGGTGCCCGCAACGGCAATGCGGACAAGGAGTTAGGCAATGACACCCGACTGAAGAAGTGGATGAATCGCAAGACGCCGTGAAAACGGGCGAACTGTCGACTGTGACGAGCTTTTCCTTCATGGTTTTTTGAGCGTTAATGGCTGAATGTGGTGTTCATCGTTGAAAATGTTTTGCTTATCAAACAATTACCTGTTGAAAAAACCGCTCTTCGATCAAAAGAGCGGCAACAAGCAATAGCGTGTGATGGGCCGGAAAATGTTTGAGAAACAAAACTTTCGTGAAATTATGTGATCGTCACGCCGTTTTGTCAATAGGCCTTTCCGATTTTTAAAAAAATATTTGCAGTCGCCGTAACCGCTTGTAGTAAAAGAAGAAAGAGCGAAAACGGCGGTCGTTTCGGACAAATCATCGTTCCTGCAACAGACGGGACGGTTCCATGCATCCGGCGGCAACGGCAGGAAAAATCGCAGCCAGCGCACAGAACAAAAGCGCCGTTAGCAGGCCGATCGACAGCCAGAAGAACGGGATCGTCAACGGAGAGGTAAAACCACCGAAAAACGACAGGTATTTCATCAAGCCGATGAAGCACCAAGCTCCGATTACGCCGAAACCGACGCTGATCACAATGACCGCCAACGCAATTAAGACCGCTTCGGCGAGAATCAATCGGACCAGACCGAACCGCGTAACGCCGAGGCTCCGCAGCACGCCGAGCTCGAAACGTCGGCTCCGAATCGACGCCGCGACGGTCCCCATCATACCGAATGACGAAATCGCCAACAGAATGAGCGGCATCTTCGCTGCTGCCTGGATGACGTCATCCGAACGGCGGCTGACTTGTTGTGTCAAATATTCGCGTGAATTCACCTTCACCATTGCAGGACCAGCAGTACCTTTATTCGTGTCGGCGATTATCTGTAACGTTTCTTCCAAGTCGCTGTCCGAAACGGTCGGCTTTCCGGAAACGTCTTTCGTTCGGTCGAACCAAAAATACGCGACGTCGCTCAATATGTAATCCTCCTTGACAATTTCGTAAGGAGCGAGAATCATCGCCCCGGAACGTTGGCCGCGTTTCCGTACACCGCTGATCTTGTTCATCCAGAGCCAGCCGTTGATCGTCACGACGCCGCAGACTTCGTATTCGACCGTTCGCTCAAGGGACGGCAGCACGGCTCCCGGCTCGTTGGAAGGCCGTCGACCGCGACCACCGCCAGGAGGTCCGCCTGCTCTGCCTCGGCCCTCGTCCCTCATCCCTCGCTCCTCGTTCGGGAGCACCAATTCGAGTTTGTCACCGACGTGAATTTTCGTGCGGAATGCGAATGAATCGGGAACGAGGCAATACCGACCACCTGTTTTGAGTTTTTGAAGGGCTTCGGCGAGATTTCCTTCGACGAAACCGACTTCGACCAAGGGACGCCCGCCGTCGGACCGCTTTTCGAACGCTTCGACAATATCGACACCGAAAACGACGGTACTTGCCTGCATCGGCGTCAAGCCGTCGTTGATGAACCGCTGCGTTTGTCGTTGCGAAAAATTCGATTGGTCAAGTGCGATCGGCAGGAACCGTTTCGAATCGATCCCCGGCATGTTTTTTACCTCGTCGATTTTATCGTACGGTATGCCGCGAGGTAAAAACGTCACAAGCGTATTCGGCAGGGTTTTCGACTGGATGTAGGGAACGAGCATCGAGTATCCGCAAATTTCGAGGAACGAATAGACGCCGAGACCGATGCTGAGCGCCAAGGTCGTTCCAAGCGTTCGCCAAAGATTGCTGCTCAGTTGCGATGCAAGGAGTTCTTTGGGAATTCGCAGCATTTTCGCAATGAACGGCGAACAGAGCTTTTCAACGAGCAGCACCATTGCCGGGGCGAGCATGGCACAGCCGAGCAGTTGCGTCGGCAAGCCGATCCATGTGTACAAAAACTGTCGGAGTTCCGCTCCCTTGGCGATTCCTTCACCATAAACGACGATCGGATTGATCGTCAATAAAACGGCCCCGATCACTCCGAGCAAGACAAACCAACGTTTGTCGACCGTTTGTGTGTAGCCACGATTCATCCCTTCGAGCGGACTGACGCGAGTCGCCCGCCATGCCGGAACGACGGCGGCGAGCAGTGATCCGATCAAGGCCGCAATCCCCGCCGTCGTGACCGAGGTCAGCCCGAGCGAAACGGTTTTTCCTGTTCCATAAACCGTCGGTTGCAGCCAAACGGAAAGTTGCAGCACGAACCAACCGGCCGCCATGCCGCCGATCCAGCCGAGCAAACAGAGAATCACGCTCTCACCGAAAACAAGCAACGCAATCCGTCGTCTGGACATGCCGACAGTCCGCAGCATCGCGAAAACCCTCGTTCGCTCACCGATTCCCATGCTCAACGCCGTGAACACAATCAAAATCGAAACGATGGTCGAGAAAAGGATGATCGAATTCACCGATGCCGCGCCGCCGACCAGAACACCGGTGTTCTGTGGTCGGGTTTGGTTCAAGCGTTCCTGGATGTCGTCGGCGTCGAGGAATTTCACCGAAGCGTTCCCGGTTTCGAATTTTTTCGTCCAAATATCTTTGAATTGCTTTGTGTTCGCCCCATCCCTCAGTCGGATGTAATACAGATCATATCGGGAACGAGGAGTACCGGCTAAATGATCGGCGCTTTTCAGCGAAACATACAGCGCACCAACCGCGGGTGTTGTCTCACCACGGCCGCCGGATGATAGTTTCTGTTCGACAAGCCCGACAATCTTGATTTTGAATTCGTTCGTCCCGACACGGCAGATCACCGTGTCGCCGAGACGAACGGGGCCGGTGCTTTCGCCTCCCCAAGGGGCCAGGCTCGCGGCAGCGGCGGTTCCCATGACACCTTCGAAAATCGGGGAAGTCGGGAACGCGGCGTCCGGTTCGCTGTCGATATTATTGTCCGAAAACCAGCGGCCTTCCTTGAGTTCGAACGGCGATTCCGTACAGTCGATGCCGACGAGCATGGGACTCTGCATCGGCAGTCCGACGACGGAACGCTGCCGTCGCAACGCCGCGCGGTCGTCCTGTTCGTCGTCCATTTTACCCATCACACAGCGAATCTGTCGCGACGGCGTGATTTGAACGACGATTTTATCGTTGCGCAAGTCGTCGAGCGAAGTCGGGAACACAGTTCCCGGCTCGTTGGAGGACGGAATCATCGCGAGTTGGTAATGTCCAAGATAATTCTCGGCGTCGCTGTCGAAGCGGAGGATCATCAAGTCGACACTGCCGACAAGCCAGACAATCATGCATGACATCGCCATCGTCGCGAGGGCCGCCAGGGAAATCCGTGACCGGTGATACCACGCTTCACGGAGAATCAGTTTGACGAGCAAGCTCATGCGGCATCCTCCTTTCCCGTCGAGTCGACGATCCGGCCGTCCTTGAGCGTGATACAACGGTCGCCGAACGATGCAACCTGTTTGTCATGCGTAACGAGAACGATCGTGCGCCGAAGCTTGTCACAGAGATCACGCAGTAGCTTGCAGAACCGTTCGCCGTTGACCGAATCGAGATTTCCCGTCGGTTCGTCGGCCAGGATTAGCGACGGATTCATGATCAGCGCCCGACCGATGGCGACCCGCTGTTGCTCGCCGCCGCTTAATGAATCGGGCCGATGCATGCGGCGTTCCTTGATTTCCAGCGTGTCAAGAAGTTCGTCGAGTTCTGCTCGCGCAACGGTTTTTCCTTCGATCTGCGCCGGGAGCACGATGTTTTCCTCGGCGGTCAGCGTCGGAATCAAATTGAACGCCTGGAAGACGATTCCGATATTTCTCAATCGAAAACGTGTTTTCGCGGCGTCGTTCATGGAAAACAAGTCGACCCCGTCGACGTTGACGCTCCCGGCGGTCGGTTGCGTCAGCCCGCCCATGAGATGGAGCAGCGTGCTTTTGCCGGAACCGGATGCTCCCATCACGGCGAGGAATTCTCCTTCCGGCACGGCCAGTGAAACGCCCGTCAGCGCGTTCACGGTCTTGTATGTTTTCGTCAAATCGATTGTCCGTACGATCATTTTCATTGTTTTTGTTCGGTTAATATGGCGATTGCGTTTTGCCGCCCACCGGCGCGGGGAATCCGTTACGGCAACGAAACCGGTTCGTTGTCGTGCCGGCAACCATACCTGAGACGAATATCGCTTGCAAGGTTTTCGGGAACGAATCGCACGGCGCCGTCGCAGAGCCCGACCACCAGGCCGCCGGGATGTTGCGAACCGTAAGCACCGGCATTCGATTGCACATTGACCGGAAGGTCCTCGTAAAGAACGGTTCCCTTCGCGAAATCATTGATGTGGTAGGTGATCGTTTCGTCGAGCAACCATTTTTTGTGATGATTAAACGGCAGTTGTTCGGCATGGGCTTTCGCGGAATTCGTCGCCGGTCCCGTCGACCGAATCCAGCCGCTGTAGGTGTATCGGTCCCAGGCGATTTCACCCCAGGCGAACGTATTGGACGTTCCGTCCGTAACGGCCGCAAACGTGATTTCGCTGTTCAGGTACATGATTCCGTTCGTTGCGTCGGTTCCGGCGCCGCCACCGGGGGACGTCGATCCTTTTTGGTACATATAAGCTGTCCCCGTGAGCGGTTGGCCGGTGGTGTCGTCCAAGTCCGCGCTTGCTTCCAAGCCGCCGCTGTTGCCGAAGTAGGTACAGTAATAACCGATGGTTACGCCGGACTCGGTGAACTGCACTCCCGTATAGGACGGACAGAGAAACACGGGAACCTTGCTCGCGGAGATTGTTCCTGTTACGGTATGTCCGCCGCGGGTAATCAACGTCGGCTCCGTGGTGACAGGACCGCTGAGGGCGGCGCTGAGGGCGTTGTCGATCGCCGTTATTATTTCACTGGAAAGCCCCGTTTGTTCCATGAACGGGAAAATCTTGACCCAACTGGACAATCCGTCCGTATAGGATGTATAGGTCGTTCCACTCCATGTCACGGGTGTGGACAGTTGATGCCGTTGCGAATCGGCGGGAAAACACCCCTTGACATCGTGATGGTTATGCAATGCCAGCGACATCTGTTTGACGTTGTTCACGCACTGCGTCCGCCTTGCCGCTTCACGGGCCGATTGCACGGCGGGAAGGAGCAGCGCAATCAAAACGCCGATGATCGCGATGACGACAAGAAGTTCGATGAGAGTAAAAGCCCGGAATATTTTGGTGTTCATGGTAATTGTCCTGAAATAACGGATCAATCCGCGGACTGCGGCGGAGTACCGGCTCCGTCCACGGTTCTTTGAAGATGAAGCGCACGATCGGCTCAAGTATCAAACTTGGAGGCGGATCGTTTTCGCAATCAGGACGAAAGAAGGTTGCCGATCAGTGTCGTCACGACGGCACTCATGCGAAGAAGCAACGGAATCGAGGCTCGATTCCGTGAGGTCGCCGACTTCGAAAGGTCGGAAGGCAGACGACGAAACGGAAGCCGCAACCAGAAGATGTCCGGCTTCGTTTTCCGGCATTGACGGCTGATGGGGACGGTCGGGATCGGAGCCATGCGGTAGGCGGACGACACCGAAGCGGCGGAAATTTTCGTTATAGTAGTCGGAAACGATGACCGCTTGGAGCGACGAGATATCCCGTTCACTCATAAAGGGGGACACCTGTCGACCGAGCGAACGGAGCAGAACGATTTCTCGTTGCCTCGCCGCTTCGTCTCGGTCTCGCGGCGCGATCCGAAGCAGAATGTCGATTTTGGCGTGGAGAAAAGGATGATCCGGTGAAAAACCAGCGAGAAGCAAACCACGAACGACCGTCAGATACCCACCGATTCGTGGTGACGCAGCTTGATCGACCGAATTCCAATAATTTTCCGCCTGTTGCAGCAGGCGTTCCCGAAAGCGGGTTTCGTGATCGGTTCGATTTTCCTTGGCCGACAGCGAAACACTCAGCGCAAGCCACGTCAAAACGACGCAGACACAACAAGATCGCTGAAGATGAAATCGGAATGAAAACACGGCAATGCGGTTTCGGTTCGGGGCAAAGACGTTAACGACGTCCATCCACTTTACACGAAAACAGCATTGCCGTCAATCATTATTTTCGACTTTCTCTGTCCGGTTTATCCTGGCTCAGCGCACACCTTCGGCGTTCCGACTAAACGGGCAACTCACAAAATTTGCGTTGGCAGGGTACTAGGATTGCCGAAGCACCTCGTCGAGGATTTCCTTTTCGGCGATTCCGAGATTTTTTGCGATTCCCGTGCCGCAGCGGGCGTCCGCCTGGTGGAACCTTGCAATAGCCCGAACCCGAATGTCATGCGGCACGCCGTCCATCGCTTCGGCGACGTTCTGCATCAGGCGCACCTTTTCGTCTTCCGGCAGCAAACGGAACAGGTCACCGGGCTGCGTGTAATAATCCTTGTCTTCGCGGTGGTTGTAGTTGAACGCCGTGCCGTCCAAATCGAGCGGCGGTTCCTGGGCGCAACCGCATTGCGTCGGCCCGCCGAAGCTGTTCGGTTCGTAGTTGACGCCGCTTCCGTTGCCATCGAAACGCATCGCTCCGTCACGCTGATAATTGTTCATCGGACAACGGGGCGCATTGACCGACAAGGCTTCGTAATTCGTACCGATTCGATACCGGGCGGCGTCGGCGTAAGCGAACAGACGACCTTGCAGCATTTTATCGGGCGAAAATCCGATGCCCGGCACGACGTTCCCCGGATCGAACGCCGACTGTTCGACCTCGGCAAAATAATTGTCCGGATTCTTGTTCAGTTCCATGATTCCGACCTCGATGAGCGGATAATCTTTTTGACTCCACGTTTTCGTGAGGTCGAACGGATTGAATCGGTACGTTTTCGCTTCGACTTCCGGCATGATCTGAACGCACATTTTCCACTTCGGGAAGTTTCCTTTTTCGATGTTCTCGAACAGATCTCGTTGCGAATACTCACGATCCGCTCCGACGATTTTTCCCGCTTCGGCGTTCGTCAGGTTTTCGATTCCCTGCATCGACTTGAAATGGAACTTGACCCAAACCCGTTCGTTTTTTTCGTTCCAAAAACTGAACGTATGCGAGCCGAAGCCATGCATCTGCCGCAGGTTCTTCGGGATGCCGCGGTCGCTCATCAGGATCATCACCTGATGCAGCGTTTCCGGGGAGAGCGACCAGAAATCCCACGCCGCCGTGTTGCTGCGGAGATTCGTTTTCGGATTCCGTTTCTGCGTATGAATGAAGTCGGGAAACTTCAACGGATCTCGCAAAAAAAAGACAGGGGTATTATTCCCCACCAAGTCCCAGTTGCCTTGCTCGGTGTAGAATTTGATGGCGAAGCCGCGAACGTCCCGTTCGGTGTCGGCGGCGCCGCGTTCCCCGGCAACAGTCGAAAACCGCAGGAACAGATCGGTTTTCTTTCCCGGGACGAAAACTTTCGCCTTCGTGTACTTCGTAATATCGCCGGTAATCGTCAGCGTCCCGTAGGCTCCGCTTCCTTTGGCGTGGACGACCCGTTCGGGAATCCGCTCGCGGTTGAAATGGGCGAGTTTCTCCATCATCCAGACGTTTTGCAGCAACGCGGGACCGTGCGGCCCTGCGGTCTGAATGTTCTGGTTGTCCGCAACCGGTGCTCCGGCCTGCGTCGTCAGCGTTTGGCTCTTGTCTTGCGTCATGGTGGTCTCCTTGAGATTGGTGAGAGAAGAACGGATCGGACTTGTCTTTCATGCCGCGTCCGATCCCGGCAAAACGCCCCGGCAATGTTAGGATAACTCGGAGATAACCCGCTACATTTTCAGTGATTATCCGGCGCGAAGGGACAAAAGTCAAGAGACGGTGAAAAATGCCCGTTAACGCTGTTCTATGGCACAGTAAATACTAAAATCGCCGTGCCGTAAAACTCGCCCTATCGGGAATGGACAATGCCATAACCCTCGTCCGAGAGAGAGATGAGAGAGAAAACGTCATGTTTTCAAGTGCATTGCAATCTCCGACGCTCAATCGCCCTCCTTGCGTCCTGCGCCCTTGCATCCTGTGCCCTTGATCCGAATTCTCTCGAACAGTTCGTGAATTTTTGTTTCAACAAGGCGGCTGAGCTCTTCCTCGCTCAAATCCTTGAAGTCGTCGTAAAAGATCGGCTCCCCGAAGACGACACGGATTTTTCCCCAGCACCAAGGAAGTTTGTTCATTCGCGGCCAGGCGTCGAAACAACCGTCGATCGCGGTAGGAAGAATCGCCGCTTTTCCCCGCAGCGCCAGCGTCGTCGCCCCTTGTTTGAACGGGCCGATTTCGCCGTCCCAAGTTCGGGCTCCTTCCGGGAAAATCAGGATCATTTCGCCGTTCTTGAGCCGTTTGAGCGACTCTTTCACCCCTTCGAATCCGATGCCGTCGATGTCCAACGGAATCGCGTCGAGCAAGTCGATGATCTTGGCGAACGGCTTGAACTTGAACAGCGACTTGCGTGCCAAATAATTCAACCGGCGTCGAAGTCCGGCTCCAAGCAGCGGCGGGTCGAAATGGGATTGATGGTTCGAAAAAACAAGAACAGGACCGCTCTCCGGAAGATTGTTTCGTCCGTAAAACCGAACCCGGTAAAAGATCATGAAAAAGAGCATCGTCGGTGTGCGGAGCAGCCAGTAGGCGAGGCGTTTTTGCCATGAAATCACGCGTCCGGGGCGTTTAGTCGGGACCACAGTTCCCGGTTCGTTTTCATGCGTGATTCTTGGGCCGAAGAGGAATTCACGTAACACGCCGTATCCGGAACCGAAATGGACCGCCCCAAAAACCATCGGAAGCAGGAAAAGGAAGTCGAGCCGCTTCGCTTGCCAAGCACCGCGAACCGTTTCGGCGGCGACCGTTGCGAGATAAAGTCCGACGACGCTTAAATACGTCCACAGGAAAATCGGATGCACGAAACAGAGCGGCAAACCGACGATCAGTCCGACAATGAAGAACGCCG
This sequence comes from Thermoguttaceae bacterium, assembly GCA_031549705.1. Taxonomy (GTDB): domain Bacteria; phylum Planctomycetota; class Planctomycetia; order Pirellulales; family Thermoguttaceae; genus WRKP01. The sequence continues at coordinate 9,078 of JAVBPI010000062.1, forward strand.
TACAAAAACTTTTAAGCGAAAAGGTTTCCGGATGCTTCCGACAAAGCCGAACCCGCCCACGACCGTATCGGACCATTTGGTAAAAGAGCCCGGAGATCGTTCCCCGTGGAACGTACCGAACCGCAATATTCGGATCGAAAAAGCATTTCGACTCCGACTTGTCGACACGGTAATTCAGTTCGGCGTCTTCGCAAGCGTCGAACCGTTCGTCGAACAGGCCGATTTTCTTGAAGAGCTCCTTTCGGTAAGCGACGCCGACGCTGATCGCCGGGGAAAACCGCGACTCGGCGGAATAAATGAACGAATCGGCGTGGTGTCCGAGAAACGAACGGCGACCGGCGGCAATAGCGAGTTGCGTCGACGTTGCGTGGGAAAGTTCCAACGGTTGCGGTCGCCCCAAACAGTCGGCTTCCGATTTTTCGAACGCGACGTCAACATTCCGAAGCATTTGCGGGTTGTCGATCAAACAGTGTCCGTCGACGACAAGTACGACGTCCCCTTGAGCGTTTTGGATGCCGATATTCCTTGCCGCGCAGGAAAGCCGTTTCGGGTTGTCGAACAGACGGACGTTCGGATGCTTTTCGACATACCGCCCGACGATTTCCTTCGTGTTGTCGTCGGATTGTCCGTCGGCGACGATGATTTCAAAGCGGCTTGGATCGTAATCCTGCACAAGGAGCTGATCGAGCACCGCTTCGATGTGCTTCGACTCGTTGCGAACCGGAACGACGACACTGATGAAAAGCATGGAGAAAACCTCAAGTTGACGTTTATTGTGCAGGTGGTAAAATTTGATCCGTTGTTTGACCGACAGCCGTGTATGGTCCACTGTGCTTTGAACTCCGCTACGCTCCGTACAAAACACAGCTCCGATCATTTTTTATTGCCACCACATTAAACGACTGCGTGGGCGTCGACGGCGCACCGACTAAACCATGATCATTCTTTGACGAGATTCTTTTTCGACTCTTCCATGGCGTCGTTCCAGCGGAGAACTTCCTTTTCGTTCCAAATATTCAACCGGAACGCCAACGCTTCGGCGAGCGCCGTTTCGCCGGAAGAGACCGCCGCACGGTAGGCCAGGAGACGGCCCGGCTCCTCGAAAGCCGCTCCGCCTTTTAAGCGGTAGACACCGTCGAGTTTTTTCCAGAGTTCCAACGCTTTCTTGCCGAGCTCCGTGGTTGCTTCCTTGGGAATTTCCGGCGGGCCGTAATCGGTACCATAAATCTTCGTCAACCTTTTCTCGCGAATCTGCTTGTCGATCTTCGGCAAACGGTCGACATTCACCATTTGCAGGATCACGAGTCCGCCGTAACAGCGGTTCATTTTGATCGCGTATTTTCCCGGTCCCTTCAGGAGGAGCCGTTTGTGGACGCCGCCCCAATAATTTTCGACACGGGTTCGGAGCAGCGGCGGACCGTCCAATTCGCTGAACACCATGCTCGCCGAATAGACGCCGAGTTCCTCGTCGTTGCTGGTCGGACTGACCGTTTCGCTCCAATCGAACGGAGCGGGCCAAACTTCGATCAACTGGTCCCGCAAGCGGTCCCGATTAACATGTCCGTCTTTATTGTAATAATAAAAGTCGACTTCGAACATTCCTTCCTTGTCCGTCGTGAAATGAACCCAAAGGTCGGCGCCGTCACGATTTTTGTCCCCTTGCTGTTCCCAGTCGTTCCACTCCGCGATGCGGCGTAAACCGAGCGTCGGCACATACGGAGCCCGTACCAAATCGCTTTCCTGTTTGAAAATATAATGATTCGAATATCCTTTCCAGGTGTTCGTCGTGTTCGGACCGATCACCGGATTGACACGGAACCCCTTCGGATCGGTCGAATAAACGTGGTTGCGTTCCGTTCCGTTGTATCCTCCCGTTGCGCAAACGATCGCCATGTCGCGGCCGTAATGTCCGACCCAATTCCCTTGCGTTCTCCAATCTTCGCCGAGATAGTCCGCGAAGACGTCCGGCGCTTCCTCATTCAACCCGACGAGTTTGGCGGCGAAAGCGTCAAGCTCGGCAACGGTCGGCGCTGCCGGCGGATTCGGCATCGCCGGAGCATCCGCGGCGGCGAATTTCGTTACGTCATCGATTCCCGGAACGGAAACGACCCGTTCGCCGCTGGGTGTCGCATCGCTGCCGACGGGAATCGGCGGATTACTCACCGCAAAAACTCCCGTCAGGTCGCCGTTCGCATAGACGCCGAGAATCACTTTTTCCGCCGACGTAAAGGCGATCGACGTCACGAACGGCGTGAACGTCATCGGAGGCTGCATCGGAGCTTTGAGTTGCGGATCCAAGGCGTCATTGTACGCCGGGTTCTTCGGGTCGAGCGGCTCTTTGGTTTTCGGATCGATAATCGCGATTCCCTTTTCGCGAAATCCGATCCAGAGTTTGCCGTCCGGGGCTTCCACCAAAGCGGTGATGTAATCCTCCGGAAGGAGCTTTTCCATTTCCTCGTCGGAACAGGGTTCCCAATTTTCCGGCACGCCGCCGTAGAGTCCGCGAACCTTATCGGCGTAGTTGCGACCACGGAGAAAGTTCCACGACTTTCCCTGATCGGTGCTCCACGCCAAGCCGGCGTTGGTCCCCGCCCAAACGGTTCCATGGGAATCGACGAGCATGCGGTTGACCATGTTCGACGGCAACCCTTCCCCGTTCGGCGTGAGCGGTTCCTTGGAAACGGTCACCGCCCCGGAAAACGGCGGGGCGGCTGTTGTCGTCGGGTTGACGTATTCCCCTTGAGTATCACGCCGCAAGACGCAAACGCCGTGCGATTGCGTTCCGATGTAGAGATTTCCTTCCTTGTCGAACGCCAAACTGTTCGCCTGGTCTTCGGGAAGGCCGTCGATCCGTGTGTAATTCCGCCAGGAGTCCTTGAGCTCTTTCGGATCGGCGGACGGCGTCTTGATCGAGTACCGTGTCAGTCCGGCGCTGGTCGCGATCCAAACGTCGTTATCGACCGGACAGATTCGAATGTCGAAAATCCGTTCGCCGATCGGACCGTTCGGAGCGTCGTAATTCGTCCATTGTTTCGTTTTCGGATCATAGACGCAAACCCCTTTGTTCAGCGTTCCTATCCAGACCCGTCCGAAAGCGTCGACGGCGGCGGCGTAGGTAAGATCGTCGGCGAGTCCGGTTTTCGTCGTGTATTGGGTCCAACCTTCCGATCCGGGCTCCCGCAAGAAGACACCGTGGTCTTCCGAAGCGATCACGGCGCCTCCGCCGGCGATCGCCGTGATATGCGACGCCGGAATTGAGTCGACGAGTTGGATCGGCGGAACTTCGGCAACGGTGAAGCGACCGACAAGCAGGACGAGCAGGCAGGACAAAATTCGAATGCTCATGTACTTCAGTGTTCAATAATGTGGATTGTTCAGAACATGCGCCGGCAGGATCGGGAGCGGAGCGACCATCCTGCGGGTTGACACGACGAGCGGAAGCTTGATCAGAAACCCAGCCGCGCCGGTCGACAAAACCATCATACAATTTCGGGGCCGTTTTGCAACGATTTCGACGTTTGACGAGTCGGAAAAGTCCGAATCGGCTTTTTCCCGGATGGCATTGAGGAAGAGTCTCTCCGCTAATTGTCGAGAAAGATCAATAAGACGTCCAGAATTCCAACGTTACGTCGTGGGGAGCGAACATCCGCTGGGTTCCGTTCTTCGGTCGCCACGGAATGAACAAGGGCGAGAAACTCTTCGCGGAGCTGTTCCCGATCTTCCCAACCCAATTGAGCACGCAGGGCGTCCCACGCGGATTTTAGCGTCGGCAACGCCGACGTGTCGCCGAAAAGAGCACGAGCCATGCTGGAATCGACGGAAACGAGCAATTCGAGCAGCGGTTGGTTTTGGGCGATTCGAAGACGCGGCGAACGTGAAGGGGATTCCTTCAACGCCGTCGCATTCGAACCGAAAACATCCGCTCCGATCGACGGCTTCAGGGAGATCAATGGAATCGCGTTCCAAATTTCGTCGTCCTGAATCGGCAGCGGATTCGTCGGCGTCCGCTGAGACTCCGCCTCGATGTTCCACAAATAACGGGAAGCGATTCGTTGAAGTGCGTCGAAGTTTCCGACGCTGATCTCTTCTTCCGCTTCGAACGAACGATCCCGATTCAACTCCGTGTTCAACTGCGTCAATAAGATGTCGACGTCTCCGGTCCGCAGGCAATGAAAAACGAATCGGGTCCACGGATGCCAGGTTTCCGGGACGCTCCGATAAGACGGAACCGATTCAACGGCGAAATCGTCGAGCCGGATCAACGGCACGCCCAAGGAGCGGGCCCGTTCCGAAACGATTCGTCGCTCTCCGGCAACTCCGACGAAACGCAGTGGGGTTTTCAACGAAAAGAACAATTCCGAGGCAAATGTCAACTCTGTCCGCCACGGAACGGGAAAAATCTCGAACAGGGCGTCAATCACATCGACGGAATAAATCGATGACGAGAAAAACGTGCAAACGGCGTCCTGCAACGATTGAATCACCATGGCGATTCCGTGCGGCCCGAACTTTTCGACGAGACGATGAATTTGATTTCGAGGAGACGACGATGACGGCGTCAACTTCGGCGTCAGTGAACGGATTCGCTTCGGCGGACGGGTGAAAAACGGTAATCTCCCCCGTTGTTCGAAATGTCGGTACAACGCGATAGGATTGTTTCCCCACTGCCTGAGTGTTTGCTGCGGAACAATCAAGACCCGCATGATAAAGTCGTTCGGTTGTCGCAAAACCGAAAAAAAGTCGGTCTGCGACGGAAAAATGATCCCGACCGCGAAGTCGCCGCTGGGCAATGGATGAAAAAACAGATTCGGCGTGTCGAAACGAACGATCAGTTCGGAGACGTCTTGCGAAAACCAACCGACCAATTCGGCGAGATCCGACGTCCGAACCATTTCGGTAGCACAGGCGACGTCGATATGACGACTCTGCTTGTTTTGCCGGACGTTCAGGATGATTTGTTCGACAGGTTCCATTTTCGCCAACCGGAAGGAGCGTCAATAAGCACCGAACGACGTTCGGCTCCATTCAGTTTACTCCGCAAATCGGACAACCGGCGAAAATTATCGGAGCGCTCCGCGAAAAATACAAACCTCGCGCCGGTGTATCCCGTGCAAAGCATAACAGAGCCCGAAGCGTCAGCGAGGGAAAAATCCGCAATCCCTCGCTGACGCTGCGGGCTCTGAAAGATATCGGAAAAAGCCTATCCGGCGATTTTGTCGCTGATCCGGTTGAGCGGCGAATACGCTTCTTCGGTTTGTTCCACCGGAAGACGGTATTGCATGACATAAGCGTCTTCGTGCATCTCTTCGTAGAAGTTTCGAAGAATGGACGTGGCGAGAAATCCCTGCGACCGGAAGAAAAGAAGAGCGGGGAGATTCGTTTCACGGATTTCCATGACGATCCGCGTTCGCCGCTGATTGACGAGTTTGCCGACCAGCTTCCGGATCATTTGGGCGGCAACGCTTCGATGCCGGAATTCCGGATGCGTTGCGATGTTGAGAAGGTGAATCCGGTTCTTCGGAACTTCGTAAATCATGAAGCCGACGACACGGCCTTCGTATTCGGCGACCATGCCGATGCAGTTGCGTTGCCGCAAACAGTGAAGAAAATCTTCTTCACGCCACGGAAACTCGAAACATTGTTTTTCGATGTCGAGAACTTCGGGGAGGTCACGACGGACCATCCATCGAACTTGGACTCTGATTTCCTTTTCGCTGTACATTCCCGAAAAGTCCTCCTGGTTGGGTGAACGAGATCGAATGAACATTTCATTCCGGTTTCCGAACGACAAGAAAATCATATCAAATTCTTTCGGATAAACCAAGAGCGAAATGTAGCTTTTATCGAAAAACGCAACTTTAACGACTGCGGCGAGTTTACCCATTTTGCCGTTTGTAAAATTGCGGAGATCGTAAATTGAAAAGAAAACGGTTCGGGATTGGCGCCGTGTCGTTTTTGGTGGCCTATCTTATGACAGAACTAAAATCGATGGAGCCGGTACTCCGCGCTCTTTCACCGGAACCTTCGGTTCACCGGCTAAACATTCGGGAGAAATACAATGATCGCCAAAACCTTTCGATGGGTTATCCTTTTACTCTTCGTGATCGGTGGAGCGTTTGTTACTCATGTTCAAGCGCAACCTGTCCAACCGATTCGTCCGCAAGCGGACGCCGGAGCGTTTTGTCCGGCGCCGGCTCCGGAAAAAGGGGTTCTTTTGAAACCGGCCCCGCCGGCTTACGGTCGGGGAGATCGATACGCCGCGGTTCGACCGAATTGGGAGTCGGTTTGGCGGCAACAGTGGAACGACCAATGTTGCCAACCGAAACAAGTCGTTGACGATGTCGACGGCCTTCCGAATCGACCGGCGGTTCCGGCGAAGAAGTGTCCGCTTTGCGAAGATTCGCCGAAAACACCATGCGGCGAATGCCGGATGTGCGAAGCGGGATTTCCTTGCGAACGAACCCTTTGCCGTCATTGTGTCCAGCCACGCAGCATGTTCATGTGCAACTTCTGCGACCTTTCGGCCGGCGACGAACCGTGCGGAACCTGCGACGCCTGCCGTGAGCACCGAAGCGATCCGTGCGCCCATGCCGACGACGGACACGGCCCCGGCGGCGAATTCAATCCGTATCACGAACCGACGTTCGGCGCGATTTTGCCCCGCGTGATCGTCGATTGGTACAACAACGGAGCTCGCAAATTCCCGGTCTATTACAATCCGGCTCCGTATTACCGACCACATTGGAATCCATCCCTTTTTGCGGGGTATGCCCGACCGTTCACGTTCCGTTGGTCTTGCCCGCTCTGTTTTAAGGATCCGTGCGAATGCGCCAATCCGCCATACGCCGGTCAAGTTCCGTTTGCTTATTCATGCAAGTTCTGCAACCGTAATCCTTGTGCGTGTGCCGGAAGTATTTGTAATGTCACGAAACCGATGAATCCGAAAGGAACCTCGGCAGCGTTGGCCGAAATGAACAAAGACTCCACACGAGTTCAGGACACGCATGACGAAGCGAACATCGAACGCCGGAAAAGCCGGGAAAACAAACCTCGGCTGATCGACGTCGACGACGATTCCTTGCCGACAAACCTGCGTGAGTCGACTCCGAAAAAGTCGACCGAACCGGAAGAACGGAAATCGCCGAAACTCGACGGCCCTGAGAGCAATGGGGCTCCGCAACGTCCCGGAGCCGTCGGACGGGTGAGCTGACACATGAAAACAGTTGCGCAAAGAGTCCCAAGTGGAACGAAGCGAAACCTGGGAATAAACCGACAAGACAAGGCGTTGTCGACATGAAGGCGAATTCCCCGATAACAGCGGCGTTGAATTGTGCGGATGCGATCGACGGTGAAGCGGCGAAAGCGGCTCTGCTCGAAACAGTCGCAACGCTCCAACTCCGTGCCGGATCTCTGGAAGACGCTCTCCAAACGGCGGAAAAAAGCCCGAAAAAAACGGCGTTGATGCGACGGCTGGCGATCGACGCCACCACGGCAAACGAAGCGAACTCCCTGCTCGCCGTCCTGAAAAATCTTGTCGCCGCCGATCCGGAAGCGTCTCCGCTTGCCGGACGTCTCGCTCAATCGCTGCTCGACAACGGCAACGTCGATGGCGCCCTGAAGATCATTCGGGAAATCAAGGAACCGTTCGAAGGAGAACGCGCCCGATACGATTTCGTCGCCAAACTGTACGACAACGATCGTTTCGACGAGGCGGCAACCTTGACGCAATCGTTCAAGGATCCCGGATTCCGTGATTGGGCGAACCTTGCGTTAACACAACGACTCGCCAAACGGGAACGCCGCGACGCCGCCGTCCGAACGGTCGACTTGTTTCCGACGCCGGAAAAACAAGCGTGGGCCTGCCAGGAACTCGGACGGATTCTTTCGAACGGAGGCGACCTGCTTCGCCGTGCCGCGACCATTCTTGAAACGGTTGTCGTGAAAAAAGAAAACGCCGAAGTGGTTGCGATTCAACGTCGAATTCTCGGCAACGCCCTTGTTGCCGCCGACGATTCGGAATCCGCACGCGAACTCTTCGAAAGCTCCGAAGCGGCAATTGCGGCAATCGTCGATCCGTTTCGCCGTTTTCGAGCACAATGCTTTCTGGCGAAAACGCTCCGAAAAACCGGCGAACTCGATTCCGTGCGAAATTACGTCAGCATGACGGCGATTGACGAATCGCGGTTTGCCCCCCTCGAACGGAGCGAACTGCTTCAGTGGTTCGCCGAAGCGTCTGCCGACGACGCCGATTGGACGCTCGCCGTTCTCGAAGCGGCACGGGAAAAGGACGAAACCAAACAGTCCCGACGCATCGGCGCCATTCTGCAACGGTTTTCGTCGAAAGACGCGGCTTCGAAGCCGACCGGCGAGCCGGATCAGGACGCCGTTCTCCTTGCGGGGGTCGACTTCGAAAACCATTATTTCAGCCCGTTCGCCGTCGAAGGGTGCGGCTGTTAACGAACAACCTCGGCGAACGGACGATTCACAAGGTGGTGATCGACCGCAAGGGACTCCGAGGATTCCGGAACGTTCGTAATGGCGGCGGATTATGCAATCGGCGCCCACATCTTTTTTACGACGCCCGACACCGACCGAGCGGTTTCGACACGGAACTCGCGCTTCGGTTCGCTGCGTATCTCGGCAAGAAGTTGAAAATCGAAGAGATGCCGTTGGCAGGTCTGATCCCGGAGTTCCAAAGCGGCAGCGTCGATTTCGTCCACTCTTCTCGGACAATCACGGAAGAAAGGTAACGTCGGCAAAAGCGGCATTCCCAAACATCACATCTGAAAACCATTGATAACCTCGAAAAACACTGCAGAAATTTCACATTTGTCTCCGTTTTGTTCACGGACCGGAGACCGGAAAACGTAAATTTGCAGCTTTTTGAGATAATATTGAATAACACACCACACAAACGCGAAAAAAATACATCCGCCGGGGGGACCTTTCTGCTGAACAGTGTATAATAATGATATTGGTATGGAAATCCTTTACAATCGTCAGGAGAATGTACCTGAATCCGGGTGATGATTGGGTCGACGCTTTCACGACGGAAGTTAGGCTCATTGTCAAGTTGTCCCGTGACAATGGCAATTCCAACCCTAACCGGCGCGGCAGTGAAGTACACATCATGAAAACGTCTCATCTTGGCTTTTTTATGTTCTTGACGCTTTTTCTCCTCGCAATTTCCTTGACGACAGCGGAAATGTCTTCCGTTTGGGCGGGAGACTTCGTCCCGACCCCATCGGAGAAACAAGCACTTGAATCGCTTATGGATAGCCCCGTTCGTCTGGGCTATTCTTACGAAGTCGTCTACGCCAAACTACCGGACGGCTCCCACGGCGGAATGATCGCCCCGTTTGTCGACTTTCTGGAAAAACGGCTCGGACTGAACGTCGAAACGAAAAAACTCGATTGGCAAACCGCATTCGATCAGCTCAAAAGCGGCGAAATCGATTTCTACGGGCCGATCGGTCTGACCGACCAACGGCGGAAGGATTTTCTGACGATCGACCCCATTTTTCGGGCCGACGCCGAAATCGTGACTCGTGTTCGGGATCCGCTCGGAATGCTCGTCAATTTGACGAACAAAAAGATCGGGCTCTTGAACGGCTCCATCATGCAGAAACCGCTTTCCGCTTATTTGCCTCCCGATGGAAAAGTCGTCCACTATCCGACGATGGACGCGATGATGCAAGGGCTGGAAAAAGAGGAAATCTATTGCTATGCGACGGTCGACAACGCCGAATTGGAAACCCTTCGTCGACCGACAATCAACACCGAACAACTGGTCCCCAATTTTTATATCTACCAGGGATTCATCGGCAAAAACGAGAAATGGAAACCGTTGGTGGAGATTGTCAATCGGTTTCTCCGAACGGCGGAAGGCCAAAAAATCATTCCCGCCGTTCGGGAAGCGAAGCGGAAAGAACTGATCCGCGTCGAACAGGAACGGTTCGCCGACGACATCGCAGCGATTCGCAAGAAATACAAGGTCGTCAAAATCTTCGACACCGGAGCGATGTATCCGCTCAGTTTCGTGGAAAACGGCAAACGAGAGGGCTTGCTGGCCGAAATCCATGCCCTTTTTCACGAATTGACCGGCGTTCCCCTGGAACCCCTTGATTGGGAACAATTCGAAGGACACCAACAATCGGGGACCCAATTGCTTCAAAGCGACCAATGCCAGTTCGTGACGTCCCAATACAATCGGCTCGAACACTGGAACAACAAGGAGCTCGCTTACTCGGCGCCGATTTGGAAGGACGTGATTCGAGCCTACACCTATGGTCCGACCGACAAGGAATTTCGAACGATGAAAGTCGGATCGACGCCGAACGCCGTCGTCTTTTTCAACTGGGACCTGCTGCTCGGCAGGGAACCGGAGATTTTCGAAACCCGACCGGGCCTCCTCGCGGCGCTCAAACAGAAAAAAATCGACATCGCGTTCATCAGCGAAATGTCGTTCAATTACCATTATTCGATTCTCAAGGACTACAATTTGCGTGCGTACGGCGACGTTTCCGCGATTGCCTACCTGCGTTATCTCTACAATGCGATGAATCCGGAGCTGAATCGCCTGATGGACGAAGCGATCCGACTTCACCAGACACGCAATCCGCACTCCCGCGTCGAATGGGCGTTCAAAGCCGAGAAATTCAAGACCGACGTGATTCGGCTGCATGATTTCCAACGGAAAATCTATCTTGGAGTCGCCTTGGGGAGTATCGTTTTGATCTCCGTGATTCTATGGATCATGTACCAATTCGCGAAATACGATCGGCAGGTGAGAGCTCTGATTCTCAAGCAATTGACCTTCGATCTGGTCTGGGGAGACACGAAAAAGAGAATTTTCATGAGCAAGGGGGATCACCCCTTCTTCCGGAAATGGGGGGTGAACTTCAGTGGTCCCAACTGTTCGATGGACGAAGTGAGCCGGGCGTTCGGTCGGGACATTCACGCCGATTACGCCGCTTGCATGGAGCGGATGAAAAATGAAAATATTCCGTACATCATTACGGACCACAAGCTCGTTTCCCCGAAAGACGGTTCGGAAATGCATTACCGGCGGTTTCTCCACCGTTTGAACGACACGCAGTTCATGCTTTGTCTTCAGGACATTACAGAGCAGCACGAGGCGGAAAAACAGGAGCGGCTCCTCACCGAATTGTTCAACGCGATGCGAGTCGGAATGTTCCTCCTCGATCGGGAGATGAACGTCTTACGGAGCAACGACGCCATGAAACGGATTTTCCCGGGATTTCGACCGGATGAAAAATTCAACGTCGCCCATTTTTGCGGCCGGGACGCTCTTTGTCCGATTTGTCCCGTCAAAAGAACGCTCGCCGACGGAAAACGGCATGAGCAAACCGAATATCTCGAGACGATCAAATGTTGGATCGAACTTTCCAGCTATCCGATCGTCGATCCACAGTCCGGCGAGGTCGGTCGTGTTCTCGGTTTCGTCCGCGACGTCACGGAACAGCGAAATTGGGAGAACACGCTTCAGGAACGAGATACGTTTTTGACGGCGATTCTCGAAGCGTCGAACGACGGCATTATCGCCTTTTCCGATGGAGAAGGGGTCAATCACGTCAATTCGCGGTTCTGTACCATGTTCGGCGGAACGCCCGAATCGCTGCGACACAATACGGCGACGCAAATGATCGAGTTGCATGATCGCGTCGCCTTGAATGCGAATGAGATCGACGATGCTCGTCAAAAATGTATGCAAACCGGCGAGCTGCAAGAGGGAATCCTCTATCTCCGCGACGGACGAATTTACGAATGGAGAGTCGCTCCTTCCCGGATCGGTGTTGGCGATCATTTGAAAAACATGCGGATTTGGACTTACCACGACGCAACCGACCGATTCCGGGCGGCTGAGGCGATCCAGCAGAGCGAAATCAAGTTCCGAACGCTTTTCAATGCTTCGCCGAGCGGCTTGGGATTGTTCGCCCCCGTTCCCGGACCGGACGGAGAAACGGTCGATTTTCGTTTCGTCGACGTCAATCCCGCCTTGGAAAAGATCAATCGGTTACCCAAAGCCGAACAGATTGGTCGCTGCCTGATGGAGTTTTTTCCCCACATCAAGATCAATTCCGGCGATATGGAAGGAGTGTCACTACTCGCCCCCTGCCTCTTAGCTATGGAAGGAAAGCCGGGTGTCTATTCATCTCATAATGAAATGAACGACACCTACCAACAACTCACGATCTTCGGGACGGCAACAGGCCAACTCGCGATTTTCGTCACCGACGACACCGATCGTGTCAATGACGAACGTTCGCTCCGGACGATCCATGCCGTGATCGAATACATGTCCGAGCCGGTGATTTGGGTCGACAAAAAAGGGTTCATTCGTTATACCAACGAAGCGGGAAGCGAGTTCTTCGGATACGCCCATTCCGACCCGCCGCTCGGAATCAATATTTGGGAATTCGACAAGTCCGTGACCCCGGAGAATTGGAAAATGTTTCTCGGCCGAATGGATACCGATGGAACCTTGCGATTCGAAACCGTCATGCAAAGGAAAGACGGAACAAAGTTCCCGGCCCATGTCGTTTCCGACAAAATCGAACTGGAGGGAGAAACATTAATCGCCGCGTGTTTCCGGGACTTGAGCGAACAGGTCCGCCGTATCGAAGCGGAACAGACCGCCTTGGCCAAATCGCGGTTCCTCGACCATATGAGTCACGAAATCCGAACACCGCTCAACGGAATGATCGGGATGACGACCCTCCTTGCTGAAACGGAATTGACGCCGAAACAGAAAGGATACGTCGATCTCTCGCGTTCCGCCGGACGGCAACTTCTTTCCATCGTCAACGGAATTCTCGATTTTTCGGACATCAACGCCAAAAAGATCGTGCTGCACCCGGCCCGATTCGATTTCTCCGGACTGGTTCACTCCGCGATCGCGGAAGCGACGGAAAAGCTCGACGAAAAAGACACCGAAGGACAAATCGAATTTCGTGTCAAATATGCGACGGTCGTTCCGCGATACCTGGTCGGCGACATGGAACGATTGGAACAAATATTTCTCGCGATGCTCGACAACGCGGTCAAGTTCACCGAGCGGGGAACGATCTCATTGGTCGTTTCGGACGACGGACACGAATCCCGGAACGTCGGAACACCCTGTATTCTCCGCGTCGAAGTGGTCGACACCGGAGTCGGAATTTCCGAAGAGAAAATGCAACAACTGTTCGAGTCGTTCACGCTGGGGGACGCGTCGTTTTCACGGAAATACGGCGGAACCGGTTTGGGACTCGTCGTGACGAAAAATCTCATCGAATTGATGGGCGGAAACGTTTACGCCGAAAGCAAGGCCGATACCGGCAAGGAAGGCGGTGGTTCGCGGTTTTGGTTCACCATACCGTTGCCGATCGACGGTAACGCCTATCTTGAAGCAAAAGAATGGACCGTTGTACGAAAAGTATTGCCGAAACCGTCGGAGGTACCGTCGCCGCAATCGCCGGCGGTTCCCGTCAAGCTGGAAGCCGAGGTTCCCAACGACGACCCGGTGATTCTGGTCGTGGAAGACAATAAGATCAACCGAATCGTGGTGGGCGAAATCCTCAAGAACGCCGGTTTTTGTTACGATTTTGCGGAGAACGGCCGAATCGCCTGCGATGCTGTTGCGTCGAAGAAGTTCTCGTTGATCCTGATGGACTGCCAGATGCCGATCATGGACGGCTTCGAAGCGACGCGGACAATTCGGAAGATGGAAGCGGGAACCGACGAAAAGAAACCGGGACATTCCGGACACATTCCGATCATAGCGTTGACGGCAAACGCATTGAAGGGAGACGAAGAGGCGTGTCGGCAATCCGGAATGGACGCGTTTTGCGGCAAACCGACCGAAACGCCGAAATTGCTCGCTGCAATACGGGATTGGCTTCGATAGAAACGCGGAAAAACGTTACGATAGGTCACGGAGAAACCCGTTGATCGTTTCCAATAAAACGGTCGGATTGATCGCCTTGAGGCGGCAGTGGCACCTATTGAACATCTCGCTCCCCCCATCTCTATGTTTCCTGCGTTCGATACCGAAAACACCCATGCAAATAATTCATTGCCGCCTTCAATGCGCAAAATACCTCGTCATATTTGCGTGTAAAACAATGACACCACACAGAAAAAAGCTGAAAATCAAGAAAAGGCTGCCAATACGTCTGTAGGCTGTTTCCGGCTGATTGGCGTTTGAAAAAACATGCAAAACACGAATAATCCCGACCGGATTTCAAAGAAACGAAAGATGCTTCATGCTGCTTTGCAATGCCATGGTGTCGGCGACGACAAAAATTCATGCTTGAAATCGGCACAATTGACATAACCGCTCCAAGCACGCTTTTTTGTCAATCGCCATCAGGAGACAGTGCAATATTTTCATGCTCCTGCTTGATTTTTAATAAAGCACAAGCTAATCTTTGGTGAGGACTGATCGATAATTCAAACGGCGGATTTCTCCCCAAAGACACCGGATCCTTCCAGTTCGTTGCGTAACCTTGACTGATGCTCAAACGACCCTCCCCACATTGGGGTTGGTATGAACACCTTCTTTTCAACAATCGAAGCCATGCTGAAAAACACGAAAATCGGTACGAAGCTCCTGTTGGGATTCGGCTTACTCTGCGCCATCACATTGATTGTCGGCGTGATCGGGTATTATTGTCTCGGTCTCGTCGCTACGGAGGTCGGATACATGTCCGGCCTAGTCGTGATTACCAAAGACGCGAATCATTTGATCGACTTGAGCGACAAAGCGCAACTGGAATCATCCGCCTTTACGCTGACGAAGAATGCCACGAACACCACATCGCTGAACACGGCGTTGGACGAATTGGTTCAAACCGCCGAGGCGTTGAAGCAACCGATCACCAACAATCCTCGTTCCGACAACAAGATCGCCGAAGACTTACCCAAGTTGATCGAAGAAGCGAAAAACTACAAGGCCAAGCATGCCGAATATGTCCGTTTCTACGAAGACAAAATGAAGGCGGACGAGACACGACGGGCAGCGATGGCCGTTGCGGGGAAGGAAACGGACAACGTATTGGCCATCGCTGATAAACGAACAGCGGAAGTGACGGTTGACGGAAATGCGCCGGTCGGCCGTGTCGAGCTGACGAAGGACGTCGTCAGAGTCGGGACGAAACTCCAGGAAGCCCGTGCAGCGATTCGGGATTTCGAAATGCATCTGAACGACGAAAAACACCGCGAAGACAACAAAAAAGCCGTCCGAAAAATCATGGCCGAAGCCAGGGCGATCCTGAACGAAAACGTCATGCCCCATTTGGAAGTCGAATCCGCCAAGGCTTCCGTTCGTACAACCGCCGACAGGATCTCCGATTACGAGAAATCATTCGAAGAGAACGTCAAAGCCAACGAAAGCATGTTGAAGGCCGAGATGGAAAAAGGTGAAATCGCCGTTCGATTCAACGAAGCGGTGGTCCGAATCACAGGGGCTCTTCAAAAAGACATGGACACCTGCAAGCAAAACGTCGTCGATATTGATCGGAACGCCTCTAACGCCATTATCACGGCAATCGTACTCGGCCTGTTGGCCGGAACTGTTCTCGCTCTCGTTCTTCGAACGGACATCACGTCGGGAATCAAAGGGATCACTGCACTCATGCACTCGATCGCTTCGGAAGGAGACATCTCCGTCAATGTCCCAGAGGCGCTTAAACGTCGTGGGGACGAGACCGGCGATTTGGCCAAGGCGGCAGCGATGGTATTGCACGACTACATCGGCGTTTCCGACATGGCCGCCGCCCTTTCGAGCGGCGACTGGACGGTGACCGTCAAGCCGAAAACGGAAAAAGATTCGATGAACATCGGCCTGAAAAACATGATCGCGGCCGTCAATGACACCTTGCATCAAGTCAACCAATCCGTCACCCAAGTTGCCACCGGCGCCAATGAAGTGACAACGGCTTCGCATGCTCTTTCGAGCGGAGCTCAGGAATCGGCCGCCAGTTTGGCAGAAATTACGGCGTCGATGAGCGAAATCAGCAGCCAGACGAAGGCGAACGCCGAAAGCGCGTCCAATGCCCGCGATTTGTCCCAAAAAGCAACGGTGGCGGCGTCGGAAGGGCAACAGGCGATGAAAGAGATGAATGATTCGATGGAACGAATCACGAAGAATTCCGAAGAAGTTCAGCGCGTGATCAAAGTGATCGACGATATCGCTTTCCAGACCAATCTGCTCGCATTGAACGCCGCCGTCGAAGCGGCCCGGGCAGGACAGCACGGAAAAGGATTTGCCGTCGTCGCCGAAGAAGTTCGTAATCTCGCCGCACGGAGTGCCAAGGCCGCTCGGGAAACCGCCGATTTGATCGCGACCAGCGGCAAGGAAATTGAAAAAGGTGGTGTGGTTTCCAACCATACGTCCGACGTTCTCAACACGATCGTCAATCAGGTCAAGCAGACGACCGAGCTGATCGCCGGAATTGCCGTGGCGAGTAACGAGCAGGCTCAAGGGGTCAACCAAGTGACGGTCGGTCTCCAACAGATTGATGCCGTGACGCAGCAGAATACCGCCAGCGCCGAGGAATCGGCCAGCGCCGCCAATGAAATGAGCGCCATGGCATCGCAACTGCAAAAACTTGTCGCCCAGTTTAAACTGAGACCGTAATTAAGAATACCATATGGAGTAATGTATGGTATTTTTCTGTTTGAACACTTATCTAAAGAAAGAAAAGCACCATGAAATTGTCCTATTTTAAGATCTCGGTTCAGTTGATGTTGATTCTTGCGTTCATCACGCTGGTCATCTGTGGTTCTCTTTTCGGATTGATGATGTGGAGCATGGGGACGATCACCGCTACAGCGACGCAAAGCATGGAAACGGTGAAAGACGGCTTGGGAAAATCGGAAAAATCGATGTCCGAAGCTCTCAAAACCAACGTGGAAACAGTCTCGCGGGAGGTGTCGGCCACCGTGACGGAGTTAAGCGTCAAACGCATGGAGAATTTGGCGAACGGAATTTCCGGCCAGGTTCAGAGCAATTTTGAAACGGCTCTCGACACCGCAAGGACATTGGCTACGGCAATCGAAGGGTATAAGGCCGACATGCCCGTCGACGCGATCAAACGAGACGATCTTCTCCGGTTGATGAAAGGGGTGACCCAAGGGCATGCCAAGGAATTTGTCGCGGTTTGGGTCGGTTTCGATCCGAACACATTCGACGGAAAGGATGCCGCTTACAAGGGGAAAACCGATCTTGGGTGCGACGCCGCCGGGCGATTTCTCCCTTGGCTCAACACGAAGGATGGGAAGATCGCAATTTCTCCGCTTGATGCGCCCGACACGTCCGAATACTACAAGATCGCCCGGCAAACGGAAAAAGAATATATCACCGATCCTTATCCTTATGAAGGAACCTTAATGGTTTCCGCATCCGTTCCTGTCGTCGTTGGTGGTAAATGTATCGGTGTCGTTGGTGTCGATTTGTCCATCAAGCGGCTTGACGAGATTCTCAGACGTTATAAGCCTTACGACACCGGATACGTTTATTTGGTCAGCGATACCGGTGTTTTTGTCTGGCATCCGAACAATAAGCTTGTGGTCGACAAAGCGAAATTGAAAGAATTTCGCGGATATGAAAAAGTCGCCAAAGCGATTCTGGACGGTCAACCCTTGACGGATGTTTTGAACGACGTTGAAACCGGTAAATCAGTTTACCAGGTGGCCGCTCCGATCCGATTCGGTCGTTGCCCGAATTCTTGGGGAATCGTTGTCAGCGCGGAAAAAGAAAAAGTGATGGAACGTCAGACCGCGATCGACAAGATCCTCAACGAGTTGGACGACAACTCGATAGCACAGGTCAATTCCATGATCGCCGATATGGAAAAGATCGACAAAACGGCGCAAGAGACGCTTGCCGGCGACAGTCGCCGTGCGACGACGTTGGCCATCGGTTCGGTACTGGTCATTTTCTTTCTCTCCCTCCTCGCGGCCGTTTTCATCGGGCGTTCTTTCTCGGCACCGATCATGCGAAGCGTTTCGATTCTCCGAAGCGTCGCCGAACAAGGTGATTTACATGCCGAGGTTCCCGCGTTGATTATCAATCGCCAGGATGAAATCGGCGATCTCGGGCGCGGCATTCGGTTGATTCTCGACGATTATTTGAATATCGATACACTGGCTCGGCATCTGGCTCAGGGGGATTGGACCGACACGGTGAAAATCAAGGGCGAGAAAGATGCGATGAATCAAAATTTAGAGGCGATGCTTCATCAAGTAAATCAGACTCTTCGTCAGATCGACGACAGCGTTCAACAGGTCGCCACCGGTTCCAATGAAGTCTCGAATGCCGCCCGCGCCTTATCCGAAGGCGCCCAGGAATCGGCCGCGAGCCTGGAAGAAATTACGGCCTCCATGAGCGAGATCAGCAGCCAGACGAAGGCGAACGCCGAAGGTGCGTCCGACGCTCGTAATTTGTCTCAAGAAGCGACAGTCGCGGCGGCGGAAGGCCAACAGGCCATGAAGAAAATGAATGATTCGATGGAACGAATCACGAAAAATTCCGAAGAGGTCCAGCGAGTCATCAAGGTGATCGACGACATTGCGTTCCAGACGAATCTTCTCGCGCTCAACGCCGCGGTCGAAGCGGCTCGGGCGGGACAGCACGGAAAAGGTTTTGCCGTCGTCGCTGAAGAAGTTCGTAATCTCGCCGCACGGAGTGCCAAGGCCGCTCGGGAAACCGCCGATCTGATCGCAACCAGCGGTAAGGAAATCGAAAAGGGAGGTAATGTGGCGGAGCACACAACCAAAGTTCTGAACACGATCGTCGAACAGATCAAAAAGACGACCGAATTAATTGCCGGAATCGCCGTGGCGAGTAACGAGCAGGCTCAAGGGGTCAACCAAGTGACGGTCGGGCTCCATCAGATCGATGCCGTGACGCAGCAGAACACCGCCAGTGCCGAGGAATCGGCCGGCGCCGCCAATGAGATGAGCGGCATGGCGTCGCAACTGCAAAAACTCGTCGCCCAATTTCGGTTGCGGTAATCACTTGTTTGAAAGACGGGAGCGGCGGGGAGCAAGGAATGTAAACCACCGTTTCCGGATTTCCGTTTCAATCAATTCTCAAGTCACCGAAAGGAAAACCATGTCGGAAGAAATGAATCGGGTCGCGTCGATCAATGGCGACGATTATGTGGACGGTACGGAAGACACGTTGAAAGACATGTTTCTTTCCTTCCGGCTCGGCGAGGAGGATTACTGCCTCGAAATACGTCACGTAACGGAAATCGTCGGCATCCAAAAAGTCACCGAAGTTCCGGACATGCCTTCGTTTGTCAAGGGAGTGGTCAATCTGCGAGGCCAGGTGATCCCGGTCATCGACATGCGATCGCGATTCAACATGCCCGGGCGAGCCTATGATGAACGGACATGTATCGTCGTTGTTTCGTTGAACGGCAGTCTCGTCGGACTCGTCGTCGACACGGTCAACGAAGTTCGGACAATCGAGTCGCAGAATGTTTCGCCGCCGCCGAAAGGAGTCGGGGCCGAAGGCGCCCGATACATTCGCGGGCTCGGTAAAGTCGGCGACAGCGTCAAAATCATCCTCGATACGAGTAAGCTTCTGTTTGACAACGAAATTGCGGGACTCTCTTGAACAAGGGAACGCCATGCTTGCAAATCCCCTGTATTTTTGTTTCGGTGATTACCGCGGCGCTCGTCGGCGGTATCGCATCTATTCGGCCAATAGCGTCGACAAGGCGCACGACATCGCCGAGACGTGCGGTTATAAGGTGTTTCTGGACGAAGCCCGTAAATTCGACGGCATCGCCGACATGGAGGAACGACTCGTCGACGCCGTACTGTCGGCACTTCATGTACGATTTCATGGAATCGAAAATACCGTCACCTGCGTCCGAAAAAACATCCGGGCGGCGGAAGAACTGGAACGGCATTTCATGAAGTCGGAGATCCGTGAGTATTTTCCCAAGTTTCTCGACCTCCCCCTTGATCTCGGGACGCCGGATCATCCGGTTTTATTCTACAGAAGGCCGTATCCGTGGATGCTCCCCCATGTCATACGCGAATTGAAGACGGACCATGGAATGTCTCCCAAGGTCGACACCATGCAACTCGTCACACCACGCCAGGCCGCGTTTCCGTTGGGCGAAGATATCACTTGGTCCTTTCTCTTGGACGAACCGCCGTCGCCTGAAAACTACGACGGATTCGTTACCGCCGTCGCCCAGATGCCGCTGGGTGTTCAAGCGGCGAGCAATCTCGCGGACTATGTGAAATGGACGCGTGAGTTCGTTACTCCACGCTTGAACGAGGTGCAATCCGGAATCGCCGCGGCCCATGCACGGTTTCTCTCTCAAGAGATGTTCGCTCAACGGGAAGCGTCGAGACTGCTCCAGATGTGCTTGGCGGCGTTTGAAGAACGGGTCTGGTGGCTGCGAACCGAATTGTCGGGCAAGATGGCCCGGTTCGCGTTTTTTTATCCCGAGCTGGAACGTCATGAATATCGTCCCAAATATACGACGATCATTGAAACGTTATGCCTGTTCATCACGCAGTTTCATCTCAGGATCCCCTATCTGGTCGAAAACATCGACGAATTGCACTCCATTTACCAATCCATGGCGTCATTTATCGATGCCGGAAAACTGGCTGTCCCCAACGACGGCGACTAAAGCAAACGATTATTCGTTTATTCGTTTCCATATTCCCGGAGTTTGTTGTACAACGTTCGTTCGGAGATTCCGAGCACCTTGGCGGCGGAAGCGCGATTTCCGTTTTGCGCCGCAAGCGTGGCGAGAAGATGGTGTTTTTCCACGTCACTCAGCGGCATGCCGTGGAAATCAACGGACGTTTTCGATGGTTGGCCGGGTAATCCGGCAAAAACGACTTCTTCGGGTGGGACGGATCCGCTCTTGTTACGAAAAATGATCTGTCTCATCGTCCGCTCGAATTCTTCAAGATTGCCGGGCCAGGAATATTCCATCATCTTTTCCACGGCGGCGGCGGTGAATTCGGGCGGCTCCTTCCCGATCATTCCGGCGAGGGCCTCGGAGCGCATGTGAATCCAAGTCGGGATTGTTTCGACCATCTCTCTGACCGCTGGAAGTTGGATCGTGATTCCGGAAAGCATTTTCAGCAATTCGTGGGAAAAGACCCCTTCCTCGGCGAGTGTTTTGACGTCGGTTTGACTGGATACGATGATCTTCGTGTCACTGATGCGGGGTTTTCTCGCGTTGATTCGATAAAACGATCGTGTTTTGAGATAAAAAAGCAATCTTTCCTGGGTGGAAAGCGAAATGAAGTCGATGTTGTCGATAAAAATCGTTCCGTGGTTCGCCAATTCGATGCGTCCCGCCAGTCCTTCCGGATACGATTCGTGTGTATGGGGTTCGATTCCGAACAGATATGCTTCGTAAATATCCCGAATACCGCGATTGTTGATGGCAATGCCAAACGGTGCATTCACACGGGAACTCTCAAGATGAATAAACAACGCGGCGGTCTCTTTATACATTCCCGGCTCTCCTTCCAAGAAAACCGGATCGTCTTGTAACGCCGCCTCACGGATTTCCTGAATAAACCGAAGTGCGGCAGGAGATTTTCCCAGAAAAAAGCTTGAAACGATCGGTATACACATCGAATGGGCGATCAGGTTTTTCTCTTGGATCGTTTTATTAATCCTGAGTCCGGAAACGATGATGGGGAGCAACAGAGCCCAATCGAATTCGGGAAGACCACCGACCAAGTATTCGGGGTAATCCTCCGTTTTAATACAGTCCATTCCATCCCGACCGATCAGGATAACAGGAATGTTCGGATAATCCTGTCGAAAAATCGAAAAGATCGTCGGGATCGGCGTCCGGCATGACGTAACATCGAAAATAATGACGGATACTTCGACGGAACCGGTCTTGGAATACGACAAAAACGCTTCCGACGTACTGTCAACCGCCTGAAAGTGTTCCGCCGAAATGCTTTGTATCCACTGGGAGCGACGTTCCGAGGAGTCGCAAACGAAAAGAACCGGATGGAGCGGCACCGAAACGGAACAAGGGATCAGTCTTGATTTGAGATTAGCGGGAAGCGGAGGAGCAATCGCACGGAGTGGATCGTCGGCGGTAAAATAGGGAAATCCGCTCGGAACCCATCCGTCCGTGCTGGGGATCTGCATTCTCAAAGCGTCCGTTGTGTGTGAACGTGGAAGAGGCGACATGCCGTTTGGAACATTGGAAAGGTGCTGTGATTCACGGTCAGAGATGCATGTCGCATACGCGCCGCAGAATTCATTACAATGCCTATTATCTGCGCATGCCGGCTGAGTTCAAGCCCCACTGTTTTATTCCGTGAAGGACTCGTGGACAGCGCGTTTCAAGGCTTTCGTCAACGAAAAAACGGTCGCGAATCAGTATTGGTTCGCGACCGTCAGTACGGCGAGTACGCCTCCCTTCCGGCTTGTATTTTTACCCCAAGAACAACCGAAGCGTCGGAGCCGAGGTTTTCTTCGGCTCGGTTTTCTCTCGATGCGGCGGCGGGACCTTTTCGAACTCTTCGTGCTTGTCGTCGACTCGGGCGTTGTTGTAGTATCCGGTCTCCGGCGAGAAAACACGAATCGTTTCCATTTTGATCACCGCTTCGGTCGGTTCGACATTCACGTTGGCGACCTTCGATTTAGCGGCGAAGAGCGACAACGCCATCAACGGGAAGTACACGCTGTAATAATGGTACTTCAAATAGAAAACGAGCGGAAAGCCAGACCCGTTGAACTCATGCTCAAACCACTTTCCGTCGTTTCGCTGCCGATCCAGCAGGAATCGAATTCCCTTGGCGACCGCCGGATGCTCGATCTTTCCTGCTGCAATCAATCCCATGACGGCCCAACCGGTCTGCGACGCCGTCGGATTACCCCGCCCACGGAGCGACGGATCAGCGTAAGAATCCGGAGACTCCCCCCAACCACCGCTCGGATGTTGGTGCGTGAGCAGCCAATTCGCCCCGGCTTCGATAGCCGGATCGTCTTCGGGAACGCCGACCGCCGCCAAACCGGTCAACGCCTGCCAAGTTCCGTAAATATAATTCACCCCCCAGCGGCCGAACCAACTGCCGTCCGGCTTCTGCTCTTTTTTCATGTAGGCAACCACCCTGTCGATTGGGGCGTTCTGCCCGACCCGAAAACCGAGACGGCCCAGCGATTCCATCACCCTCCCCGTCAGGTCCGGGGTGCTCGGATCAATCATGGCGTTGTGGTCCGCGAACGGAACCTTGCAGAGGAACTCCCGATTGTTCTCCCGATCGAACGCCGCCCAACCACCATTCTTGTTCTGCATCGCAAGGAGCCAACGAAGTCCGCTTTCCAGAGCCGCCGAGGTGTCCGCAATATCGAGAGCATCCTGTTTCGCTTCCGAGAGCGACTCAACGCAACCGCTGACGATCAACCGCAAATCGGGGGGGAGATTTCCGTCGAGCTTGTCGGTTCCCTTGTCGTTCGCTTCACGATATGTTAACGAGCCGGGACCTGTGGTTCCGACTTTCGGCACGGTCGTTTTCGCTTCGTCGAAGCGGCCGGCGAGGACCATCAACGCCATCGCGGTGTCGTCGCAATCGGGATAAAAGTCGTTGTTGAACTCGAAACACCAACCGCCGGGAGCGACATTCACGGTTTCGGCCCAATCCCCGGTCGCTTTGACATGCCGCGACCGCACCCAACGGACCCCTTTGCGAATCGCCGGATGAGCCGTCGTCAAACCGCCGAGCATGAGGGCTTTGAGCGTCAGCGAGGTGTCCCAGACCGGTGATTTGCACGGTTGGAGCCGAATACTTCCCGTTTTTTCGTTCTTGATGACGAGGTCTTCCAACTGCTTGCGGCAGTATAAAACTTCCTTCGAATCGTCGGCGTAACCGAGCGCTTTGAGAGCGACCCAAGCCCAGACGATCGGTGGATAGATCGCGCCGGGGCCGTCGCTCCGTTCGCAGCGATCAAGCATCCATTTCTTTGCTTTTTCAATGGAAAGCTTGCGAAACGGGGTCAGGCCGAGTTTCCGACAGAGTTTCATGCCGCTGTCGCAGATCCGGAAGAAACGGTCGAGCGAAAACGGATTCCGGGTATATTTTTTGCCGGGGGCAACGAGCGGTCCCCATTGGCTCGGGGCCTTAACGAAGAGTTCGCGAATACTCTTTTCCGGGGGGAGTTCCCGAACCGGAGCGAGTGCCGAAACGATGGAGAGCGGCACGAAAATCGTCCGCGACCAGGCGCTCATGGCGTAAATGTTGATCGGGAACCATTTCGGCAGTAACATCATCTGTGGCGGCACTGCCGGACATTGGTCGTAAGGAATCTGCCCAAGCAGCGCGAGGTAGAACCGGGTGAAGCTGTTGACCTTGTCGACGCCGCCGAGTTCCAGAGCGCGGGTTCTTGCCCGTTGCATCGGCTCGCTGCTCGGATCGTGTCCGGTGATTTTCAGGGCAAAATACCCTTTGACGGTGTTGATGACATCGGATTTCGCGCCGGTGTACATTCCCCAGCCGCCGTCGTCGAGCTGCGTTTCGAGGAGATTCTTGGCGCAACCCTTGGCGAGGTCGGAGTCTTCCTCGCCGAGAAACGCGAGAAGCATGATCGTTTCGCTTTGAAGAAGGGCGTCTCCTTCAAGTTCGGCGACCCAATACCCGTCCGGATGTTGGTGATCGAAGAAAAATTGGCGTGTTGCGGCGATTCCCCGTCGCAACTCCTGGGCAAAACGTTCGTCGCAGGAGGGACTGGCAAACTGCGGTGACTTTGCGGCTCTCAGCTTGTCGTTGATTTCGTTTCCAAGATCGTTCATATTGTAAAGATAACTTGGCATAACTTCCTTCCTTGGAACGGGTTCGGCATCCAATCCTCCGGCGACTTCCCTAGCGCCGTCGCGGCATTGTACACCAAAGAACCGAAAGGGACAAGCCGAATTTCCTCCATGAAAAAGGGAGGGGGGCGTGCAAGTTTTTGTAGACAATCAATTGGCGGCCTTCCAGTAGGCGTCCCATTTTGGTCGCCGTTGAAAAGCGAGCGGATCACGCCCATGCGGTCGATTCGGTCCACCCGCCTACGAGGCCCCGTTTGCTTGAACCTCGCTCCGATCAAGTTCTTGCACGCCCCCTCCACCTGACCGCTCCCGATCGAACGGCCCTCCGCCAACGGCTGCCGATACTCCGACCGCTCCCGCTGCCAAGGCTGATATCCGTCCGACGACGCCGACGCCGCAAGTTTGGTTTCTTCCGTTTCGCCCGATTTTTTCTTCTCACCCAAAACGTGAAATCCATCATATCCTTCCTTCAGAAGAATCCGCTTCGTCGTCTCCCGCCACGAATCAAGTTTCGGAGACTCCAACGTGAACAACTCCTTGCCACAATCACTCAACTTCTCCAACGCATGATAAATGTCCAGACTCTCCAAGGTCATTCGTCCTGAATCTGGTCGGCGGTCGATTGTTGTCGCGGCATGGTCGGCTTCGTGGATCACCGCTCCCATGGTTGCTATTCTTGCGGGCTGCGGCTATAATGGTCGTCAACATTGTTTCAGGCTCGTCTCGCCGACCTCCAACATTTTGAACCCCATGATTAAACATCTGTTTGCCGCCGCATCAATTGCGGTTCTCGTCTCGTTTTCCATCGCCTCCCTTTCCGCCGCTGAAGCTGTGTCCGGACAAAAGGAGCGAAACCTCAAGAATCCGATCTTCCAATCGTCGTTGGAGTTTATGAAAAACCCGACGCCGGTCGCCGATTCCGCTGCCGTGACCGAAGCCGATATGAAAGCGTACGACGAAAAAATCCCGGGAACGGATGTCGCCTTCAAAATGGTCCCGATCAAAGGGGGAAAGTTTCTCATGGGGAGCCCCGCAGATGAAGAAGGACGTCTCGAAGACGAAGGACCGCAAGTCGAAGTCGAAATCAAGCCGTTCTGGATGGAAGAACACGAAACGACATGGAAGGAATTCGAGCAGTTCGCCCTGAAAATGTTGAAAATTGCCCGAGCATCAAAAACGGCGGAACCGTCCGCTCAGGAAAAACTCGCCGACGCCTTGGCGAATCCGACTGCTCCGTACAATATCGGCTCGATCAGTCACGACCACGCCGGCAGACCCGGTTATCCCGCCAGTGGAATGACCGTGTACGCCGGGCAAGTCTATTGCAAATGGTTGACCATGCTCACCGGCCGCTATTACCGGCTTCCGACCGAAGCGGAATGGGAATATGCCTGTCGCGCCGGCACCAAAACCGCGTTCTCTTTCGGAAAAGACGCCAAGGACATTGAAGAATACGCTTGGACCGCCGACAACAGCGAAAACGGTTCGAACAAGGTCAAGCAACTCAAGCCGAACGCTTGGGGACTCTACGACATGCACGGCAATCTCGCCGAATGGGTGCTCGAACAGTACGCCAAAGACACCTATTCCAAGCGGAAGCCGGAAATGTTCGGCGCACCGGTCAAACCCGCCGCTCAGGAAGGATTCGGACAAATTGCTCGCGGCGGACACTGTGACGACGACGAAACGGCCAATTTCCGGTCCGCTCGACGTCTCTACGCCGTTGAAGCGTGGAAACTTCAGGATCCGCAGTTCCCGCAAAGCATTTGGTGGGTGACGGACGCCCCGTTCGTCGGATTCCGCGTCGTCCGACCGCTCGATCCGCCGAAAACCGAAGAAGAAGCGAAAATCTATGAACCCAATCCGAAGGTTTGGCTCGACTACACCGAACTGAATCAACGTGAGTAAAAGTCGTGAAAAGATGCAAGATGCCGTCATCCCCGCGCAGGCGGGGAGTAGACGATATTGACGGAGCAGACGGTTGGCGATATCTTTCGTCCAAGTCCCCGCTTTCGTGGGGTTTATTTCATTCCACCATGTCCATTCCCCCCTTCGAGATTCAGGTTCGGGTCCGTTACAAAGAGACGGACCAAATGGGTGTTCTCTATCACGGCAACTATTTCACGTTTTTTGAAATAGCCCGAACCGAGCTTCTCCGCTCCCTCGGGTATTCGTATCGGGAAGTCGAGGAGGGCGGCCTGTTCGGCGTTGTCATCAAAGCGGAGTGCACCTACCGTAAACCGGCGAAATACGACGACCTGCTGACGATCCAAACGATTGTCAAGCGAATCACCCGCGTCAAGATCGAATACGAACACCATGTTCTGCGAGGAACGGAATTGCTCGCAATCGGGCACATCACATTGGCGTTCGTCGACAAAGCGGGCACCATTCAGCGCGTTCCCGACTGGGGACAAATCCCCGAATAATCGATCCAAGAGCCGGGGATGAAGCGTACCCGCACAATTCCCGGATGAAACACCATCACTATGCCAAACGTACTCATTCTTCGGGCTCCCGGAACAAACTGCGACAACGAAACGGCCTTCGCCTTCCGACAGGCGGGGGCGACGAAAGTCGACGTGCTCCATCTGAATCGGATTCTCGAATCCCCGAAAACGATGGACGCCGCCCAGATTCTCTGCGTACCGGGCGGATTCAGTTTCGGTGACGACATCGCCGCCGGGAGGGTCTTTGCCACGAAAATCCGCAATCACCTCGGCGACGCTTTCAAGAAATTCAAGGACGCCGGAAAGCTGATTCTCGGGATCTGCAACGGATTCCAGGTCCTGATCAAGTCGGGCGTCCTGTTCGACGACGATGCCGAGGGGAGCCCTGCGACGTTGACGTGGAACAGCACCGGCATGTACATGGACCGCTGGGTGAATTTACGTACGGTCGGTTCGAACTGCGTTTTTCTCAAGGACGTCGAGTCGCTCCATCTCCCGATCGCGCACGCCGAAGGACGGTTCGTTCCTCGCAACGATCAAATTCTGGACACGCTCGACAAGTCGGGCTGCCTTCCGTTACGTTATGTCGCCGACGGCAATCCGAACGGTTCGGCGTTCGGCGTCGCCGGCGCTTGTGATTCGACGGGACGGGTCTTCGGCTTGATGCCGCATCCCGAACGACACATCGACGTTTGCCAGCATCCGCAATGGACCCGTCGGAATCCCGGCGACCATCCGACCGCCGGGGACGGCTTCGCGATTTTTCGTAACGCCGTTACGTTTTTCGAGGGCTGATCCATGGCCGATGTTTCCCACCCGGACGCCGAGCGACTCCACGACGTGCTCCGTTTCGTTTTCGGGCATCTTCCCGATTCGGAATTGGCGGTCCGCGTCGACGCCGTGATTGCGCAATTCGGTCTCGGAACGATTACGTTGACCGACGTGTTCCAGGCGACGGACGGCGATCGATTGATCGGCGCCCTTTTTTCCCAGGCCCGACCGGACGGTTCGATCCTCCTTTGGCCGCCGCGGGGAGTCGATGACGCCACGGAGAAGTCGTTGTTCGACGCTTTCGGAAACCGTTGCGCGAAAAAACGGACGAAATTAGCCGTCATGCTCGCCGATCTCCAGCAGTCGGTCGACATCGCGAAGATGAAACGGCAAGGAGGTTTCGAATACGTTTCCGAACTCGTTTATCTCGTTTGCCAACCGACGGACGCCGAAACGAACACCGACGAACGGATCACGTTCGTTCCGATGCGTCACGAAAACGAATCGGACTTCCCCCGAATGGTCGATCTGGTCCGCGAAACCTATCGGAATACCCTCGACTTTCCGCAACTGGTCGGCATTACGCCGACGGACGACGTTTTGGAAGGGTACAAACTTGGAGCCGTTTTTCGGCCGGAACTCTGGTTTTTCGTCCAACAGGACGGCAAGGATGTCGGCTCGCTCCTCTTGACGGATCAGTCGGACGAGCAGATGGAGTTGACGTACATGGGGATCGTCGAAGAGCACCGTGGATTCGGTTTCGGAAATTCAATGGTCGCCTTCGCCAAACAGACCGCCGCCGTTTGGAAACGTCCTTTCCTGTTGACGTCCGTCGACGAACAAAACACCGCTGCCGTTCGGGCTTATCTCGGACGGGGATTCGTCGCTTGGGACCGGAAAAAAGTTTTGGCTCGATTTTTTAATGCGACTCTCGACTAAAATCGTCTTGTATTTTTTCGTGACATTCGGTAGATTACACAAGCTGAATATTCCCCCACAATATTGGAACGAACCATGAGCGAACAATCCTCTCTGTTTCTGGCCGTTGTTGACGGCGACGCGACAACCGCCCTGAAGGAAGTCAACGAACTCCTTGCGCAAAATGTTACGCCGCAAACGATTATGGAATCCCACCTGATTCCCGCCATGGGAGAAGTCGGGAAACGGTTCGAGGAGAACGAATTTTTCGTTCCGGAACTGTTGATCGCGGCCCGGGCGATGCAGGAATCGATGAAAATCCTCAACCCGTTGCTCAAATCATCGGGGGTCGCCAAGGCGGGACGTGTCGTGATCGGTACCGTTCAAGGAGACTTGCACGACATCGGCAAAAATCTCGTGGCGTCGATGCTCGAAGGAGGCGGCTTCGAAGTCGTCGATCTCGGCGTCGACGTTTCGCCGGAGAGATTTGTCGCCGCTGCCAAGGAACAAGACGGAACGATCATCGCCCTTTCCGCGCTGCTGACGACGACGATGCCGCAAATGAAAAAAGTGATCGAAGCGTTGCAAACCGCCGGGCTCCGTGAAAAAGCGAAAGTCATGATCGGCGGCGCTCCGGTCACGGCGGATTTCGCCACGGAAATCGGCGCCGATGGTTACAGTGAGAACGCCAGCACCGCCGTTTCGTTGGCTCGAAAACTCGCGGCGTAGTGCATCGGTTCCGCGCAGGCGGTGACCTGGAGAGTCAATTCCAATGTGCTCTTGCACACGCTATTCACGATGTTTTGTTTCCAATCAATGACGGATGCACAGGCAGTGATTGCGTCTTTTGTCTAAGTCCCCGCCTGCGCGGGGATGACGGGTTTCATTCGACCGCCGTTTCGTCGACGGTCATCTCGATTTTCGGATTGTCGGAATCGGCGACTTCCACGACGTGGAAGGTCAACGGCCCCCAACGGCAGACATCTCCCTGCTTGGGAAACCGCTCCAAAATTTCCCGGAGAAGCCCGCCGACCGTCACGCTGTCGTGCTTCGGGAGTTCGACGTCGAATTTTCGTTGCAGACGCCGAAGTCCCGTCAAACTGTTGACCAACCAACGTTTGGCGTCGAGCCGTTCGAGTTCCATTCGGTCAAGCAATCGACGGCTGCGTCCCTGCTCCCGCGTGAAAAGTGTTTCGATAATATCGTCGACGGTCAGTACGCCGATCGTTTCGCCGAATTCGTTCAATACGGCGGCGATTTCTTGATTGTTTTTCCGCAACAAGTCGAATACCTCGGCGACGGAGACCGACCAAGGCACGCAGAGAATCGGGTGTGAATCGTTCCGCCAAACGGTTTGCAACTCCGCATCCGGCAATCGTTTCAGGCAAACCGCCGACGCGATTTCGTCGGAATTCTCTTCGGAAATGAGCAGGAATCCGCTTCGTGGGAGTTTTCCGTTCAATTCGGCAGCGATTTTGTCGAGCGACACCGGTGGCTTGAAGACTTTGACCAATGTTCGCGGTCGCATTAATTCTTCCGCCCGGATATCGGAGAGCGAAACGACGTTCTGCAGGACCCGCTGTTCCCGCTTGAGAAGCGTTGCGTCTTCCCGGGACATTTCAACGGCCCGTTCCAAATCGCCGACACGGAGGTTCTCTTCCGGCATGAAATCGGGCCAAAAGAGCCGCCTCGAAAGGATGTTCGTCGTTTTCAGGATCGGCAGGATCGGCTGAAGAGTTCGGATGACAAGCGAAAGGGGGAGCGCGAACAGGGGTGCAAAAAAACGAGGGGCGAGAACCCCGAGATCTTTCGGGAGCACCTCACAAAACAGGATCACGCTGAAAACCGAGCCAACGGCGATTACGCCGGCAAGTTCGCCGTGTCCGTTCGATTGGAGCCGAAACGTCACGATCGCCGACAGCGTGAACGTCAACAGGTTTACGATCAGGTTGCCGAGCAAAATCGAATTGAGCAGCCGCTCCGAATTTTCGCCGAGTCGGAGAGCAAGTTTCGCGAGCGGCCCCCCTTCGGCAAGCCGTCGTTTGTCGTCTCGGCTCAGCGAGAAGAACGCCGCCTCACTCGACGAAAAAAACGCCGACATGACCATCAGGCCGAGCATTGTTGCAAAAGCAGGCGAATAGGCGGTCAGCGTTTCAAGCATTTCAGGAGACGTTGATGGCACCATACGGGGTGTGAATCGCTTGCGTTTTAGCCGCGAAGCGTGGTTTGACATGGTTTCCCCGATTATAATGTTCGCGGAAAAAAAGTGAAGGCGTTCTTTTCCACGCCCGGCAATCATTCCCGTTAAGTTTATCTGAACCGCCAAAAAATTAATTTTATTAATGTCAATATTTACTTTATTTATCATTATCGTAAAATAGACTTTAACAATGAAAGACGTC